>JAEUQO010000214.1 GCA_016789605.1 Acidobacteriota bacterium
AGGCCGCGAAGGTCAATATCGCGTGCGGCTGATGAAAAACTATCCGAATGCCAAAGGTTGGAATGCCGATTGTGCCTATCCCGGCGTTGAAGTGTTGCGCGATGGCACGTTGGTGACGACGACGTACGGACATTGGCAAGAGGCACAGCCGCCATATGTCGTCAGTGTGAGGTTCAAGTTGGCGGAACTGGACGCAAAGGCGAAACCACGGTAGCTGTCATTTGGTTGGCATCTGCGCGACAAACCACGTGATGATGAAAATGAAGGCCACTGCCAGCGCTGTCAGCACCATGACGAGGGTGCTGGGCCACCAGTGATCGTGATGTCGTTCGCCTGCTTCAGCCAGCGCAGTCGGGACACGCAGTTGGTTGTTGTTTAAGCGCAGAACGCCTTCGTTGTTGACAGGTGGCGTGGCGTCATTGGCTGCGGCTGGACCAACCTGCGGCCCGGTGTTTCGCAAACGCGTCGTGCCGCCACGCACAACCTTGCGCAACCGTTTGCGCAATCGTTGCGCCAGTTTTTTCTGTTTTACAGCCATTTGATTTTGCGGAAGTAAAAGTAAAGCGCCAGCGCGACCACCAGCATCGCCACCAGCGCGCCTGTGTAACCGTATCGCCAGCCCAGTTCAGGCATGAAGCTGAAATTCATGCCATAAATGCCTGCAATCAATGTGACGGACATCAGGATGGTCGAAATCGAAGTCAGCGTCTTCATCACGACATTCATGCGGTTGCCCGACACCGACAGATAGGCGTCCATCGTGGCAGCGATCAAATCGCGCAGCGTATCAATCATGTCGGCGACGCGAATGAGATGGTCATAAACGTCCTGAAAGTAGACCATCGTTTCACGCGAAAAGATCGGTTGTTCGCGCCGCAACAACGTATTGAACACATCGCGTAACGGCACAACGGCCCGTCGCAAAAAGAGCAACTGCTTTTTGATCTGAAAAATTTCCTGCAGCGCATCGGGCTGAAAATCTTCGAAAATCTTTTCCTCCAACTCCTCGATGCGATCAGACAATTTATCGAGCAAAGGCATGTAATTGTCTACGATGGAATCTACCAGCAGATACGTGATCAGCCCCGTGCGTCGCTCGGCCAGATCCGTCCAGCCACGCCACAGCCGCTCAGCGGTTTCAAGCGCGCGAATCGGCTGGCTGTGCACGGTGACCAGATAGTTTTCCCCCAGAAAGATGTTCAGCTCGCGCAATTCCAGGCCGTTTTCCGCATCGAGTTCCGCTTCATACAACACCATGAAGTAATAGCCTTGATACTCGTCAATCTTGGGCCGCTGATGGCCGTGCTTGCAATCTTCGATGGCGAGCGGGTGGAAATTGAATTCGCGCGCCAGATCGTCGAAGTCCTTGCCGTCAGGATTTGGCACATTGACCCAGACGACATTGCCCGGCCGATTGCAAAACTGATTGATGAGATTGGGATCGTCAGAATGCGTGAAGGATTTGTTATGGCGTTCGAGAACCAGCGTCTTGATCATGGGCGGCAGCGAAGTGTCAGAGGCCGGTGGTCAGGCGGGCAATCACCGCAAGGCGCAGTGCATTGCAGTGACTGCCCGCGTTTCACCGGCTATTCGTTGGAAGAGTTGATGATTTTGCCGCCTCCCAGCAGGGCATCCAGCGCACGCACGCGCACCTTGCGCACATCGCTGAATTTAACCAACGCGGCATCGCGATATTCATAGGGCAATTCGCGTTGAACCGTTTCCATGGTGCGCGTCTGTTTGAAGATGATCTGTTCGAGTTTTTTGAAACAGTGATTGCGGTCTTTGTTCTGGTTGGCAGGCAACTGGCGCGTATAGGCGTCAGCATAGAGCACCAGGGCCGTATAGACGTCCACATCTTGTGCGGCGGCTTGATAGTGATGTTCCTGGGTGTTTTTCAGGGCGCTGGTCAAGCGGGTGACCGCCAGGCGCAAGGCTGTTTCGACATGCGGTTTGGCGTTACGCTCGCGCAACATGGCTTGGGCTTCCGTCTCGCTCAATTGACCCGGCAATTTCAGTTCGTCGGATTTTTGCATTTGCGCAAATGCCAGCGCGCAATTTAGCAACAACAGCAAGATTGGTTTGCACAACATAGGTCACATCTTTCCAGCGAATTTGCTGTCGGGGATAGTTTGCGGAAGGGCTATAAAATAACATCACGCTCGGTGTGAAACCAATGCGCGGGGGCCTCGTTGCCGCTGCCATTCGCCTTACTTCCGCGCCTGTTGTTCGGCCCAATCCCCGACCACCGGCAATTTGGTGCTCTTTCCTTGATAGGCTTCATACATCAGCC
Organism: Acidobacteriota bacterium; assembly: GCA_016789605.1. Taxonomy (GTDB): domain Bacteria; phylum Acidobacteriota; class Blastocatellia; order RBC074; family RBC074; genus RBC074. The sequence continues at coordinate 2,294 of JAEUQO010000214.1, forward strand.
ACACGATGCCAGCCAGCCCCAGCAAGCGCAGTCCGCCGTAGAGCATGTTTTCCAGAAACCAGGGCAGAACGATCGAAGCAATGCCAAGCGCAATGTTCAGGATGAACAAGGCGACCGTAAAGAAGATGGATTGATAGGCGTGGAAGCGTATGAAGCGATCTTTGTTATAGGGCGCCAGCACCAAAAACAAAATGCCGGTAACAAACAGCAACGGATAGGTGAGCATCGCGGCCACGTTGCCTTTCAGATCGCTTTGTCCTATCTGCGGTTGATAGGGAACCTGATGCGGCGCTTGATAGGGCATTTGCGGCGGTGGCGCACCATAGCGTGGTTGGTCCGTAACGCCCGGCGGCGTTTGATACTTCATCGTTGGCGGTTCAACCGGCGGCGTCGCCTGTGTCGGTTGCGTCGGGGCGATCGGCGTACCGCACTTGTTGCAAAAGCGCGCGTTCTCATTCAGTGCTGCGCCGCAATGCATACAAAATTTGTTCATGGGGTTTCCTCAGCGTTCAATTCAATGCCACAGCAAAACTGACCAACAACCAGCCACCAAGGTGCGGTAATCGGTTGTTCGGTCTTGCAGATCAAACAAAGTGTTTGTTTTGTGATGATGAGAGTCAAGCGCACGGGATAGATAATGCATCCCGCTTTGCTTGTAAATGCCAGCGTTAGAACGACTGGCCGAACCGGATATGAAACGCTCCGCGCGGTTGGCGCAAGAAACTGCCGGGCGCAACCTGATACGCAGGCGGATCAAGCAAGAATCCGTAATCCACGCCAATCGGCCCCAGTGGCGTGTTGATGCGCAAACCCAGACCCACAGTGTTGGTCATGTTGCTGAAACGTATGTCGTGTACGCGGCGAAAGACATTGCCCACATCGTAAAACGGCACCAGTCGCAAACGTTGGGATAGGGGATAGCGCAATTCAAAATTGAAAATCGCCAGCGCATCGCCGCCGATGGGCACCAACGTCGGCAAGCCGCAGGGCACTGACGGATCGCGGTTGGGATCAGCGCAACTGCCCGCATCGGTTGCCAGCCCCAGCAACGCCTGTGGGCCTGCGGTTTCAAAGCGGAAGCCGCGCAACGTGGTTGCGCCACCAGAAAAGAATCGTTCGCTGATGGGCAAACGTTGTTCGCTGTCGCTGATTTGCCCGTCACGGTCGCGGTCTGTGTTGCGGTAATTGGCCGCCAGTCCCACGCGTCCCGAAAACGCCAGCGTCACGTTGCCGAGCACCGGGGTGAATGGCGAGAACGTGTGATAGGTCTGGTACGTGCCAAAGAATTTGTTGAACGATTCGTTGCCGCCCAGGAATTTGGCCGCCAGCGAATGGTCGGCGCTGAACAGTTGTCCGCGCGTCGGGTTGAGCACGCTATCGCGCGTGTCGTGTGTCAAACCGGCAGAGAACGCGCCCAGACGGATCGCGCCTTCGTTGCGTGTGATTTCAGTCGAAGGCAAGCCGCTGACGTTGAGCAAATTGGCTCGCTCAAAGTTGTAACGCAACCGCACTGACGTGCGATCCGCCAGTTTGCGTTCGGTCTGGATGAAGGCGGCGAAACGTTCCAACCCAAAGGCGCGCGCGTTCGGGTCGTCTTTGGCGACGCCGTTGTCGAGCACGCGTTGGCGCACGAAAGGGCGCAGGTTTGAGGTGCGGTTATACGAGGTGGAAATCGTCGTCGGCAGGCGCGTGCCGAAAGGCCGCAAATCGGTAAACGCCAATTGCGCAAATTGATCACGTCCGCTGGCGCGTAAGCGCAACGTCAGCGAATCAAGCGAACCGCCCAGATTGGTGTTGGCGATTTCCATCAACCCGCGTGCGCCGTCGTCGCTGGAATAGCCCAGGCCATACACAAACAACAGCGGTTTGGCTTCTGTCACGTTGAGCTGAACTTTGTGCGCCGCGCCGTCGCCGCCCGCCAAGGCTTCGGCTTTCACGTTGACTTCGCGAAAGGCGTTGGTTGCATAGAGATTGCGTTGCGTCTGGCGAATTTTGGCGGGCGTCAAAATATCGCCCGGCTTGAAGTCAAAATAACGCCGCACCCAGCCTTTGCCGGTTTTGGTTGTGCCATTGATTTCGATTTCGCTGACGACGGCGCGTTCGCCTTCGCTGACTTGATACACCAACTGCACGCTATCAGCATCGAGTTCGACGATTTGCAATTCGGCGTTGGCTTCCAAAAAACCGAGTTCGGCGTAACGCTGGCGAATCAATTGTGCGCCGCCGCGTGCGCGTGTGTAAGAGAACGCTTCGCCGGGTTTGATGGGCACGGCGTCGCGCAATTCGCGGGCATCCACGATGGTATTGCCGCGCACGACGACGTCACCGATATCGGATTGCACGCCTTCTTCGACGGCGAAAATGACGATCAATTCGTCGTTGTCGGGTTTGACGGCCAGACGCGATTTGACGCGCGCACTGCGAAACCCGATGTCCACCAACTTGCGGCGAATGGTTTCTTCGTCGCTGTTCAATCGCTCACTGCTGGTCAGGCCGCGCACATATCCGCCGATCAACGGCAGGTCTTTCAAGAAGGGAACACCGCCCACCTGACTGGCCGGTTGCGATTGCAACTCGCCCGCAACGTCTGCAAATTTGAGCACCTGCGTGCCTTCCAGGCGGATTTCTTTCAGGTCGTACACCGTGTTGGGCGTGATGTCGTAAAAGAGTTGCAGCTTTTCGCCTTCGCAATTTTCGGGCACACAACGCGAACTGACTTCGGCAAAAAAGTATCCATGTTCCTGCAGATATTCGCGCAAACGCCGCTCGCCCAAACGCCGCAGCGATTGGCTATACCCTTGCGTCATGACCGGCAATAATTCGCGCAATCTGATTTTGCTGAATTTCAAATCCGGCACCGGGCTGACTTCGACCAGGGCTTGCGGCAATTTGGCGCGGGTGATGCGCGCCAACGCGTCGCGCGGATCGGCATTGGCTGGTGTTGTCTGTTCTGGTTTGAAGCCCAGCGCGAATCGTTGCCGTCCGCGCAATTCGATGGTCAACACATTGTCGCGTGTTAGCTGCCGGGCAGAACTGCCGCCTTGCGTGAACGTGGCCAGCGCCGAAAAGCGATTTGACAATGTGTATTCAGCCAACGCCGTTTGGTCTTGTTCCGTGGCGAGATTGGTCGAATAGCTCAGGTAAAAATCGCGCGACAATTGTTGCCCCACGGTCAGACGCGCCGCCGGGTTGGCGTTGGGGCGAATGACCGGATCAATCTGGAACCGGCTCAAACCCAGCAACTGCTCTGTCGGTTTTGAGATCAAGCCCGAAGAGATCAACGACGCTGCTGCGCCTACGCCAGAAAGCAGCGGGTCTTGTCCTGCCAGCGAACTGCCTTCGGTGCGGCCCGTCGTGATCAGCGAAAGGATTTCCGTGCGCGCCAGTTGCGGTTCGGTCGTCAGCGTCAATTCGAGTTCGTCAATCTGTCCGACAAAACCGATGTACACGCGATAACCGCTGACTTCGCCTTCGGCGAGCAGGTCGAGCACCGGCGTGGCATTGCCGCCCGGCGGCAAATCCAGCGCGCCGCGCGTGATTTCATACCGTTGACCGCGAAACCGCACCAAACCGCCGTCGGATTCAATGCGTCCCGTCAGATTCGGATCGTTGAGCGAACCGTTGAGCGTCAACAGCGCAGAGCCTACGGCATTGACCTGTTCGCCGCGCACGATCAACGAATCAGGCGCAGAGATGCGTACTGCCAAACTGACCGGAGGGATGGCCAAGCTCTGGGTTCCGCCGCCGCCGAAATCACCGAAACCGTTGGTGCCGTTGCCGCTGCCACCCGCCAGCAAATTGTCCAGATCAATGGAGGTGTCATATTCAGCCTGGGGCACGGTCAACGTTCCCGCCAGCGATTGGCCTTGCGGTGTGCCAGTCAGCGTCAGCGAACCGTTTACCGTGGCGCTCAATTCCTGATAGATGAAATCTACGTTGTCGGCTTTCAATTCATAGCGCCATTCGCTGGGCAGCAATTGCGCCAGTTTGGTTGTGCCGCTGATTTCGATATTGCCGTCGTTGGCCTTGGCCGTGAATTTTTCCAGCTTGAGCTGATCGTCCGCGAGCGTCAGGCGTCCCGTGCCTGCCGAAAAATAAATAGGAATGGTGCCGGACGAGAGGCCGAAATTGGTGACGTTTACCTGACCGCTGAGCTTGGGCGCTTCGGCGCTGCCCTGCAATTTGGCATCAATCGTCGCTTTGCCAAACAACAGCGTATCGGTGGAAAGCGGCGACATGCGGTCAAAATTGACTGTGCCATTGAGCGCGAAATTCATGGCCGCCGCGTCAGTCAAACCAACGACGCCGCCGATGTGCACGTCTACGCCCTGCCAAACGACGGGCGTGTCGGGCAGCGTGATTTGTTGGTTGGCAAAGGTGATCGTGACGGGCGCGGTGATTTGCACTGGCGTTTCAGCCAGCGTCAACGCCAAATCAGTCAGCGTCAGTGTGCCGCGCAATTTGTCGAACGCGGAATTGCCGTTTGGGTCAACGGTTGGGCCAGAGAGTTGCAGCGTACCGTCCAGGCTTCCGGCCAATGTGTTGCTCAAACCCGGCGCGAAAATTTCGAGCAATGGCGCAACTTTCAAATCATCCAGTTTGCTGCTCAAGGTGATGGGGCGACCCGGCTGACGCAATTCGATGCTGCCGGTCAACGCTTCGGTGCGGCCTTTGTCGGCTGGATTCAACGTGGCAAGGATGCCCGTCACCAGACTGATGTCTAACCGTCCGCCGGGGCTGGTTTTGGCGGCGAGCCTCAATTCGCCTGTGTCACGGCCATTAACCTTGACGTGTTGGCCTTGCGCCAGAAACGTTAGTTGCAGCGATTCCCAATCCAGGTCGGGTTTTTTGCCCGTCAGAATTTTGCCGGTGACGACCAGATCAGCGTCCGCAGTGCCCTCGATGCGCGTGTTTTTCAATTCACCATCTTTGGCCAGAGCCTGCGCCAAACTTTCCAGTCCGACCTGATCGGCTTTGCTGTGCAACTGGAACGAATAATCCGCCATCCGCAACGAACCTTCTGCGGTGATGCGGCTTTGTGGCAATTTGACTTCGAGTTGTTCCAGGCGCGCGGTTTCGCTGTCGAATTTTAACTGCGCTTGCGCCAGTTCCGCAGGCTGGTCGGCGATGCGGCCTTCCAGCAACGCAATTTGCGCCTGGCCTTTGAGCGCACCGGGCAAGCCGCTCAACTGGGCGTTGCCTGATACAACGCCGCTGACAAAATCGTTGACGTCCGGAGCGCCGACTGCGGCGAGAATGGCCTCCAAATCAATTCGCTCAAGCGTGGCGTTGAGCGTGCCGGTTTGGGCTTTGGGATCGAGCGGCGCGGCCAGTTCAAATTTGGCTGTTCCGCCATTTGACGCGGCCAGCAAACCGTTGCTGACGCGCGCTTCTTGGGGCGACAACCATATGTGACCAGAAAGCGCACCGAGCAATGCATCGCGCAACCCGACGGTTGCGGCGCGCAATTCGCCTTCGACGACGGCTTGATCATATTTGCCGGTGACGGTGCCTTCGAATTTCAAATCGCCGATCAGTTGCGGTTCGTTTTGTTCGATGAACGGACGCGCGTCGGGAAACGCACGCGCCAGTTGCAGCAATTGTTCGGCGCGGCTCGACGTGAGCAGAACGCGCAAATCAGATTGTCCGTCAAACGCGAGTTGGCCGTTGGCAATCAATTTGGTGGCATCGGTCGTCAATTGCAGTTGCTGAAAACTGACTGCGCCGTTTTCGGCGATGACGGCAATATCACCGTTGAGCGGAAAGGCGTCGCTGCTGGGTTGTGCCTGACCCGCGAAATGCACTTTGGCGTTGCCCCGGATGCTGTTGAGGTTTTTGCCCAACCAGGAAAGCTCGGCTTCGCCGTTGGCTTTGCCGGTGACGGGAACGTCGGTGAATTTCAACAGCGTCAACACGTCGCTGGTTTGTACGTCGGCAAAACTGGCTTTGAGTTGCATGGCCGCGCCACGCGCCAGCGGCAAGGTGTAATCGGCTTGCGCCGTGCCGCCAAACAGATTTCCTTTGGCTTCGGTGACGTAAAGCGCCGTGTTGTCAAATTTGGCTTTGGCAGTGAAATCGTTGAGCGCCGCGCCGTTGATGGAACCTTGCGGCAATCTGGCGGCGGCATTGATTTCGTATTTTGCGCCGTTGACGTCAGCCACCAGTTCAGCCAGCGACAAATTCGACAGCGTGCTTTCAGGCCAGGCGACCGTGGCGACATTGGCGGACGGGACGGTAATTTTGGTTTGTGCGTCTTTGAATTCGCCTTTGAGCTGATTAAGCGCGATGTTGTTGATGGTGACAATGTCTACGGCAAGTGATCCGGCGCGAACTTGCGGCGTGCTGAAACTGCCTTGTGCGCCGTTGCCGGTCAATGCCAGTTGCGGGATTTGCACGTTGCGCAACCGCACGGTGGTGATTTGCAAATCGTCGGCGTTGACGTTGGCGCTGAGCTGATACTCGGCCAGTTTGCCTTCGACGCGGCCTTTGCTTGCCAGCGCTCCGGTGAGCGTTTCGCCGGGCAAAAACGTCCGCCCGATTTCTGTCAGGTTGGCGTTGGCTTCGTAAGCAAGGGCATAACGCAGCGCAGCCCAATCGGTCAGTTTGCCGTTTGCGTCAAGGTCGCCGAGCGAGGTTTTCAGCGCCAGCGATTCGATATCCGCGCCCGCATCATTGACACGCGCCGCCAGAGAAAGCTCCTTGAGCGCCGCCTGACGATCCTGATAGCTGACGTTGCCCGAGGTCGTATTCAGCCGAATGTTCATCGCCTGGGCGTTTTGCGGCAACGGCTGCGCTGTGGCTTGCAACTGTGTGATATCCGCCGACAGATTGTGTTGGCGGTCTTTGACGTGAATAGCGCCGTTGGCCAGCGACGTGAGCAATTGCGTTGTGTCGAATGTCAGTGCTTTGGAAGTAGAAGGCGCATTACGCAATCCGTCCAGATTGGTGCGTCCCTGTTCGTCTACTTCATAAAACAGCTCGGCGCCGTCCAGCTCCAGTTTGCTAAAGACGAGTTCGCGGCTCAATTTGGGCGCGAATGGATCGCGCATATCCCCGGTAATGATTGCGCTTTTCAGGGTTGCGACCAGTTGCCCAGTTTGCTGGTTATACACTTTGACATCGCGCAACCGTGCCGTGCGCGAATCCCACGAAATGCCAAATCCGCCCACTTCGCCGCGCAAGCCGAATTCCAACAGCTTGGCTTTGATTTGGGCGACAACATATTGGTTGAAGTTTTCCGAGCGCAGGTATTGCCACACGACCAGCCCAGCCAAGGCCAGGAGCAATAACAACGCCGCGCTCAACAAAAGAAAACGCTTTTGCCAAGAGCGGCGTGGACGAGGTACAGGCGGTGTCGGTTCGGTCATCGTTGGATTCATCCGTGCATTGCTAGCGTACTTCTGAGCTTTAGAGGGGAATGCGCGCCTTATTGTTGACGAAGCGCTGGGCAGGATCAAGCCGGTTCTGATTGGCCAGTGCATCCTGGCGCTTTTCTGTCTTCACCACCGCGCACGGCGAATTCCTTTTCACGCACAGCCAGAGAAAATCCCTGCGACGATGACTTGCCTTCGGCAGCGTTTCCTGAAATCCTGCCCACGCAAAACACGCAGAATTTCCCGACAATTATCAGAATCTTCCAGAGTCTTCATGAAACGCATCATCGTCGGCACAGCAGGCCACATTGATCACGGCAAAACTTCGCTCGTCAAAGCGCTGACGGGCGTCAATACCGATCGCTGGAAAGAGGAACAGGAACGCGGCATTACGATAGACATCGGGTTTGCCGACCTGACCGTCGGCGACGTGCATTTCGGCTTTGTGGACGTGCCGGGGCACGAACGCTTCGTCAAAAACATGCTGGCCGGCGCGCACGGCATTGATCTGGTCATGCTCGTCGTGGCCGCCGACGAAAGCGTGATGCCGCAAACGCGCGAGCATTTCGACATCTGCCGCCTGCTCGAAGTCAAAGCCGGTTTGATCGTCATCACCAAAACCGATCTGGTCGAAGAAGAATTTGCCGATCTGGTCGAAGCCGAAGTGCGCGAATTTGTCGCCGGATCGTTTTTGGCCGAAGCGCCAGTTGTGCGCGTCAGTGCGCGGTCAGGGCAGGGAATCGAAGAGTTGAAACGAACGCTGGCGACGTTGGCGGCACGCGTGCAATTGCGCGACGACGAAGCCGTGGCACGATTGCCCATTGACCGCGTCTTTACGATCAAAGGATTTGGCACGGTCGTGACCGGAACACTGATCGCCGGGCAAATTCAAGCTGGAGACGAATTGGAGTTGCTGCCCGCTGACGGACGCCGCACACGTGCGCGCAGTTTGCAAGTACACGGGCAAACCACCCAAACGGCGCGCGCCGGCGAACGCACGGCCATCAACGTACAGGGCCTGGAAGTTGCCGAAATCACGCGCGGACAGGTGCTTGTGCCTGCGGGCCGGTTACAGGCGACTTCGATGCTCGATGTGCGGTTGCAATTGCTGCCGTCTGCGCCGCGCACATTGCGTTCGCGCGCGCGCGTGCATTTGCACCTCGGTACGGCTGAAGTCCTGGCGCGCGTGGTGTTGCTGGGCCAGAGCGAATTGGCTGCGGGCGGATCGTGTTTTGCGCAACTGCGTCTGGAAGCGCCCGTGCTGGCCTTACCCGGCGATCATTTCATTGTGCGCAGCTATTCGCCGACGATCACCATCGGCGGCGGTGTCGTGGTTGACGCTTTGCCACGCAAACATCGCTGGCGTGACGGCGCGCAGGTCGTTGCTCAGCTCGGCAACTTGCGCGCGGCTGATGAACACGAGCGCATCGCGCTGTTAATTGAAATGGCAGGTGAACATGGCCTGACGCACGCGCACATTGCCGCGCGCAGCGGCGCGCCCGATGCCGTGATCAAACAGGCGGCAGAGGCGGCACTGAAAGCCCGTCGCGCGGTGGCGGTGACCAGCACGCCGTTGTTTTTGCTGGCGCGCACCGCATTTGACGAATTGGCCAAACAAGTACGCGCGCAGCTCAAAACGTTTCACCAGAAACAGCCATTGGCCGCCGGAATGGGCCGCGAAGAAATACGCGAGAAAATCTTTGCGCACCTTGCGCCTGAGATCTTTCGCGCGGTGATTGCGCAATTGGCAGAACGCAACGAAGTCGTGGCTGAAAAAGATTTGCTTCGCCTGGCTACGCATCGCGTGGCGCTGTCTGCCGAAGAGCAAGCTGCCAAAGACCACCTGGCCGACGTGTTTGCGCGCGCCGGGTTGCAGCCGATGTCGTTGGAAGACGCCATCGCCCAGGCCGCGCCGCAATTTGGTATTGACCAGCAACGGGCACAACGTTTTGCGCAAATGCTGATCAACAGCGGCGAACTGGTGCGCGTGGCGGAATTGATTTTTCACCGGCAAGCGCTCGAAGCTTTGCGCCCCACGTTGCAGCAATACAAGGCGCAACACGGCGCAAAACTGGATGTCGGCGCGTTTAAGGATTTGACCGGGATTTCGCGCAAGTATGCGATTCCGCTGTTGGAGTATCTGGATCGTCAGCGCGTAACGCGTCGCGTCGGTGATGCGCGCGAAATTCTTTGAGCCGACGCGGTAATTGTTTTTCCGGCTCGACCGATGGTCGGTTGAGCCGTTTGCCCAACATTGCGCCAAGCTGTTTGCGGCTTGGTTTCGCTCATCAAATTCGTCCAACCGTAAAGAGGAACACCCAAATGCGTAGATTCTTTCTTTCGTTGTTTGTGCTTGCGTTTGTTGCTGTCGTGGCGCGGGCGGATGTCAAACTGCCGGCCGTGATTTCTGACGGCATGGTCTTACAGCAAAACATGGATGTGCCGTTCTGGGGCTGGGCCGACGACGGCGAAGTTGTGACCGTCGAAATGCAGGGCCAGAAAGTTTCAGCCACAGCTAAAGACGGCAAATGGCTGTTGCGGTTAAAACCCCTCAAAGCCGGTGGGCCGTATGCGCTGACCATTCGCGGCAAAAACACCATCGAAATGAAAAATGTGTTGGTCGGCGAAGTCTGGGTGTGCAGCGGCCAATCGAACATGGAATGGCGTTTGCGCCAGACCGATAACGCCGACACCGAAATCGCCAATGCCAAATATCCGCAGATTCGCCTGTTCACGGTCGCGCGCGCCGAAGTCGAAGCGCCTGCCAAAGACGTCAAAGGCGCGTGGAAAGAATGCGGCCCGGAAAGCGTCGCGGCGTTTTCGGCGGTCGGTTACTTTTTCGGACGCGACCTGCACAAAGCGCGCAATGTGCCCGTCGGTTTGATCAACAACGCCGTGGGCGGTTCGCCCGCCGAATCGTGGATGAATCCGGAAGCGCTCAAAGCGGACAGTGAATACAACGGCTTTTTTGCCAACTACACCAAACTGATGGAGCGTTACGAAAAGGCGCTGGCGAAATACAAAGAAGACGCCGAAAAAGCCAAGGCCGAAGGCAAAGAAGCGCCACGCGCGCCGGGCAAACCCTGGCTGCCAGCCGGGTTGTATAACGGCATGGTTGCGCCGCTGTTGCCTTATGCAATCAAAGGCGCGATCTGGTATCAGGGCGAATCCAATGCGTCACGCGCGTATCAGTATCGCCGGTTGTTTCCGGCGATGATCCGCAACTGGCGCGCGGATTGGGGGCAAGGCGATTTCCCCTTTTTGTTTGTGCAACTGGCGGCATTTGGTCCGAACGGGCCGAAACTCGGCGACAGTGATTGGGCCGAATTGCGCGAAGCCCAAACAATGACGCTGACGGCTTCGCCCAACACGGGCATGGCCCTGGCGATTGATGTCGGCAACATCAGCGACATTCACCCGCGCAACAAACAACCGGTCGGCGCACGGTTGGCGCTGGCGGCGCGTTCGGTGGCTTACGGCGAAAAGCTGGTGTTTTCCGGCCCCGTATTCGACAAGCTGAAGCTGAGCGGCAACAAGGCCGTGCTCAGCTTCAAACACACGGGCAGCGGTTTGGAAGCGCGCGGCGGCGAACTAAAAGGCTTTTTGATCGCGGGCGAAGACAAAGTCTGGCACGCCGCGAAAGCAGAGCTGAAAGGCAAACGCATCGAAGTCAGCAGCCCGGACGTCGCCAAACCGGTTGCCGTACGATACGGCTGGGCGAAATTCCCGGAATGCAATTTGTACAACAAAGAAGGGTTGCCTGCCGTGCCCTTCCGCACGGATGACTGGCCGGGCATCACAAAAGAGAAAACAATGCCCTAAGCTTCAACCGAAGGCAGAATAGACGTGGTGAACAGAATGCTCGCTGTGAATGGCTTTCTGTTCACCACGCAATTTTTTACTTTGCGGGAGTCCAGAATGCGATTTGCCAACCAGATAGCGATTGTGACCGGCGGCGGCGGCGAAATCGGACGCGCGACGGCTTTGCGTTTGGCGCGCGAAGGCGCAATGACATTCCCACACAACCTCGCCATCGGCAGGCTTGGCGCGTTAGCGCTCCGTTGGTGGAAAGAAAGCGCTTTGGTTACGACCCTGCCATCTTCGACTTCAATTATGAGGGAGGTTCTGTAAGAGATGTTGTCCTGTGCCAGATGTAGAAAAATTACAATAGCTTATCGTTGCTAAAAGTGTAGAATTTTTCTCTTGATAATGCAGGGGCGGGGGAGGTAATATTCGTTTTCTCAAAAAAAACTGCAAGAAAATACACAAAGCCCTTCTGATTTGATAGTTGAATTCCCGGTTTTCCTCAACCGACAACTGCCAACCATTTCCCGTTGTTTTTGAATTGAGTTTCGTCATCAGGCAAAAGCGGCTTTGCCCCGTTCTGGTTTTTGCCTGAGAGAGTGCAAAAACCCTGTCATCACTGGCCGGTGACGACAGGGTTATGGCGACAATGCATTTACTGACTACCTGACGGCAGCTTTGCGATGCACTGCCTGAACCGCAAACATCCTAGCTCCGAAGGCTGTCAGCAATCAACTAGGAGTTTGATATGTCAAAAACTAAAATCATCGCCCCTGGCTCGGTATTACATTCCTCTCTAAAACGTGCAGTAAGCATCGTTTTGATTCTCGTATTGATTTCAAACCAACTGCTGGCCGCTCCGCAAATGCCACAAATGCTAGTGGGCGCTGCCGCTACAACATGGCAGGATGCGCGTTTTTGGCTGTATGCAAATGGCTGGATGACCGCCTTGGCAGCAATTCAAGGGAAAATCTCTGATAAGCCAACCAAACCGAATCCTAAACAGCAGGAAACACAAGAAGAGCGAAACGCTCGTGTCTTCCGAATTCAAATTTTTCCTGATAATGCGATCGTTCCAACCGGCGAACCAATAACTTTTTCCGCCATTGCTTATGACCAGAACAACAATCCAATTGGCGGAGTACAGTTCAAGTGGAGCGGCAATGATGAAGGCCGTGGCCGCGAAATGAGCATCTCACCGCGGGGAGTTTTTGCGTCCCCTGTCGCTGGAAAGTACAACATTCGTGTTGAAGGCGCTGGTCGTCGGACGCACACCAAGGTGACTGTGGTTGGCGCAACTATCAAACCAGATTCGAAAAAAGGCGATCCCACACACACCAAACCAACTTCAACGCGTGATTTACCAATTCGAACATCGCAAACTTCATACTTGAAGCCAAGTAACCGAACCCTCCAAGGCAAAATGGCATACGCGGGTAAGTCTGCAACGGCTTTGAGGGCCACAAAGAGTGCGATAACGCGCGCGCCAATGTTGTTTCAATCTGGTGATCCTTATGGTTGGAATGACAACAATTACATGACCGCTGATGATAGCGGCGCGGAGCGGGGCGATATGCCAGGGCATTCAGCTGATGGCGGCGCGGGGAGCGGTAACTTTCAATTTTCTGCCCCAGTGTTTGGCCTCGATGGACGTGGGATAGATCTATCCTTAGCACTCAGCTATAACTCCCGCGTCTGGCATAAAGCCGGGTCAGAAATCACTTTCGACATTGATCGTGATTGGCCCGCACCTGGCTGGTCCTTAGGTTTCGGGAAGATTATCAGCATGGGTACATCATCGGGTTATATGATGATTGATGTTGACGGCACCCGGCACGGTTATACCGGAACCGTCAACAATTACAGCAGTGGCGGGTATAGCTGGCAGCAATTCAACGGTTACACCGTTGATGGAACGTTCATTGACTATTTCGTTTCCGGCAGTGTTCAGGGTGTGCCGAGTTACGCTTCGGTGAAGTTGGCCAATGGGACAATAATCACATACGGTGCATCGGGCGATAATGCCGTCTATCCGACGCAGATTCTCGATCCAAACGGCAATTACACCACAATCACCTACGTCAATAATCAAGGGCCGCGCATCAACACCGTCACCGAAACTTTAGGCCGCGTAGTCCAATTCCATTACGACTCGAACAACCTGCTCACGGCGATTACCGCTCCCGGTTTCAACACAGGAACGACGCGCGAGCTTGTTCGGCTGCAATACCAGCAACATACGCTCAGCTACAACTACACGACAAATCCAACGCCAAAGGTGCGCACTGGGACAGTCTGGCTGGTCAAAGCCATCTACTACCCAGCCACCGCGACCGGCTATTGGTTTGGCGAAAACGATTCTTATTCGAGCTATGGCATGCTCAGGCGCATTATTGAACATCGTGGGATGACCTTCAGCGGTGCGGCCGTGACCAGTCAGGGAACGATCACCGCAGGGACAATATCACGCGAAGTTGCTTACAATTATCCGCAAAACCCCGACTACACGTTGACTGACGCCCCGACTTATACGGAAATGAAAGAACAATGGGCCGGGATGGATCCCGGCGCGCCGGGGATTACAAATGGCTGGGCCGTAACTGCATTCAGTGTGGTTGAAGAAACATCGAACGCCCGTCGCCGCACAACCATAACCAGACCGGATGGAACTAAGCACGTCCAGTATGCCTACATCCTGCCGGGTAATTATCAGGATGGTCTGGTTTTTTACGACAAAATCTGCACCAACGGGATGAACTGCGAATACAACGATCCGGGATTGCGAGCATCATCCGTCACTTGGGAACAAGGCGCATACTCATCTCCCCGCCCGTCATTCACGCACACTTATTACCGGCCAAACCAAACGCCGCGCCTGACTTCGTTTACCTACGGTTCGTCATACAATCAGGTGACTGAAACGAAGGAGTATGATTACGATGGAAATCTTTACCGGAAGACCGTCAACGAATATGAAAACTCATCCGGTTACATCAACCGGCATATTTTCAACCTTGTCAAAAATACCGAAGTCCGCGACGCTGCCGGCAATCGCATCGCCCGCACGGAATACCTTTATGACGGCGGCACGCTGGCCGACGCGCCGAACGTCACGCAGCACAGCCTTATTTACGATCCTTACGATCCCGGCTATCAGAACTGCGGCTGGGTTTGGAACGAACAGTTGCAGGATTACGAATATCAGTGCAACTGGGTTTACGATTATGATCCGGCGACCGACAAGCGAGGTTTAGTGACCGAAGTAAAACGGTTTGCGGACGCTCTTAGTTTGAACGGCGCGATTACAGAAACTCGCGCTTACGACAAGACTGGCAATTTGCGCACTGCCTCGACCGCCTGCTGCGAACAATCCAGCTTCACTTACACGATCAACACGCAGTTCGCTTGGCCGGAAAACCAGAAAAGCGGCTCGCCGTCCGATCCCAATCTGCAAAACACAACCAGCGCCGTTTACAGCTTCAACACCGGCCTGGTCACTCAGACGACCGACACCAATGGCCGCACCTCGATTACTCAGTACTACGCCAGCACGACGCGTCCTCAATACACTTGGTCGCCGACCGGAGCTTACACGCATCACGTTTACGACGACGGCGGATTGATTGTTTATGACCGCGCATACGATTCCCTCGGTTCGCTCAGTTCGGGCAGCGATAAATACCTGGACGGTTATGGCCGCGTTCACGGCGAGGTCGCTTATGGCGCAGGACTCGTGCTCGACATCGTAAACACAAAATTCGATGCGCTTGGCCGAGTCTGGAAACAGACACGACCGTACCGTTATGGCGATACTCCGCAATGGTACGAAAATCAATACGACGCTCTCGACCGGATTACACAAACCACTACCGTCATCAACAGCCAGACTGAATATCTCACCCGGCGATATTACGACGACGATGCGACCGCGCCGAGCGCCGCTGTTTCCGGCGGCAAAGGCAACACGGCGTTGGTAAAAGACCAGTGGAATCGCGAACGGTGGGCGAGGTTCGATTGGGATAACCGCCTGATTGAAATCATCGAACCAGACCCGTCGGGGAGCGGGGCTGTCGCCTCCAACGGTTTGCGCACGGAATATCAATATGACGTTTTGGGCAACCTGACCAGAACGATTCAGGGTGATCAGGAACGCATCTTCAAATTCGATTCGTTAAGCCGCCTGACTCGGCAAAAACTTGCCGAACGGAGCGCGACGTTGAATGAGGCCGGAACGCACGTCGGCAGCGGTCAATGGAGCGATGTTTTCACTTACGACTCACGCTCGAATCTGACTCAGCACGTGGATGCGCGCGGCGTAGTGACCACGTTCAATTACAACAATGACCCGCTCAACCGTTTGCAATCGGTCAGCTACAACAAGAGCGGAGCGCCACAGGCCGCCTCGATCATTGACGCTGCAACTGTCAATTACGCCTACGAAACCAGCAATGACCTCACCCGCATCAAACAAATCACCGACGGCGCTGGCACAGTAGCTCTGACTTATGATGTCGAAGGGCGGCTCTGTAAAGAAAAACGGACTTTCAGCGGGCGGACGAGCTACCCGTTGGAAAGCGAATTTCTCTATGACACGCTTGATCGCGTCAAAGAGATCAAATATCCGAAACAATACGGCGTGACCGGAACGCCGCAAAAAATCGTGCAGGTGACATATGACGAAGCCAGCCGGTTGAAATCATTGACCTATGACAGTCAATCCTTTGCTTCGCTGATCGCTTATAACGCCGCCAGCCAGACCACCTCGCTGAATGTAGGCAGCAATGCGGGCAATCAGTTGAGCGAGACTTATACCTATGACCCGGCTACCGGATTGCTGACCAATCAGAAAGTGCTCAAGGCCAGTGCGGCGCAACTTGATCTCAACTACGATTACCTGAAACCGGGCACGACGGTCGGGCGCACAGGCCAACTGACGCGCATCACCAACATTCTGGACCAGAACAAGAACAAGTATTATCAGTACGACGCGCTGGGCCGTCTGTTGAAGGTCAACAGCGGCAGCGACCCGGTCAACAACGCGCAATGGTGGCAGCAATACAGCTACGACCGTTACGGCAACCGGACGATGGTCGAAAAAGGCGGCTCGCAGGCAGGAACTGTGCGGCTGGATGCGGCGGCGGCAAGCAATTCGGTCAACCAGTTCACGCTCAGTTACACGGACGGGCAAGGCAAGACGCTGACCAATCGAATCACCAGCGCCAATTACACGTATGACGACGCGGGCAACCAAACGAAAGGACAGACGGAAAACGGCGACTTCAACCAGTATCAATACGATGCCGCCGGGCGTTTGGCGAAGGTGCTCAACGCGGCAGGCACGGCGACGATTGCGGAATACGGCTACGGCGCGAACAACCAGCGGTTGAAGCAGGTGGAATACGGAGGTTCGGGCAGCGCGACGACCTATTTCGCCTGGAATGGCGATGCGGTGATCGCCGAATACACCGAACCGAGCGGGCAATCGGCGCTGACTTGGTCGAAGAGTTATGTGTACCTGGGCGGTCGTTTGCTGGCGACGGAAACCGGCGCAGCTACTCACTTCCATCACCCTGATCGTCTGGGGACGCGGTTTGTGACGAACGCCGCAAACAGCAACACGGTTGCGGAACAGACAACGCTGCCATTCGGACGCGCTTTGGACGCGGAATCAAGCGGAGCGGTGACGAACCGCCGCTTCACCAGCTACGACCGGTCGGCGACGACGGGGATGGATTACGCGGTGAATCGGTTCTACAACTCCGCGCAAGGGCGATTCACTCAGGTTGATCCCATTGGAATGAGTGCGGTGAGCCTCAGCAATCCGCAATCACTGAACCTGTACGGCTACTGCGAGAACGATCCGATCAATCACGTTGACCCTGATGGCTTGTTTTTAGGAAAGCTGTTTGGCTGGATCGGAAATGCCATTAAGAAAGTCGCTAAAGTGTTTGCCGTGGTTCTGGCAGTTGCTGCAGTGCTGGCCTTCAGTTTTGGATTTCCTGCCATCGGAGTAGCGGCTCTGATTGGGTCAGGCATCTACGCAGCGATTGGATGGGGCAGCGGCAAGTTGTCGGAATTTGCCGGAGCCTTTTTAGGTACGTTAAGCAAAGGCGGCAATTTCAGGACACCGCCAATCAATGGTGGAGCCAGTGTTAGTGGAGTAAGCAATTTTCTGCAGCAGAATAGAAGGCCATTACCGCCATTTTATGGTGTAGTCAGGCGTCTGGCTATTTCGGCTATTAGGGCTATCAATGCAAGGTCTAGGAGGCAAAATATGGAATACGGAGGTGAAATTTGTCGTGACGCTAATGGTCGTATTTACTCGACACCTGCGAGAATAGGGTCAGTAGCTGGATTCAACCCACAGCCTTGTCCTAATGGTGAACAAAAGGTTGGTCAGTGGCATACCCATGGAGGAAACGATCCCAGATATGACAATGAGAATTTTTCGGGAATATTCGGTGGTCAAAGGGGCGATATTCCGTGGGCAGAAAGAAACGGGTTACCTTTGTTTCTTGGAACGCCTGGGCGCCAAATCAAAGTTTACATTCCAGATAGCTCTATCTATCAAGGACCATCTATTTATGGTGGTAGATTTATTACCTTCAAGGAGAGAACCCCATGAAAATTGGACTTACAATATATAGCTTGATCATACTGCTGAGCATTATGTCCGTGGGTTCATGCGTCCAAGGTGAGCGCCTGAACCCACAAAAGAAAAACATAAGAGATGGTGAAAAACCATTGAAAGATGAAATGTTACCTTTAAGAAATATACCTGGCGAGTACATGCGGGCTTTTTTGTCGGCCCATGAAGCTTTCCTTGCTGATAACGAGATACCAGTGCAAAAAAAGAGAATACAAAACTATGAGGTTTCGTTCAGTGAGGAGGAGAAGCTAATCAAGGTTTACTTCTCGGCGAAGAGAAAGCCAGGAGAATTAGATTCTCTTGGTGGAGAATCAGAGTTGGGGAAAGACGTGTACTACCTGATAGATCAGATCAATTTTAAAGTTCTGTCAAAAAAGTTCATGAAATAAGTAGCTATTGATGTTTAGGTTATGCGTTTAATAGCTTGACACTGAAAGAAGCGAAAGGCGGCAGCGATGCCTTCTTCAATCCTTCCTAGACGCAGAGCTATACGTATGACCGCTACGGCAATCGAACCGGCGTCAGCAAGTCAGGATCGGGCGCGGGCAGCATTCCACTGGACGGTCTGGCCAGTCTGGTTTACACCAACGCTCAGAGCCAGACCGTCAGCAACCGAATCACATCCACTGGTTACGAGTACGATCCGGCGGGCAACCAGACTCGCGGAGAGACGTCGAGCGGAGTCTGGCGAAGGCACAAATATGATTCAGCCGGGCGATTGGCAGTTGTAGCTGATGACGGCGGCAGTCCGCTGGAAACGTACAGTTACGGCGCGTCGAACGAACGGTTGCTGACGGTCAGTTGTGTCCCATATGGAAGTGCTGAAATCATAAGACTTATCGGATCGAGATAACTTAGAGTCTCTGGAAACATAAAACTAGGCTATCTCGCACTAAATGGTGTAAGGCGTCGATAATCGCTAAAGCCCGCATAGAATTAAGGGGGCGATGCCTGACGGCGATAAACCCTTTATTTTCAGGTACCAGCCCCACTAACTTTTCATATGGGACAGGACTGGCTGACGGTGTACGGCAACGGACTGGGCGCTCCGGCAACGTATTACTGCTGGGAAGGAGGACAGGTTATAGCCGATTACCGGGCAGGCAGTAATCTGGTGTGGGAAAAGAGCTACGTTTACCTGGGCGGCCGGCTGCTGGCGACGGCGGACATCAGCGGAACGAAGTACCATCACCCTGATCGTTTAGGCACTCGGCTGATAACGGATACCTCTGGCAATGTAACAACCGAGCAGGTCAACTTGCCGTATGGAACTGCGCTGACTATGGAATCGAGCGGAGCGATCAGCAACCGCCGCTTCACCAGCTATGACCGGAGTACGGAGACGAAGCTGGATTACGCGGTGAATCGTTTCTACAACGCGGCGCAGGGAAGATTCACGCAGGCTGATCCGATTGGAATGAAAGCGTCGAACCTTCAGGATCCACAATCACTCAACCTTTATGGTTATGTTGGCAACGATCCGATTAATTTAACCGATCCAGACGGTTTATTCTGGAAAGCGATAGGTAGATTTTTCAAATCCATCGGTAAATTCTTCAGCGCTATTGCTAAAGCTGTTTTGAGAGTGCTCAACAATAAATGGGTCAGCTTGGGAGTAACCATTCTGGGAGCTTTGGCTGGAATTGGTTTTCTGGGCAAGGTAGCGCAACACTTAAAGCTGACAAAGTTGCTGAGTAAAGCAGCGAGTAAGGCTATTTCAACGGCTGTGGCTTACTATCAGAAAGCGAGAAACCTTGCTTCTTATCTGGCAATGGCGGGAGAAGCCCTGCAGGGGCAATTCAAGGAGATAGGACTTGGATTAGCTGGTGCAATACCTGCAATAATTCAGGAAAGCATTGAGTACGGCCTGATGGAGTCATTCAAGAATGTGAATTGGAAGAACCCGTTAGATGTCCTTAAAGCGGGATGGAGTGGATTTAAGAATGGACTCAGAGACGGCTGGAAAAGGATCAAGATTATCTTTACTCGTCCATTGAAAGATCTTTTTGTTCCTGTCTACGGATTTTTTTGTGGTCCCGGGTATGGGTACGATAGTAGTGGGCATGACACGCTTAATAGTGCGCTGCCTGCCGGAGCTGCACGCGACGGCCAAGATTCAGTATGTCGCAGGCATGACGAAACATATTTCTCCTTTAAAGATAATAAGAGCAGGAGCAGTGCTGATCTAAGATTTTTTCGTGAAGCCATATTCGCCGGCACAAATGATCATCTGATCAATGGATTGCTTGGAGTGAATGTTGGCAATTCATATCGGTTTGTGTCAGCCACGGGGATTGGCCTGTTAGGCGTCGTTAGGAGGTTTCGTTGAAAGAGATCTACACCCTAACGAAACTTTTCTTGCTGGCGCTTTTTTCATTTAGCCTCGCATTTGCTGTACAGGAAAAGCTCAGAGCTTTCCCTGTACTGCAAGATAATGAAAAAAGGGCTATCGGAAAGCAGCCTGAGGATGAATTACCTTCTGTAGCGCAAATCGGCAATCTGCCCCTTCAACAAAAAAGGCTGATTAGACCACATAGAATTATCTATGACTCTATGCTTAGCCCTGATGGAAAGGTCCTATCCTTAACTGTGAGTCGTGCCAAAATCGGCGAGAAGGAAAACAAGAAATCGCGCGAACCGCTTGTGCAATTGTGGGACACAGCCACTGGGGAAATGCGGGCAGAGTTTCCGCGCGGCGAACCGCGGTTTTACGAAAATGATTATCTTGTTTGGTCTACTAAAGATGTAGATACATCTTTGAGGTTTAGCCCTGATAGCCGTTGGTTGTTACTGTTGGATCGCGACTTCAGAGTTGTTATCCGTAATGTACAAACCGGAGAAATAGCCGGTGAACTTTTGCCCGGGCAGAAAAGGCGGAAGTATGATTCGGTAGCTTTTGACTGGAAAAACTGGTTATTGGCCGTGGCCCCGGAGACGAGTATTACTGGACGTTTCAACAAGGCGATAGAGATATGGGACATCAAATCAGGTCAATTGCGGCATAAGATCGAGCATCCGTCAATAAACCGTGATTGCAGTTCTCTATCCACCTTGATCGGCAGGAAAGACCCTCGTTTTTGCGAATCGGAAGCGGCTGACCCTGTGACAGAAATGATCTTTCTTCCTGACGGAGACAGACTCGTTACTTTTGGTATTTGGGGGCCAATTTATGTATGGGACGTGAAAATGGGGGAATTGAGTAGAAAGGTTTTTAGCGATCTGCCTGGGTTAAGAAGTTCAGGCGGGCCGCCACTGACGCCCGTCACTCACTCGGTTATCAATCCTAAGAAGGACTTGCTCCTGACGCCATCACGAAACGGAAGAGTTGGCTTTTGGCGATTGCCAGAGATGGAATGGCTTAGCGCTACTACTCCCCCTTTTAAGGTGGGCGCGTTAAGAGTAGTTTTCAGTCCTAATGGGCAGCGACTGGCGATTCAAGGCCTCGATAGAGGTTACGATGAATGTGGCGTATTGTTGTGGAATCAACAAAAAATGTTAGCAATTGAGGTTTGGGAAAAGCTGCCACGTTCATTAACTCTTTTGTTTACTCCCGACAACAAGACCTTAATCCTGGCCGAGACTGTGAAAAAGAAACGGCGGCCTGCCAGAATGTATGATGCCGATACTGGAAACTTGCTTGGTGAATTGCCGACCATCTCATTTCTGCAAGCAGGGTTTAGCAATGATGGACTACTGTTTTACTCGCTTTCCTGGGATCAGCAAACGGTCACGCTTTGTGATGTCCTCTCGAACTCTGAGAATAAGTAGACAGGCTCTTCTGTTCATTATTTTGATCTGAAAACAAGAGTAACAGACCTAGCTTTCGGCGTAATTGCTCACGGGGTGCTCAAAATTCAATGACTGATATTGTGTGACGCCAATGCTTTTGACGCCCGAACAAGTTGATCTGCTACCGATTGAGGGGCTTCGCTCGCTGGTCAAAGTGTTGTTCGTAGAACTCGAATCCTTACGCCAGCGCGTCGCCTTGTTGGAAGCCGAAAACGAGCAATTGAAAAAGCAATTGACCAGTTCCTCGAATTCTCGCAATTCTTCCAAGCCGCCTTCGACTGATCAGAAATCAAATCTGCCCGAAAACAAAAGCCGAAAAAAGCACGGTGCGCCGTTTGGTCATCAAAAGTATTCACCAAGAAACAATCGGAAGCTGCAAGCCCTGTCATCGGTTGTATCCTCAGCCCGGACAGTCAGTATGTCGCCCTGGTCGGCATAAGTTCGATCGTGGCGATTCACGATATGGAAACTTTCGAGCGCGTAGCCTGGTTGAAGGGCCACAAAAAACGAATCGAGCAGGTCGAATTCAGCCCCGATGGAGAGTTGATCGCAACCACAAGTGGCGACGGAGCGGCCAAGATATGGGACGCAAAAACCGGACAGTGAAAAACGACTTTGAACGAACCCAATGGAGCAGTGCGGTTTATTTCCTTCAGCCCGGATGGCCGATGGCTGGCGACATCCGGCACGAAAAGAGAGAAAGTCGAGTTGCTGGACACAAACCTTGAAGGTCAAAGTCACGTTTGACAGCAGTCGCCAAGCTTACGCTGTTTTCAGCCCAGGTGGCCAAAGTCTGGCGATCAGCAACTAAGACGGCTCAATCACGGTGTGGGATATTTCGGCCTTTTAAGGTCGGCGCGTTAAGAGTCGTTCTCAGCCCCAATGAGCAGCGATTGGCGATCAAGGTTTGACCAGAGGCTATGATGAAAGCGGTGTGCTTTTGTGGAATCAGCAAAAAATGTCGGCAATCGAAGCTTCGGAAAAACTGCCGCGTTCATTGACGCTCTTGTTCACTCCTGATAACAAGAAATTCATCCTGGCCGAAACGGAGAAAAAGAAACGGCGTTCTGCCAGAAAGTATGACGCCGACTCAGAAAACTTACTTGGCCAATTGCCAAGCATTTCGTTTTTACCAGCCGGGTTTAGCGATGATGATGGAGTCCAGAATGCGATTTGCCAACCATATAGCGATTGTGACCGGCGGCGGCGGCGAAATCGGACGTGCGACGGCTTTGCGTTTGGCGCGCGAAGGCGCGACGGTTGTTGTGGCTGATTTGAATCAGGAACACGCCGAAAGTGTCGCCGCTGAAATCAACGCTGCGGGCGGTCAGGCGGTCGCGTTTGGCACGGACGTTTCGCAACGTGCGCAGGTCGAAGCGTTGGTCAGCGCTGTCATCGCGCAATTCGGGCAGATAGACGTGTTGTGCAACATTGCCGGTATTGCGCCGCCTGCGCCGTTTCTCGACATCACGGATGAACTGTGGCAACTGACGATGGATATCAATCTGACCGGCGTCTTTTTGTGTTCACAGGTTGTGGCGCGCGAAATGGCCAAACGGCGTCGCGGCGTGATTGTGAATATGGCTTCGACCAATGGACTGGTGGGCGAAGAAGCGCTCGCGCCCTACAACGCGTCCAAATTCGGTGTGGTGGGATTGACGATGACCACGGCAATTGAATTGGCTCCGTATGGCATTCGCGTCAATGCGGCTGCGCCGGGCATGATTCGCACGCGGCTGTCACAAGCCGTGTTGGACGCCAACCCGGAACTGGCGCAAGCCTATTTGCGCGACAAAATCCCGATGGCGCGTTTTGGTACGCCTGATGAAGTCGCTGGCGTGGTGGCGTTTCTGGCGTCAGACGATGCCAGTTTTGTGACCGGTCATGCATTGGTGGTAGACGGTGGGCAGCTTACGATATGATGCCGTCCTGAGATTGACCGGGCAGTCCTATCCCGCACACCTGCTCGATTCTGTAACCCTTCGTATTCCCCCAACAATTGGTTCCTTGTTTGGTCGAAGCAATAGCTCTGGGCGAGGTGTGCATCGTTTGCGCCTCGTCCTCCTGATTCGTGTTTTATCGCTGGAGGAGGAAGTCGTGACGAAGTTTCAAATGCGTATGGTCGGTCTTTTGTTGTTGATGCTTTGTGTTGGCGTTGTCTGGTTGCGCCTGGTGAGTTTTACGGGGTCTGTAACGGCGCAATCTGCCACGCCTGCCATTCAATTGATTCCCGTCGCCAGTGGATTGTCTTCGCCGGTGTATTTGACCAGCGCGCGCGACGGCAGCAACCGGCTGTTTATTATCGAACAACCGGGGCGCATTTTGTTGCTGCCGCCCGGCGCGAGCGCGCCGTTGGCCACGCCGTTTTTGGACATCAGAACCAAAATCTCTTTTGGTGGCGAACGTGGGTTGTTGGGGTTGGCCTTTCATCCGCAATACGCCACCAACCGCCGCTTTTTTGTGAATTACACGCGCACGGGCGATGGCGCGACGGTCGTTTCGGAATTCAAAGCCTCGGCTGCCAATCCCAATGTTGCTGACACCACGGAAACGATTCTGTTGACCGTGGCGCAACCGTTTTCCAATCACAATGGCGGCTGGATTGATTTCGGCCCGGATGGGTTTTTGTACATCGGTTTGGGCGATGGCGGGTCGGCCAATGATCCCGGCAATCGTTCGCAGAACGTCGAAGACCTGCTGGGCAAAATGTTGCGCATTGACGTTAACACTCCCAACGGAGCCATCCCGTATTCGTCGCCGTCCAGCAATCCGTTTTTTGGCGCGACGCCAGGCCGCGACGAAATCTATGCGACCGGATTGCGCAACCCCTGGCGATGTGCGTTTGACCGCGTGACCGGCGAACTTTACGCCGGTGATGTCGGCCAAGGGCAAATCGAAGAAATCAGTATTATCGAGTTGGGCAAAAATTACGGCTGGCGTGTGTTTGAGGGGACGCGCTGTACCAATCTGGGACCGGCGGCGTGCAATGCCGCCCAATATGCGCCGCCGCTGTTGGAATACAACCATTCAGGCGGACGCTGTTCCGTGACGGGCGGTTATGTCTATCGCGGTACGCAAGGCAGTTTGCCGGTCGGCACGTATGTTTTTGGCGAATATTGCACCGGCGAAATCTTCCTTTGGCAAAACAATGCAATGCGCGTGTTGCTCGACACCACGCAAGCCATCGCCGCGTTTGGCGAAGACGAAGCGGGCGAAATTTACGTTGTGAATTTGCAGGGCACAATTCATCGCATTGCAGCGCCCGGCGCGGCGACGACAGTTTCGGCGGCCAGTTATCGCAACAATCCCTTGGCGACGGATGGCATTGTGACTGCCTTTGGGCAGAATTTCGCGACGACAACCCAGGCTGCGCCGACGGGGACTGCCTTACCGACGACCTTGGCGGGAGCTTCGATCACAATCACGGATGCGCTGAACGTGGCCAGAACCGCGCCGCTGTTTTTTGTGTCGCCGACACAGATCAACTTCCAGGTGCCGCAGGGAACTGCGCCGGGCGCGGCGAATCTGGCGTTTCGCAACACCAACGGGACACTTTCGCTGGGCACGGCCAACATCGCCAACATTGCGCCCGCGCTGTTTGCCGCCAATGCCAGCGGACGCGGTTTGGCGGCGGCGGTCGTCCAGCGCACACGCGCTGACGGTTCGCAAAGTTTTGAACCGGTTGCGCGCTTTGACACCACGCAGAACCAGTTCGTCGCTGTGCCGATTGATTTGGGCGCTGCCACCGATCGGGTTTTCCTGGTGATGTTTGGTTCGGGGTTTCGGTATCGCAGCGCGTTGTCAGCGGTTGGCGTGACCTTGGGCGGAACGGCTGCGCCCGTGTCGTTTGCCGGAGCGCAAGGCAGTTTTATCGGATTGGATCAGGTCAATATCGAATTGCCGCGTTCGCTGGCCGGGCGGGGTGAACTGGATGTGGTGTTGACCGTTGATGGGCAAACGGCCAACACCGTACGCGTCAGCGTGCGCTGACACAACGAGTGAGAATTTTGTCGAATCTGTCAGTTTGCGTGGTTGTGGTCAGATGGGCTGGAAAAAAAACTGCGCAAACGGACAGGTTCGGGGACAGAGTTCGGTGACCAGAATGATGCTTGACCGAGGCAGGGGAGTAGGTTACAACTGGCGACGCCGTTGGCGAGGTGCCAGCCAAGCATTGTTTCCCCACCGTGCGCGGCATGAATGAATTTGCCCAGAAGGCGACACACAGGATTAGGAGGCGCGTTTGCACCGAATTCCGCGCTATTGCTCACTGGATGGTTTTACGGAGTTAAGCTCTTCGCTCGATGGCGTAGCTTTGCGGACGCTGGCTCCGTTCGATACCGTTTGTGCGCGCACACTCAACAATGATTACTACATCTTTCTGATCGAACCGGAAACCGGCAAAGCGCTGGTACAGGGCGGACGTTATTTTTCTGAGCCTGTCGAAGCCACGGTCAGCGGTTCGACATTTGGCGGCTGTATGCTCAAGATGGGCTGGCTGGCAGTCGGGTTGCGCATCGAATTTTGCTCTGGCGGCCAACGAATTGTGACCTCACCTGTGCAATCGCTGCACGTTGAATGTCCTGAACAGTAATTACTCCTCAACCGAACGTGTTTCTTTCCTGCGCGTAAACCACCACCACACCAACAACGCCGTTGTTCCACCCAACGTGTCAATCAGACTGTCATACAGCGACGCGGTACGATTGGCGCTAAAGCTTTGATGCCATTCGTCGCTGAGCGCATACAGCGCCACCAGCAACCACGTCCACAAGGCCCACGACCAGCGCCAGCGGTCCCGGGAATTCCCACGAAAGGCGCGGAACAGCAGCAGCGCCAAAATGCCGTATTCGGTGAAGTGTGAAGCTTTGCGGACGAGAAAGTGAAGCGGCTGGAATTGTTCTGGCGTCAGGCTGGGCCAGAAATAATGCAGGATGGTATAGAGCAGCGAACCGGTGTTTTCGCCGGAAAAGGTGTCAGTCGAAAAACCAAAAATGACCGACATCCAGATCAGCGGCGGCAACCAATAAAAAAGAGCCGAGCGTTGCGGACTCAGTGTAGCGCCTATCGAACTACGGTTGGGCATTCACTCAATCCTCAAACCCCGGCTCTTTTGCTATTGCGTAAATTAGAGCGCTTCTGCGCCGCTGACGACTTCGATGATTTCGCGCGTGATCTTGGCTTGACGCACACGGTTCATCGTCAGGGTCAGCTTATCAACCACTTCGCCAGCGTTCTTGGTGGCGGAATCCATTGCGGTCATACGCGAGCCCAATTCCGAGGCCACCGATTCCAGCAACGCGTGATAAATCTGATTTTCGATCAACTTCGGCAACAGTTCGCTGAAAATCTGTGCTGCCGGTTGTTCATAGACATAATCCACCAGCGTTTCCGACGCCGTTTCCGCCGTTTCGATGCGGCCAATGGGCAGCAACTGTTCGATGACAGGCTGTTGCGACAACGCCGATTTGAACTCGCTATAGAGCAGGTACACGCGATCAACCGGCGTTTCGGTGGATTTGTAATCCTCAACCAAGGCCTGACCGATCCTGGTCGCATCGGCTGCACTGACTTTGCCTGAGCCGGTGATGCCCAGATGTTCGCGGCGGGTGTTGACCGGACGGCGGCGGAAAAAGTCTGCCGCTTTGCGGCCAATCAGCACCAATTCCACTTCCTTGTCAGCGTTTTGCCGCAAGAAATCCTGTGTGGCTTTGAGCAGGTTGGTGTTGAACGCGCCGCACAATCCTTTGTCGGCGGTCACCACTGCCAGAATGACGCGCTCTTTGTTGCCTGCACCGAGTTCACCGGCTTCGCGCTGGTGGCCGGTCAGCAACGGATCGCGCAATTCCGGCGCGCGGCGTGCCGCATCGCCCAGAATCTGCATCATCTTGGTCGTATACGGACGCGCCGCAGTCACGCGTTCCTGGGCGCGGCGCAAGCGGGCGGCGGCCACCATTTTCATTGCCTTGGTGATTTGCCGCATGTTCTTGACGGCGCGAACACGCCGTCTCAGGTCTTGTAAGCTAGGCATAAGTTAAGGGAGCTGCTAAGCCGAGCAGCAGCAGATTGTCTTGCCAGTTTTGCCTGTCTGCCGCTCGGTCTCGAGGTTCGGTCATTAAGCGGCAACGCCTTTCGCTTGCGCCGCATACCGTTGCTTGAATTCGTCGAGTAAAGTTTTCAGTTTGCCTTTGACGTCGTCGTCAATTTGCCGTTTTTCGCGCACGGCGGAAAGCAACGCGCTGCCACCGGCATCCAGAAACTTGAACAACTCGCTCTCGAAATGGCGCACCTTGTCCGCCGGAATGTCGTCCACATATCCGTTGGAAGCCGCCCAGATCACCACCACCTGTTTTTCGACATCCATCGGCACATATTGGGGTTGCTTCAGGATTTCGGTCAGGCGTTGACCGCGCGCCAACTGGCGTTGCGTGGCGGCGTCGAGGTCAGAACCGAACTGCGCAAAGGCCGCCAGTTCGCGGAACTGCGCCAATTCCAACCGCAAGGTACCGGCGACCTGTTTCATCGCTTTGATCTGCGCGTTACCACCCACGCGGCTCACGGAGTTGCCCACGTTGATGGCCGGACGGATGCCGGAGTTGAACAAGTCGGATTCGAGGAAGATTTGTCCGTCGGTGATCGAAATCACGTTGGTCGGAATGTAGGCCGAAATGTCGCCGGCCTGGGTTTCGATCACAGGCAACGCCGTCAAGCTGCCACCGCCGCGCGCATCGCTGTATTTGGCGGCGCGTTCCAGCAAACGCGAGTGCAGATAGAACACGTCACCCGGATAAGCTTCGCGTCCCGGCGGACGGCGCAACAACAAACTGATTTCGCGGTACGCCGCAGCGTGTTTCGACAAATCGTCGTAAATGCACAACACGGCTTTGCCGCGATCCATGAAATATTCGCCGATGGCGCAACCCGAATAGGGCGCGAGATATTGCATCGCTGCCGGTTCAGCCGCTGACGCCGCAACGATGATCGTGTAGCTCATTGCGTCGTATTGTTCGAGAGTGGCTTGCACCTGGGCGACGGTCGAAGCTTTCTGGCCGATGGCGACGTAAACGCAAACGACGTCTTTGCCTTTTTGGTTGATGATCGTGTCGAGCGCGACGGCGGTTTTGCCGGTCTGGCGGTCGCCGATGATCAATTCGCGCTGGCCACGTCCGATGGGCACCATCGCGTCAATTGCTTTCAAACCGGTTTGCATCGGTTCTTTCACCGGCTGACGATCAACAATGCCAGGCGCGATGCGTTCGACCGGCATAAAATCGTTGGTCAGGATGGGACCTTTGCCGTCGGCGGGTTGA
Source organism: Acidobacteriota bacterium (assembly GCA_016789605.1). Lineage (GTDB taxonomy): Bacteria > Acidobacteriota > Blastocatellia > RBC074 > RBC074 > RBC074. The sequence continues at coordinate 31,216 of JAEUQO010000214.1, forward strand.
CCCAGCGCGTTGACCACGCGGCCCAACATCGCGTCACCGGCGGGCACCGAAATAATCGTCTTGGTGCGTTTGACCAGGTCGCCTTCTTTAATGGCCTGGAAATCGCCGAGCAACACCGCGCCGACTTTGTCTTCTTCCAGGTTGAGCGCCAAACCCGCTGCGCCTTTTTCAAATTGCAACAGCTCACCGGCCATCACCTTTTCCAGGCCGTGGATTTCGGCGATGCCGTCACCCACTTTGATCACCGTGCCGACTTCGGCGACGCTTACGCCCGCGTCGAAGTTTTCGATCTGCTGCCGGATAATTTTACTAATCTCGTCTGCTCTGATTTCGTTTGCCATATTCGCTCCGTAATGGTGATCGGTGAGTGGTGGCCCGGGGTTCGCAACTGCGCCCGACGGCCAAATCACCTATGCATTCATCAACTTTTGTTTCATCTGGGCCAACTGACTCTTGATCGAGCCGTCATAGACCGTGCTGCCGATGCGCGTCACGACGCCGCCGATGATGGCGGTGTCCGTGCGAAATTGCAGCCGTACGTCTTTGCCCGTGGCGGCTTTCAGTTTGTCGCGCAACATCGTTTTTTCCTGCTCGCTGATGGCGCGCGCGGTGGTGATTTCCGCCGACACGATATTGGTGCGCACATCCAGTTCGCGAGACAGCGCGCGCAACATTTGATCCAGGTTGTGCAACCGGCCATTGGCCAGCAACAACTGCAAAAAGTTGTTGCTGGTCGGACGAAACTGCAAGCGCGCCAACAAATCATTCAGCACGGCGCGTTTGCGTTCGACGGCCAACACCGGACTGGCGAACACATCGCGCAATTCCCCGTGCGACGCCAACATTTTTTCAAACTGGCTCAGTTCGGCCACGACTTCATTGGTTTCACGGCGTTCGGTGACCACATCGGCCAGCGCGCGCGCGTAACGATTGGAAATGGTGGTAACGCTCATATCAGCTCACTTTCGACATTTCGTCCGCCATCCGCTGCAACATCTTGGCGTCGTCTTCGGGCTTCAATTCCTGGCGAATGATCTGTTCCGCCAAATCCACCGATTTGCTGGCGGCAAATTCGCGCAAATCTGAGAGCGCGACTTGTTTGGCGGTTTCGATTTCGCGTTGCGCCATCGTGCGCAGCTTTTCCGCATCGCGCTGGGCTTCGGCGTCCAGACGGGCGCGTTCGGCTTGGGCCTCGGTTTGCGCCTGGGTTTTGATTTCTGCCAGTTCGGCGTCCAGGCGGTTCAACCGCGCATCCAGTTCCGCGATTTTGGCGGTTGCGGCGGCTTTTTCCTTGGCGGCGCGTTCGAGCGTTGTGCGCACGGTGGCCAACCGTTCGGCGAAAAATTCGCGCGCCGGTTTGCGCAACAGCAAATACAACACAACGATGAACAGGACCAGATTGACCAGCTTCGGAAACCCTGACGGCGATGTCCAGAATCCGCCTGACAACAACAACGGCTGATGATCGGCGAACAGAGCAGGGAGAAAGAGCGCGCTTGAGCGGAGTTGTGCAAGGTTTGTCATTGGGGTGTTAGTTCCCTCCGGCGCTGACCGGGCGGTGCAGAATCTGTGTGGAAATGGTCGCTGCCATCGCCCGCGCCTCGGTTTCGAGGGTTTGTTTGGCGGTGGCGGCTTGCGCGGCGACTTCGGCCTTGGCCGCGGCAATTTGCGCCGCAGTGTCGGTTTTGACCTGCGCCAGCACTTCCTGCCGCGCGGCTTGCGCGTCGCGGCGCTGCGCTTCGAGGAACTGATAGGCTTCGGCACGCGCCGTGCTCAGCTTCGCTTCATATTGCTGCAAACGCGCTTCGTATTGCGCCAGCAATTGCTTGGCTTCGCCCAGCCGACCGGCACCCAGCCGTTCGCGCTCATCCAACATTTGATTGATCGGTTTGAACAATGTGCGGTTGAGAATAAAAATCAGCACGAAGATCGAAATGAAGATAAACAAAAACGATCCATCAATGCTTAGCACACTGCCCGCCAAGGCCAGTATCAGGGTCAGGACGATCACGCAGGTTTCGCCGCTCCTTTGCCAGAAAAAAGTTCTACTGCACAGTCAGCTATGGTGATTAAAACGCTGAATTTTTAAGCC
>JAEUQO010000220.1 GCA_016789605.1 Acidobacteriota bacterium
AGGTCCCAGAGCGGCCAAAAGCTTTTCAAATGCTGTTTCCGTGAGCGTCCAACCCGTCATAACTGTGTGATTTGCTACCTTGCCAACGTACCTTTATTTCCACTCTCCTTGCAGTGTAAACGCTGCCCAGTAAAACGGCGACTGCCATCGTGGTTTTTGCATCATCTCAAGTTGTGCGGCGCGCAAGGCCGCCGCCGGACGCTGTTTGCCTTGCAACATTGCGCGGTAAAACCGCTTCATCAGCTCCGCCGTCGCCAGATCGTCCACCTTCCACAAACTGGCGACCACGCGCGGCGCGCCAGCGTACATAAACCCGCGCGTCAAGCCGATCAGGCCTTCGCCTTTGATTTCTTTGCCGAGCGCCGTCTGGCAGGCGCTCAAGACGACGAGGTCGGCGTTCAGCTTTAAGTTATAGATTTCGTGCAAACGCAAAAAACCGTCTTGCGGCTGGCCTTTCTCATCCACGAGCGACAAGACCAGGCCCGACAACCCAGGGTGCGTGTTGTTGAGCAACCCATGCGTGGCGAAATGCACGATTTCATATTGGCTCAAATCAGGGCTGATTGCAGTTCTACGGCTCGCCTGAAAATCCAGCGCTTTTAGGCCTTCGCCCGCCGGAACCGTTGCGTAAATGGCTTCGGCTTCATCCCGTGAAAACAACAACCGGGTTAGGCCGGCGCTATCCGGTTCGCCCGTGCGAGTGCGTAGCGCAAGCGTAAGTTCATCTGCCGCCCCGGTTCTAACACTCTCTACCTGAGAGTTTATTTTGGGATTGTCGTGCGCAATCACCTCTTTCGCGGGACGCTTTCCGACGCGCGGATCATCTGTGGAGAAGACCGGATCAGCCAACACGGCAACGAGTTTGGGTGATGCTTGTCTACCCGCAAGCTCTCGTCGTTGCACTGCCAGAGTGGAGGCAGAGGGCAGGCTGATCACTTCGTGCCGAACAAGCAGAGGCTGAGATTGGCCAGTTCTCCCGGTCTTTTTCTTGTTCGCCTTTCCGCCCGTCGCAGGTTCGGGCAACATCGCAAACGGTAGATACTGCAATACACCGTCAGCGACGATGATCAGACGTTGGCTGTTCAGTTGTGCCGCAGCAGGGGAAATAAGCATCTGACTGAGCAACTGCGCTGTCTCTGGCAGTTTGGCTTCAGCCTGGGCAAGTCGGTTTTGTCGCTGCCCAGGTGTTTCACCTTTCACGTCGTGGCCGGGCGCGGTAAGCAATTCATAGAAAGTTTTTGCCGCACGGTTGATTTCCTCTGCCCGCGGCAGCTCATAGCTGGCGACTGAATCTCGCGTAATCGCCCAGAGAAACGCATGCTTTTCGCCAAGCGCATATTCCAGCAGGACCGAGTCGGCATCGAGTTGCTGCTGGATTTCCTTGAGACTGGCCGGTTGTGGCTGCGTAAGGGCAGTGTAATGCGGGCTGGTTTGGCGGATCGTCGCCAGCAGTTGCTGGTATTCGTCTTCCAGAGCGGCAAACTCCTTTGTTAACTTTTCTTTCTGTTCGGGCTGGGAGGGCTGGCTGAAAAGCTGGCTGATTTGCGCTGCCCGGTCGCGTAACCTCCAGATCAACGCACGCTCTTGTGTCAGCAGTTTCGGGTCCACGCCCTGGCGAATATCCACACCGGCTTCCGTCAATTGTTCGAGCAGGCCGCGCGCGCCGGCCTTTTCCCTGGCCTCTAGCGCCTGGATGTCATATCCGTCTTTGGGGTATTGCCTGTGTAACGCCATCAATAGATCAATCTGGAATTCGCGATAGTTTTGGGTGGAGGATGTGTAAGAAGTGCGAAGCCCCTGATTGAAATAATCCCGTCGCAACGACTCTACCAGCAGCAGCGCCTCACCAATCAGCTTCTGAGCTTTGAGCAGATTGCCAGGTTTTTGTTCCAGTCTGGCAAGCTGAAAGAGCAGTTCCGCCTGCTCCAGTTGGTTTTTCATCTCCCGTTGCATGGTGAGCGCCTTTTCGAAAGAAGCTTTGGCGTCCTGATCGCGATTCAATGCTGTTTGCGCGAGGCCGAGTTCTCTGAGATTCGCTGCTTCTCCCAGTCGGTTTCCAATGTCACGCGTGATGCGGAGGCATCGTTCAAAATAGTCCAAGGCTTTCGTTTCACGCCCGGTCAAGCGTGAAACAATACCTAACTTCTGGTAAGTCCTCGCCTCTACCTCTGTATTCTTAATTTCAAGCCCGATCGTCAGCGCCTTTTCAGCCACCTCAAACGCCTTTTCCAAAAGGCCGCTGGCAGAATATGCCTCGCTCAAATCAATCAACGTCAGGCTTTCAGTAAGACGATGCTGAATCTGGCGCGAAAGCGACAACGCCTGTTCATAATTGGTAATCGCCCGGTCATTCAACCCCAGTTTGGAATAGGCATATCCTAGATCGAGAAGAAAGGCGGCTTCGTTCTGGTGATCTTTTCTTTCGTGTGTCAGGCGCCGGCCAGCCTCCAGATAGCTCAGCGCTTTTTGAATTCGCCCCTGTGCGAGATACGTAATTCCCAGATGAGCGAGGAGGCCAGTTTCCACTTCGAAATTTTTATAGGCTCGGACAATGGGAAGCTGATTTTCCTGAAGCTCAATCGCTTCCTCCAGCCGACCCGTCGCATACAACAACTTGGCCATTCCCGCGACGATTTGCCCTTCCAGAACCTGTTGTTTCGTCTCCCGGCTCAGGATTATTCCCTGCTTGAAGTATTCCTCAGATGGCCCATATTGGTTGAGGGCATAATAAAGCTCTCCCAGCAACCCCTGCGCCATTACCTGATAATTGCGATTCCCGATTTCGCGGCTGATGCTCAGGGTCTTCAGCGCATGTTCGATTGCCTGATCATTCGAACTCAGCGCCGAATACATATAGCTCAGGTCTAAGTTCGCTCTGGCTTCGAGGATGCGGAGCGGGAGTCTGCGGCTGATGATGAGCGCCTGCCGAAAGTTTTCCAGGGCATCGTCATTCCTTCCGATCCGTGCGTAATATCCGCCAAGCCCCGCCCGGCAGAAAAACTCCTGGAATTGATCCCCGGATGTCTTCGCCAGTGACAGCGCCTGTCTGTAAGATTCAAGCCCTTTCTCGACTTCGCCGTGGTAAGCGCTCATGCTGGCGAACGTGAGCAGGGTCGCGATTTCGCCACTGGTGTCTTTCAATTGGCGCTGAATGGCAATTGCTTTCAACGCTAATGCCGAATACTGGTCAGCGTTATTCAGTGCTGCCAGCAGGCGCACCTGGTCGCTTAAAATCAAGGCCTCTCCTGCTTCGTCCTCCGCCGCGCGCAATTTTTGCAACGCCTGTTCGTAGTACTCGCGGGCCTGATCATCTTTCAACGAAATAAAACTCGCGTAACCCAGGCATTGCAAACATCTGCCTTCACCGGCCGTGTTTCCGATCCCGCGCATCAACCTCAACGCGCGCTCACAATTTTCAGTCGGCGACGCAAGGTCCGCTTGATCCACAAGAAAACGATCCACGGCATAAATTTCCAACAGGCCGTATTCCAATAGGGTCACGGCTTCCAGATAAGGGTCATTCAACTCTCGCCATAGCGCCAACGCTTTCTGAAATCCGTCTTTCGCTGCCAGGACATTCATCTGTGATGGACGGGCGCTTTGCAGCGCGTCGGTCAGCAATCGCTCCGCTTTAATACGCTGCCTGTCTTCAATCCCGGCTGAAGCCTTGATTTCCATCGTTAAGAGATAGTTTCCAGCGCTGGCTCCGCCGTGCACAGGACTGATGAGCAACTGAAAATCTCCCTTGTCCGAGGCTTCAAATGACAGTGATTCCATGCCCCGCTTACCGCTGAAATTTACCTTGACTGTCGGTTGGCCATCCGGGCCAACCAGCGACAGCTTTACATCAATCCCTTGTTGGTTAACCTGGAGGCGGAGAAACTGTCCCGCCTGCAGCGTGATTTGATCCGCGTGTCTTTGCCCGCCAGCAATCTCACGCTCGACCGCTTTGCCCGATGCGAGCGGGGCGAATCTTTTAGGTTCCTGTGCGGCAAGGGGCAGGCACAGCGCCAACCAGCTCACCACGAACCAACTCAGCCGCTGAATAAGAATGTTTTTTATTTGAACGTTCGTAGAGGGAAGCATAGCTTTTCCTGATTTTAGCCAAAGAAATAGAATTGTTTTGAAACGCTATTTCCACTCACCCTGAAGCGTGAACGCTGCCCAGTAAAACGGCGACTGCCATCGTGGTTTTTGCATCATTTCAAGTTGTGCGGCGCGCAAAGCCGCCGCCGGACGCTGTTTGCCTTGCAACATTGCGCGGTAAAACCGCTTCATCAGTTCCGCCGTCGCCAGATCGTCCACCTTCCACAGACTGGCGACCACGCGCGGCGCGCCAGCGTACATAAACCCGCGCGTCAAACCG
>JAEUQO010000284.1 GCA_016789605.1 Acidobacteriota bacterium
CCCGTCAGCGCTTGCGCGTTGTTCGGAATCAACTGTCCGTCACAGCTCATGCGACCCAGTTTCGACAACGAAGTGCCCGCCGTAATCGGCGCGCTTACCGTGTCGCAACCGCCCTGACCGGCGCGCGTATCCAGCAACCGCACCGGCAACGCCAGCGGCGTAAACAACAACCCTACCCCGTTTACGTCGTTTGCCTCGGTGCTGTAATAGCCCGCCACATCCACGATCAATTCGATCGTGCGTTCGCCATAGATGTTGAATTCGCCATTCCCGCTCAAACTCACCGTGAAGGCGTTGGCCAACACCTGGCCCGGTTGATAAATCAGGTTGGCCGCCAGCGGAGCCGCCACGCCCGTCGGATATAACGTCAGATAGCCCGCTTGCGCCGATTGATTGATCACGGTCGCGTTGCCCGCCAGCGCCTGGGCCGCCGCCGGAATCGTCACGCCTTCGCAGGTAATGCGCGCCTGTTTGGTCAGTGACGTGCCCGCCGCAAGCGGCGCATTCACGTTGTCGCAATTGCCCTGGCCCGCGCGCGTATCCAGCAACCGCACCGGTTTGGGCAACGGATGGTAATACAGCCCGCCAGCCGCAGGCGGCGCGTAATATCCGCTGATGTCCACCACCACGTGAATGTCGCGTTCACCAAAAATGTCGAACTCGCCGTTGGCGCTCAACCCCACCGTGAAGGCATTGGCCAGCACTTGATTCGGCTGGTAAATCAGGTTGGCCGCCAGCGGCGCGGGCATCCCCGTCGGATACAGCGTCAGATAGCCCGGCTGTGCCGCTTGATTGAGCACTGTGATATTGCCGACCACGGCTTGCGCGTTGTCGGGAATGAGCACGCCTTCACAGGTTGTGCGCGCCTGTTTGCTGATCGCCGAACCGGCAAAGATCGGTTGGCCGACGTTGTCGCAATTGCCCTGGCCCGCGCGCGTATCCAGCAACCGCACCGGTTTGGGCAGCGGGTAATATTGCAGGCCTGACAGATTGCCGCCTGCGGGATTGATCGTCACGTCATAGGTTTGCGCGCCCTGGCAAAAATTCGCGCCGATGGCCGTCACCGTGAAGTGGTATGTGCCCGGCGCATTGGGCACGCCCAGCAACGTTCCCGTTTGGCTGTTCAACTGGACTCCGGGCGGCAAGGCGCCGCTGACGTTAAACAGAAAGGGAGCGGTGCCACCCGTCGGCGTCAGCGTTTGGTTATAGGCGCTGCCGACCGTACCGTCCGGCAAGGTCGCCGGGTTGAGCGTAAAGCTGGGGCAACCGCCGTTGATGGTGATCGCGTAGTTTTTGCTGCCGGTGCAGAGTTCCGGCGTGGTCGCCGTCACAGTAAAGTTGTACGTGCCCGCCGCTGTCGCCGTGCCAGAAATCTTTCCGTTTTGCGCCAGGGTCAGCCCCGTGGGCAGACTTCCGCCGGAAAGCGAAAACTGGAAATTGCCTGAACCACCGCTGGCCGCCAGCGTCAGGTTATAAGCATTGCCGACCGAACCGTTGGGTAACGCGCCGGTCGTGATGGTAATCACCGGACAAGTCGCACACCCAAAGACATAGACCGCTCCTCTATTGTCCACGGTTCCGACCTGAACATTAGTGGCCCCAACCAAAACCATTTCGTTGCTGACGGCAACCGCGCTACCAAAACGATCATAAGCAGCGCCATTGGCGGCAAACAGTTGTTTTTGCAGGCTCCAGGTGCCCTGCGCCGATCGTTTATAAACAAATGCCGTCCCCTGATAGTTATTGCCGTTAACGTCAGCCTCTGCAGTGCCTAACACTGCCGTGTCGCCCGCCAGCCCAATCTCACCGCCAAAGTCGTCACCACTGCCCGCCGGAGCAAGCAATTTTTGTTTGAACAACCACGCCACCCCATCAAAGCCGAAAACATATGCCGCGCCGTGCGCGGATGCGCCTGTCGCGCCAATCATCGCCGTGTTTCCTTGCATCGCGATACCGGCTCCGAACCGATCACCCGCAGCCCCATCCGAAGCCAGCAAAAAGCCTTGCGCATTCCAAACGCCATTGCTACGTTTAAACGGTTGGACAAGCCCCCGTTTTTGAATGCCAAACAGACTGGCTCCCGACACGCCTACCAACGCGCGGTCTCCTTCCAGCGCTACGGAAACGCCAAAAAAGTCATCGGCATTCGGGCTGCTTCCGGTCAATTTGCCGCCTTGCTGAACCCACTGCCCGCCGCTGTTTTTCACATAAACATAAACTGAGCCTTGATCTAGATTTTGCCCGGTGTCATCTCGCGGGACGCCGACCAGCATCGTGTTGCCGCTGAGAGCAACCGCTTGACCAAAATAGTCTTCGGTCTGGGTATCAAACGCCTGAAAATGAGCATCCTCTGCCCAGGTGTTGCCCGTGCGGGTATACACATACACCGAGCCGCTATGGGTCAGTCCCAGGAAATTGTCGCTCGGCGCTCCGACCACGAGGGTATTGCCATCAAGCGCCAGGCTGTAGCCAAACATGCCTCTGGTTCCCACTGCGGGAGCAAGGCTTTGCACGTAGTTCCAGCTATTGTCAGCCGCGCGGGTATAAATCCGAACAATGCCTCTGAAATTCTGCCAGCCATGTCCGCCAACTGCGGCGGTATCGCCGCTGACGGCAATCGCGCCGCCCAGGTATTCAAGGTCCGCCGCCACTCCGTCACCGGAAAGTTTTTGCATTTGCGCAATGTCGGCGCACACGGCGTAAACATATGCCGCGCCCTGGTTGACATCGCCCCCCACCGAAGCGCCGCCGACCATCGTATTGCCATCCACTGAAACAGATGCGCCAAACCAGTCACCGGCGGCGCTATCAGCAGGCGACAATTTTTGTTGCTGGCTCCAGACCACGCCAACTTGGGCAAAGACATACGCCGCGCCTTGAAAGCCATTCTTGCCATACGCGCCGATGACAGCCAGATCGCCGCTGATATCCACCGAGAAGCCGAAATAATCATTGGCGGCTCTGTCAGCGGCAGTGAGCTTGGCATTCTCTACCCAATCCTGCCCGGTGAAGTAATAAACGTAAGCCGAACCACAATCTGACAGATTGTTGGCATTGTCGTCGTCGGTGGCAGAACCAACGATGATCGTCACACCGCTAATCGCCACCGAAGAGCCAAACCGATCATTGGCCGCGCCGCTTGAGGCCGTCAGTTTTTTCTGCTGACTCCAGGTCGCGCCATTTCGTTTGAAAACATACGCCGAGCCCTGGTCAGTATTCGCGCCAATATCGTCTTGATCTGCAGTCACAACGGCATTGTCGCCATTGATCGTGACGCTGCGCCCGAATTGATCTCCGGCGGCGGCGTCTGCAGAAACCAGCTTTTGTTGCTGCGTCCAGGTGGTGCCGGTGCGTGTAAACACAAACGCCGCTCCCTGATTCTGTCCGGCGTTGCCATCGTCCTGATATGCGCCAACGATGACGGAATTGCCGCTCAACGAAACCGACCAGCCAAAACGGTCGCCGTCCGCCACCGTACTGTCGCTGGCGGTCAATCTCGCCTGAAAGCTCCAAATGCCGCCGCCGTAAACAAACACATACACCGAGCCGCGTTGCGAATCGTCATACGGCGCGCCCACCACCGCCGTCGTGCCATCAATCGCCACCGACCAGCCAAACGAATCGCCGGTGGAACCGTCCGGAGCCTGTAATTTCGCCTGTGTCCATGAAGAGCCGTTAAAAGCGAACACGTACGCCGAACCTTTGCCGGAATTGTCGCCGGGCGCGCCGGCAATCGCTGAATTCCCCTTGAGCGAAACTGACGAGCCCAGCTTGTCTTGCGCTGCGCCGTCTGCCGCTGTCAGTTTCTGTTGCTGCGCAATCATCGGGTCAATCGTCACGGGATAACGCGCCGCGCGCTCATCCACCGTCAACGTAATTTCCTGCTCTTTCACCGTCATCGTCGCGGGCAATTGCTTGCCGTCGGCATCCCAGGCCGCCAATTTGTCATAGCTCAACCTTGCGCGACCGGCGCGATCTTTCAAAATGATCGCCTGTTTGTGGGCAGAGAGTTCAGGGCGCAAATCGCCGCTCACCTGCAACGCCAAACGCAATGGCTGATCAGAAACCTGTCGCTCGTGAATCGTGAAGCCCTGTTCCAGCCCTTCCGGTTTGTTGACGTACCATTCCGTAATGCCAGGTTTGCGAATTTCGATGCGGTCGCCGTGGGTGATCGTTTCTCCGTCGCCAACCGCCGACAGGGTTTCGCCGTGCCCCAACCGCGTCAGTTGCAAACCAACCGCCCACTGTGATCTGGCGTTGTTCTTTTCCGGCGCTTCCACGCTGGCGTGTGCAAGACGAACACCCGCGCGATTGAAACTCGTGTTAAAGCGTTGCACCGGATTTTCAGCGGCCCATTGCTCGCCGTCCGGGGTGATTTGATACCGTGCGGCTGACATCGCCGCGACCAATGAGTTGTAAGAGCCATCCTGTTTGAGCTGGGCCACCGCCGCCTCGCCACTGAACCGCAGCGGCGCAGATGCTTGCGCGGTCAGCGCCGTGCCCTGCCGCCAGCGCCAAACTCCGGCAGCTAACAAAACCACCAACAAGGCGCTCCCTCCCGCTATGATCCAAAGCCTGTTTCGTCGCAATTGATTGGTTGTGATTCTCATGGTTCCACCTTAGATAAAGAAAAAACCGGCGCGTCATCATCCGGGCTTTCGTCCAGACACACTTCGGCAGCCTTCGGACAGCGTCCGGCCATCGTTCAATAAATCCTCGTTGCCGATTGCAGGCGTCGGCGGCGCGTTGCCGCGTTTGCCTTCACTGGATAACGCGAAAGAAGCGGGGGCTTTTCCTTCATGGCTGAGGAAAAAAATGTCGGCGGGCCGCGCGTGGTTTCATTCAGGGAAGTCCGATATACTGCGCCGCGCTGGCGCGTCCGCCCGGCACCCCAGGAAACAAATCCTATGTCAGCACCATCATCCGCCCATGTCACTCAATTGTTGCTCGCCTGGCGCAATGGCGAACCGGCTGCGCTCGATGAACTGACGCCGCTGGTTTACAACGAATTGCACAAAATAGCGGCAGCCTATTTGCGGCGCGAACGTCAGGGACACACGTTGCAAACATCCGGTCTGGTCAATGAAGCGTTTATGCGTCTGGCGGATCAGCGGCTGGATTGGCAAAACCGCGCGCACTTTTTTGGTATCGCCGCGCAGTTGATGCGCCGCATTCTGGTGGATTACGCCCGCGCGCGCCAAACCGAAAAGCGCGGCGGAGACCAGGTGCATTTCGCGCTGGATGAAGCACTGGACGAGGCCGAATCGCAAAACGCCGATTTGGTGGCGCTCGATGATGCGCTGCAAAGTTTGGCCAGGTTTGACCCGCGCCAAAGCCGCATCGTCGAGCTGCGTTATTTTGGCGGCTTGACCATTCGCGAAGTCGCCGAAGTCATGGACCTGAGCGATTCAACCGTCGAACGCGAATGGAACACGGCACGCCTCTGGTTACGGCGGGAAATGACCAAATCATAATGGCGGCTGACACTTCCGCATGACTCCTGAACGTTGGCAACAAGTCAAAGACCTTTTGCAGGCTGCGTTGGAACGCCCCTCGGCAGAACGCGCAACCTGGTTGGCAGCGCAATGCGGCGCGGACGTTGAGCTGCGACAAGAGGTCGCATCGTTGCTGGCCACCAGTGATACCGCGGATGATTTTTTGCGTCGCCCGCTGATCAACTATTCCACCACGCCGTCGCTGCCGGTGTCGGGCGAATTGCTGGTCGGCCAAAGCGTCGGCCCGTACAAGATCGAACAACGCATTGGCGCCGGAGGCATGGGCATCGTCTATCGCGCGCACGATGCGCGGCTGGATCGCCCCGTCGCGCTGAAGCTATTGCCGCCGCTGTTTATGAATGACGCCGAACGCGTGCGCCGCTTTCGCCAGGAAGCGCGCGCCATCTCTGCGCTCAACCATCCAAACATTCTGACCATTCACGAAATTGGCGAAGCCAGCGCCAGCACCGGGCAAACGCATTTCATCGCCACGGAGTTTGTCGCGGGCCACACCTTGCGCACGGCCTTGAAAGAAGGTCATTTGACCTTGGGCATTGTGCTGGATGTGCTCATCCAAACAGCCACGGCGCTGACGGCGGCTCACCAGGCAGGCATTGTTCATCGCGACATCAAACCCGAAAACATCATGGTCAGACCCGATGGCGTGGTCAAAGTGCTGGATTTCGGCCTGGCCAAACTAACCTCGAACAAACCGACGGCCAGGCCGTCTGCGTTCTCGACAGCTCATACCAACCCCGGGTTGATCATGGGCACGGTCAGCTATATGTCGCCCGAACAAGCGCGCGGCCTGGAGGTAGACGAACGCAGCGACATTTTCAGCCTGGGCGTGGTCATGTATGAATTGCTCACGGGCCAACCGGCTTTTGTCGGAGAGACAACCGGCGATTTATTGGTGGCCTTGCTCGAACACGAACCGGTGCCGCTGGCCCAGCGTGCGCCGACGCTGCCCACTGCGCTGCCAAACATCGTGCAGCGCTGTATCACCAAAGATTGCGCCGCCCGCTATCAGAACTGCGCTGAGTTGCTCGCCGATTTGAAGGCGTTGAAACAAGAGCTGGAACTGGCGGCGCATTTGAAACGGCCAGGCGATACGCCCGTCAACGCCGCGTCGCTCAGTTTGCCCGTGGGCCAGCTTTCTCATCCGCAAACCGTTGCGCGCCCCAGCACCGAAGAGCAGCCCACGGCCGCGACCATACCGCCAAGCCCACGGCCGACCAAACAAACCTTGCGGTGGTTTCGCCAACAGCTACGTTCAAAAAACGCGTTGGCGGGGGCGCTCGGATTGGCCATCTTGCTGGCAGGCGGAGCGCTGGCGTGGCAACGCTGGAATGCCGAAAAGATCGCCGCCACGGAAAACACCCAAGCCATCACCTCAATTGCGGTGCTGCCGTTCGTCAATGTGCTCAATGATCCGCAGATGGATTATCTGACCGACGGCGTGACCGAAGGCATCATTGATAACCTGTCACAAGTTGCGCCCCTGCAGGTGTTGGCGCGCAGCACGGTGTACAGCTATCGCGCGCGCAACAAAGACCGCGAACTCGATCCGCGCGAAGCCGGTCGGGTGTTGAACGTGCGTGCAGTGTTGTTGGGGCGGGTGCAACGGCAGAGCGACCGGTTGCTGATCCGGGTCGAATTGGTAGACGCCGCAGATGGCAAACTGCTATGGAGCGAACAGTATCCGCGTCCGATGACTGATCTGGTCGCGGTGCAAGGCCAGATCTCGCGCGAAATTTCCGACAAGTTGCGGTTGCGGCTGAGCGGCGTGCAAGAACAGCAAATCGCCAAACGTCACACCAGCAACAGCGAAGCTTATCAACTGTATCTGCTGGGCCGCCATTACCAGTTACAAGCCACGCGCGCCAGTTTGGGAAAAGCCCTGGAAGCGTTTCAACAAGCAATTGCGCTCGATCCCAGCTATGCGTTGGCCTATACCGGCGTCGCGGACTATTACGCCGCCGCGTCGGCGCAATATCTGCCGCCCAGCCAGGCCATTCCCAAAGCGCGCAGAGCCGCAGAAACTGCGTTGCGACTGGATGACACGTTGCCCGAAGGCCATTTCGTGATGGCGCGCGTTCATTTTTATGACTGGAAGTGGGTCGAAGCCGAACGCGAAATCAAACGCACCCTTGAGCTGTATCCGAATCACGAATTGGCGCACAGCTTTTACGTCAACATTTTGCTGCCTCAAAAACGCTTTGACGAAGCGTTGCGCGAAGCCCGCCTGGCTAAAAAACTGAACCCGCTGGCAGAACAAGCCAGCATTTCGCTCGGCGCTGTCTTTCTTTTCATGCGGCAATATGACGAGGCGCTGATGCATTTCCGGGAAGCTCTGGAACTAAGCCAGAACAACGGCGTCAGACGCGCGCTGCTGGGGCGCGCGCTGGTTCCGCAAGGCAAATATGCCGAAGCCATCGCCGAATTCCGCCAGGCATTCGCAACCGATCCGCAGCCGACTTACCGCGCGTGGCTCGCCTATGGTTACGCGCGCGCTGGCCAACGCGAAGAAGCTCTGAAACTATTGCGCGAGTTGGAAGCGCAAGCGCGCCGCGAACGCGTTTCGCCAATTTACTTTGCGCGCATCTATGCGGGACTGGGCGAGAAGGAAAAGGCGCTCGACTGGTTGCAACAAACCTTTGACGAACATTCTGACCACATTCTGATCATTGGCCAGGAACCGGTCTATGACCCGCTGCGCGCTGAACCACGCTTTCAGGCAATCTTGCGCGGCATCGGGCTTTCTCCCTGAACTCCCCCCAGACAACAAACACAACTTGAGCCGTCAACCTGCGGACTAACAATCTGTTCTTCATCACGTTCTCCTTCTTTGTTCATCCATAATCACACACGGCGCAAACGCGATTCGCCTGAATCGCTTTTGCGCCTCATTCAGACAGGCGGAAAACCTGAACAGATTCCTTCACGACAGAAAATCTTTCTTCCGGTAAACTTTTCGATGATACCTATGCGGCTTTGCCGCCTGATGTGCGGACGGCCTATGGCCGTCCGCAGTTTAGGATTTTGTTTGGGGCTAGGCCCTAAACGGTCGGGGCCTAGCCCTGTAACAGTTTCCAATCACGCCCGGAAGGTCAAAGACCTTCCGCACATCGAGCGGCAAAGCCGCGATAAATCACCGAAAAATTACAGAAGGAAATCGTTTTTGCCTCCACAAAAACGTCAGGTTGCCGACCGAAGTGTTCAGCGACGCGCCCAGGCCGCGCAGTAGCGCAAATACGCTTCGCATGCCAGAATGCGCGCTCCTGGCAAACACGCACCACAAATCACAAACAAACTCCATCAAAAGAACCAGAGCAACGCTATGAACACGCCGACCAATGCACCACTGATTCTTGCTGATCTGACGCTGTCACAACGGCTGGAAAAAACCGAAGCCCAAAGCAATGCCGGGTTTGTCGACGCCAGAGCGGCGGTTTTTCCTGACAGCGGTGCGCGCTGGATCGAAGTCGCGGGCGCGTATGCGATGTTTGATGGCGTGGGTTCGCCGCTGACACAAACCTTCGGCCTGGGCATTCATCAGCCCGTCACTGCCGATGACCTGCAACAACTGGAAGATTTCTTTCGCGAACGGCAAGCAGATGTTTTTCACGAAGTCAGTCCGCTGGCAGACCCCAGTGCGCTGACGCTTTTGAATGAACGCGGTTATTTCCCGCTGGAATTCACCAGCATTCTCTATCGCCCGTTGCAGTGCGATCTGCAACTGGCAGGCAAGGTCAATCCGAAAATCACCGTACGTCTGATCGGGAACAATGAGGCCGATCAGGAGCTGTGGGCGCAAACAGCCGTCAAAGGCTGGAGTCTGGATTTACAAATGACAGACCTGCTGTTGGAACTGTTTCGGCTCAGCGCGCGCAAACCCAACGCGCCGTGCTTTCTGGCTGAATTGGACGGCCAACCAATCGCCACTGGCGGGTTGAATGTACACGACGGCGTCGCGTTGCTCGCGGGCGCGAGCACCATTCCCGAAGGTCGCCAGCAAGGCGCACAACTGGCGCTGCTCGAACATCGGCTGCGTTATGCGTTGGAACAAGGCTGCGATCTGGCGATGATGGGAGCGGCTCCGGGCAGCGGTTCTCAACGCAACGCCGAACGCCAGGGTTTCCGCATCGCCTATACCCGCATCAAGTGGCAATTGCGTTGAGGGTGTGATTTACGATTCAGTCGCGAGAATTTCCAGCGGAACACTGACCGACGCGACATCGTGAAAGAGTAATGCCAGCGTCGTTAAACCGGGCGCGATGTCAGCGGGCAATTGCGCGTCTACTTGATACCCGGCAATGTCCGTCACAAAGCCAACAAACCCCGGCCTGAGCAAATGCTCGCCGACGCGTACGCGCACATTGTCGCAATTCGCCGCCTCATCCAATCCGTCTACAAACAAACGCAACAATGATTTGGGGCCGCGCGCGCAGATGTCCGTGCCGAAATCTGCGCCATTGCGGATGGTTGCGATTTTGGGTGCGAACGGCTGATGTGTTTCCAGCGTGACGGAAACCGCTGGCGAAACGCCTCCCGTCGCCAGGCGCACAGAAACCGGCGTCGCCCCCGCTGCCATCCCCGACGGAATGGCGACTTCGATGTAAGTCAGCGAGTTCAACGGCGCGGCACAATTCCCCGCCACGGCAGATTCAAAATGCGGGCGCACGCGGCCCACATAACGCGGCGTCAGCGATTGGCCGTTGATTTCCACCTGCACATTGCTGGCGTCGGCCCATTCGCGTTCCAAACCGGAAACGACCAGCGACAACCACGCGTCTTTGCCCGCCGTAGGAATGACGGAAATAGCGGCGTCATCTGCGCGCGCAAAAAATTCGATTTGCGGTGTTCCCGGCGAAACGAACGCGGGCGTCATTCGCTTGCGCAACGTCGTCCAGCAATAGAGCGTGCCTGCGCCATAAACGCTGATCAGTTGCGCGCCAAGTTCGCGCGCCAGCGCGCGCAATTCCGCTTCGGTAAAGGTCGCGCCCGACCAGGTGTCTTTTTCCTTTTCGGCGTAACGATCGGCTTCGACGCCGTTGGTATGCACGCGCACCAATCCGCCGGGTTTGACGACGCGAAAGGCTTCACGCAAATTGGCGCAGATTACGTCTTTGCTCGGCACGTGCTGAAAGACATACGCCGAAAACACAATGTCGAAATACGCCGTCGGCAAGGCGGCAAAATCCACGCCGCTGGTTTCATACAAATGCACGTTGGGAAATTCGGCCAGCCGTTGTTTCGCGCGCGCGATCATTTCACCCGACACATCCGTCGCGTGCACTTCGCCAAACAGCCCGGCCAGATGTTTGGTCATTCGTCCGATGCCGCAACCGATTTCCAAAAAGCGCAAACTTTGCGGCGCGCGATCCTGAGTCAACAACACCAGTTCAGGCAAAATCAGCCCTTGCATTTCGTTGGCGCCGGTCGCGTCAAACTCCGCTTCAGATTGTTCGAGCTTGGCGGTGTTGATGTACCACTTGGCGTTTTCGCGTGCGCGGTCGTTCCAGTCGCGCTTCATCGTTTCTGCCAGCGCTGTGAGTTGAGATTCGGTATGACTGCTCATTGGGTTTTCGATCCGTCCGTGTACAATCGGAAGGCATAGGAGGAATTGATGAAGTTGGGAAACACTCTCTGGCGTTTGTCTTTTACGATCCTGGTTTGTCTGGCGCTGGCGCTGGCCGCCACCAACGCCCAAAGCAAAAAAGCAGGCGGCGACGCGCGTACGGCAGTCGAAAAGTTTTTCGCGCTGCTCAAAAGCCAGCAATACGCGGCGCTCTATGATTTTTTGCCCGGCCAGTTGCAACAACAACTCACGCGCGAACAGTTGACGCAAAGCCTGAAACGGTTAGACGCGCAACTGGCGCTTGAGCGGCTCGAAATCGGACGCGTGCAACAACGCGGAGATTTCGCCGTGGTGGATACGACCATTTACGGCAAGCTGAAAAGACCCTTGCAAATGAACGGCGCGGAAATCAACGAAGGCCGCGTCAGCGCACAGCAATTTCTGTTGAAAGAAAACAACCAGTGGAAGGTTGTCACCGCCGATGATCGTGTGCGCAATTTCTTTTTGAAACGTTACCCTGAGTTCAACAAACAGTTTCAGCTTAGCCCGCCGCAATTCGCCTTCAAGCAAAACGGCCAGTGGACAACGATGGGCAATGCGCCGCGCCTGCCCCGCTAAAATCGCCGTCAGCGCATTTTGCCCATGGTTTGTTGCCAGGTCAGCGTGCGCCGCAACACCGCCAGCCGCGCGCGTTCGCGTTCGCTGACCAACCCATCGAGCTGGTCGGCAATCGCGCCCAACAAGGGAAAGGCAAATTCTCCGGCGTGCGAAACGATCTGGGCGTAATAGCTCAACTGCAAATCGCCCGCCGCCGTTTGGTGAAAGGAACGCAAGCCCTCTTCATCCAGCGCGATGACTTCGGCGTTGATCGGCAACACCATGCGCGGCACACCTTGCTGAGCTCCGTTTGCGTTGCGCCAGCCAAGCAAGAGCAAACTGATCAACACGCCTTGCTCGTTCAGGTAATCCGGGCTGAAGACCGCGTTCAATTCCGACGGCGTAGACAACCGTGGGCCATAGTTGCCGAATTCCGGGTTGACCAGTTGCGAGTTATAGATCACGCCGATCACATCGTGCGCGCCCACCGCGATTTTGACGAACTGGCCAAAATGATAATCGCCCGGTTGTGGCGGTTGCGGCGTTTCCAGCGAATCCAGCACCCGCGCCAGATAATCCACGTGCGAATTCGATTTGATAATTTTGGCAATCAGCATAGACAAAGTTTACCCGCGTCTGTCAGTCGAAGCCATCGCGTTTGCCGCCCGGCCTTATTTCGTTTTGCCTGGCCCCCACAATGCGCGCCCTGATTTGGCGCCGGTATGTGCGCCGTCTTTGAGCACGTGCGCACCATTGACGAAAACGTGCTGCATGCCGACCGCAAGCTGGTGCGGCTGTTCAAACGTGGCTTTATCGGCAATCGTTTGCGGATCAAAGACAACGACGTCGGCAAAATAGCCGCCCTTGAGCAAACCGCGCCGCTCCAGGCCTAAATTCGCCGCCGGCAAGCCAGTCAACCGGCGCACGGCTTCGGCCAGCGAAATGACTTTTTCTTCGCGCACGTATTTGCCCAACAGGCGCGAGAAATTGCCATAGGCGCGCGGATGCGTCGAGGATTTCAAAAACACGCCTTCGGCGGGCATCGAACCCGCGTCTGAACCAAACGACACCCAAGGCAATTTGATCTGCCGTTTGATGTTTTCTTCCGACATCATGAAATACACCGTGCCCACGCGCGAACCGTCTTCCAGCACCAGATTCATCACCGTGTCGGTGTAATCTTCGTTGCGCAACCTGGCGACTTCAGCCAGCGTTTTGCCGGTGTATTTTTTCAACTCCTCGTTTTTGAATCCCACCAACAAGACACGCTCTGGCGACCCGGCGGCCAGCAGCAGGTTTTCCCATTTGCCGGTGGGCGTGCGAATTTCGGCGGCAATCTTTTTGCGCGTTTCAGGATCGCGCAACCGTTTGAATGCGGCTTCATAACCGCCATCGAGCACCCAGGGCGGCATCGCCGCGTCCAACCCCGTCGCGCCCGCCGGATAGGTGTACATATCCGCAGTGACGCGCATTCCGGCCTTGCGCGCCTGTTCGATTTTGGCGATGACTTGCGCCATCTTCGGCCAGTTCGACTGCCCGGCGGCTTTGAGGTGATAAATCTCTGCCGGAATGTTGGCTTCGCGCGCGATGCGCAAAAACTCGTCCACGGCTTCGAGCAATTTGTTGCCTTCGCTGCGCATATGCGAAATGTATTTGCCTTTGTATTGAGCGGCGACTTTGCACAGTTCGATCAGCTCTTCGGTGGGCGCATAAAACGCCGGTGCATAAATCAACGAAGACCCAATGCCCAACGCGCCCGCTTCCATCTCTTGGCGCACCAGGTCGCGCATTTGCTGCAATTGTTCGGGCGTCGCTTTTTTGTCTTCGAGCCCGATGACGTATTCGCGAATCGTCGTCGCACCGACGTAAGACGCCACATTGCACGACACGCCATTGCGCTCCAGCAATTGCAAATAATCTGCCAGCGTCGTCCATTCGATGGGGAATTTCAGGTCGCCTTGCGCGTCCAGCCGCCGTTTTCTCATCTCTGCGGTCAGCGGCCCCATCGAATCGCCTTCGCCAAAAATTTCCGTCGTCACGCCCTGCTTGATATCGCCCAAACTGCGACCATCCACCAGCAAATCATCCACCGCCCACGAAAGCATGTTGATGAAACCCGGCGCGATGGCCAGTCCGCGCGCATCAATGACCGTTTTGGCTGGTGCATTTTTGAAATCCCCGACGCCGACAATCTGATCGCCGCGTATCAACACATCGGCGCGACGCCCCGCCGCACCGGTGCCGTCATACACCGTGCCGTTTTTGAGCAACACATCGTACGAACGAGATTCAGACGATTGTCCCAGGCTGCTGGTGCCAAGCGTGAAAAGCAAAACAACTGTCAGAAGTTTGCGCCAAGATGTCATTGCGTTCTCCATTGCGCGTCAAATTTCAGCAGGCCGTGAATCACCTGTTCAGTGACGACGTCGAATTGATACATCTGATTGTGAATGTCTGCCGGATCGTTCCAATCGGGCGCGCCGTTTTTTGTATAGGCTTTGAGCGAGAGATAGTAAACGTTGTGCGTCAGCGTCAGGCTGGGAATGTGCAATTCGATCACCTGAGCGCCACGTTTGATCGGCAACGGTTGCGGGTGCGTATCCAGGTTGTTGACGCTGCCAATGAATACGCCGTCGTAACGATGCACATCTACCGCCAAAACCGGCGCGGGATAATCGTCGTCGGCTTCGACGTGCAAACGGATGGTGGCCGGTTCCCCGGTTTTGAAAACCCAGGTCGTTTCGCCTTGCTGATTGACCATCTCGATGTGGGCGAACCGCAATTTGCCATTGCCCCAGCGCGAGCCGGTCAATTTCAATTCGCGCAAAATCTCGTCGTGTTCGCGCGAACCGATGCCACCGTTGCGCGCGGCGTCGCGCAACCGCTGATCTTCCAGACGCGCACAAAACGCTTGATACGCGGTGACGACTTCGCGCGCATCACCGGTCATGACAACCTTGCCGCCTTCCAACCACAACGCCTGTGTGCAAAACCGCTGCACCAGTTGCGGGTCGTGCGAAACAAACAGCACGGTTTTGCCCGCTTTGCGAAAGTATTCCATGCGATCCAGCGACTTGCGCTGAAAGTATACGTCGCCGACCGAAAGCGCTTCGTCCACGATCAACACATCCGGGTCAACGTGAATCGCCGAGGCAAACGCCAGACGCATCAGCATGCCTGTGGAGTAGGTTTTGACCGGTTGATCCACAAACGCTTCCAGCTCGGCAAATTGCACGATGACGTCCATGCGCCGTCGCATCTCGTCTTCGCTAAAGCCGAGAATCTGTCCGCTGAGCAAAATGTTTTCGCGACCGGTGTATTCAGGATTGAAGCCGCTGCCGAGTTCGAGCAATGCCGTAACGCGGCCTTCGACGCGGACTTCGCCGCGCGTGGGTTGCAAGACGCCCGCGATGATTTGCAGCAACGTTGTCTTGCCTGCGCCGTTGCGGCCAATCACGCCGATGGCTTCGCCTGTGTCAACCTGCAAAGAAACGTCTTCGAGCGCCCAAAAATCGCGGTGATATTTGCGCCGCCCGCGCAGCAGAATCTCTTTCAGCCGCCCGGCGGGATTGTCGTAAACGCGATATAGCTTGGAGACGTTTTGAACGGAGATCATCAGAGAAATCAAAAGGCAACGGGCAAAAGCTGCGCGCTCAATCACGGCAAGCGGCGCTTGTCAGACGCGCATTGCCGGTTGCTTTTCAGTCATAGAGCCCGTCTGGGAAGCGGTCGAATTGCGTGCTCTGTTTGCGCCCGACGGCAAAGATGTTGTCGCCGCGCAATTCCGGCGGCACGTCAGGTCCGGCGGTTTGCGCCAACCATTGCAAGAACGGCGCATCCGTTTCGCACCACAAATCCTTGGTGAACAGCCGCAGCACCTTGAACCCGGCGGCATTGAGCGCACGGCGAATTTCACTGGGCGCATATTCGCGGCTGTGTCGGTCGCCGGGGCTGCTCAGGTTGTATTCGCCATACACATACGGACTGTTGCCGGCGAGCGCTTTGCCAATGCTGAACGCGCTGGTGATGTTGGGCGTGGTCAAAATCAGCAATCCGCCCCAACGCAAGACGCGATTCAATTCGGTCAGCATGTGCAACGGATCCATCGTCAGATGTTCGATCAATTCACAGCACAGCGCGACATCGAAATGGCCGTCAGGAAAGGGAAAGCGTTCGCGTTCGACATCCAGATTGCGCATCGGCACGCGCAATTCTTCGCCGGTTTCCTGTTGCCGTACGGCAATCGTTTTTTCGCGCGGCTCGCCTTGCCACCAATTGGTGGTGACGATTTCGCCGTATTGGCCATAACGTTTGATCAACGGCGTCATCTGCAAATAACTGCTCAATTCCAGCAAGCGCTGTTGCGGTTGTCCGACCGGCACCAGTTCGACGGTTTCGATGATGCGGCGTCCGTGTTTTTGCAGGTAGCTGGTTGCGTTCGGATCATCGGCGAAAAAGCCCGCGACATAACGCAAGGCTTCGCCTTCATCCAGTTTGATGGTGGGAGCTTCTTTGAAAGCGAGCGAGTGCCCCACAGCGGCTGCCTGCCGTGACGAAACGGCGTCGCGGCGTATGAGCTCTTCCGCAAATTGCAGGTAGCGCGCCGCCGACTGGCGCACATCGCACTCGCGGCGCACCCAATCACGAGCGCGCTGGCTTAGCTGCTCACGCAACGTCGGGCGATAGGCCAGCGCACGCAATTTCGCATACAGCTCATGTTCTTCGTTTGGCCCGGTGGTAACTTTCAGGCAGACGTCGTCGGGCAATTCGGCAAACTGGCCAAAGTCGGAAACGATCACGGGTTTGCCCGCGCCCAATGCGCGCGTCAGCGTCCCGGAAGATTCGCCCGCTGTCGGATAGCGCAAATTCACGACCACATCCACGGCTTTCAGGTAGCGAAAGAAATCCTGTTCGGTCGCGTAGCCGGTCACACGAACCTGATTGCGCAAACCAAGCTCTTCGATTAGCGGCGTCACCGGGTGTCGCGTGTGGTCTTCGCCGACAATGACGAAAACGGCATTGGGCAACACCTTCAGCAAACGTTTGAACGCGCGCAACGTTGCGGGAATGCGTTTGGCCTGGGTGACGAATCCGAGCGAGCCAATGACCCAGGCGTCTTCCGCCAATCCCAGGCGGCGACGGCAATCAAGCTTGTCCCAGCCATCCAATTCATACGTTTGCGGCGCCAAATGATGCGGAAACACCGCGAGCGGAATCGTCCGTCCAATGTCCGGCACTTCGCGGGCGATTTCGGCGGCGGAAAAGCCGTTGTGCGTAATGACACCGCGACTGGCTGAAATCAGGCGGCGACTGAGCGGCAACAAAAACTGCTGGTAATCGCTGCCCACGCCACCAGCGCGCATTTCGGCAATGCGCGCGCCCAGCGTGCCATAGGCGTAAAACATCTCGTCCCAATATTCGTCTTCGTTGTCGCGGCCCAACGTGCGCCAGGCGATGAAATGATGCAAACAGTGTTCGTGCATCACGACCAGACCGGGCGTTTGCAGCGCACGTTCATAAATGTATTCGTGATATTGATTGTTGCCTTGATGATAGAGGCAAAGGTCAAAGGGATTCTGGCGATGAATTTCGTCGAAATGAACGGCGTGATAGACGGCGAAATCCGGTCGGTTTTGATGTGCGCGCAATTCGCGCATCTGTTCGACAAAGACGGAAATTTCAGCGCCGCGCGCCAGATGCGGCAACAATTCGGCGTTGTAATCGGCCACACCGGATTTGCTCGGCGGCAGCGGTGTGAAATAGGCAAGACGCATGCGTTTGCAAAGTGCGGCTTAGGCGGTTTGGCGCGCACGACGCGCTTGCACCACAAAGCCAATCACAGCGCCGATGAAAAGCACCAGCGCGATAAATTGCGACGTCGAAAGATTGAGCAGCTCGCCGCGCGGGTCGTCGCGCCAAAATTCAATGGTGAAGCGCGCAACGGCATAAAGCAGCGCGTAGGCCAACATGATCTGCCCGTGAAAACGGCGACGGCGATACAACAGCAGCAACACAACAAAAATGAACAGCGTCGCGCCAAATTCATACAGCTGCGTCGGGTGCAGTTTGATCGGCGCAAGCAATCCGCCCAGCCGTTCGGCCCAAACGTTTTGCTGAATCGGATCAATCAGGTGACTGACTATGGTTGGCACGCCGGTGATCTCATGGCCTTTGTCGCTGAAATGCACGCCACACCACGAGGTGGTCGGTTCTCCCCAGCAACAGCCCGCGCTGAAACACCCCAGCCGCCCGATGGCCTGTCCGATGGCGATGCCCGGCGCAAACGCATCAGCGGTGCGCCACCACGGCAGTTTGTAAATGCGCATCACGACCACCGAAGCGATCAATGCGCCCAGAAAGCCGCCATAAAACACGCCGCCCGAACGGAAAAAATCCAGCGTGAAAATCTGGCGTGGATTGTCGCGGTAATAGGCGTTCCATTCCGTCACCACCATCAGCAGCTTCGAGCCGATCAACGACGCCGCCAGCACCCACAACCCCAGGTCGTAGACTTTTTGTTTATCCAGCCCGTCGCGTTCCGCCAGTTTGGCCATCACAAACAGCCCGACGACAAACGCCAACGCCAGCAAAAAGCCGTAGGTGTTAAAAATAAAGTTGGTATACGGAATTCGGAAAAGTTCGGGGAACATGTGTTTTGTTAGGGCAACTCGGAAAATTGGCTTGCAGGCCAGCGCTATTCGGTCGAACTCGCCTGCCGCTCTTCTGCCGCTTGGGCCGCCATCGGCACCGGCGTATCAGGTCGCGCGTCGTCCGGCTTTTCTTCGCGCAACATATCCAGCGCGAGCAATACCGCGCCGATGCAAATCGCGGAATCCGCCACGTTGAACGTCGGCCAGGAATAAACATCGCGCCAATGCAGCTCGATGAAATCTACGACTTCACCCAGTCGCACGCGATCGATCAGGTTGCCGACGATGCCTGACAGCAACAACGCCAGCGCCGTGCTCAGTCGCCGCTGACCAGTCGGAGCCTGATACAGATACCCCAACACCGCCACCGCCGCGACCAGCGAAATCCCCGCCAGAATCCAGCGCACGTCAAACGACGAATCAGCGAACATGCTAAACGCCACGCCGCGATTGGTCGCGTAACTCAGCCGGAAGTATCCCGGAATGACTTCGTGGATCACGATGGGTTTGAGCGAACGTGTCGCCCACACCTTGGTCACCTGATCAACGATCAGTACAAGCAAGGACAGGGCTAAATACGCGAATTTGGCTTGCATAGTCTGGGGCTTCATCAAGAACGAATTTCCTCTATGACCGAAACGCCGCGAGAACCGTCGCCAGAAGTCCATTGCCAGCGTTCATGCAATCGCAAACAGCCATCGGGCAACGTTTCCGGCGTGGAATGACAAATGCCGGTCATCAGTTCGCCAGCGGCATTCACGTGCTGATACCGCATATCCAGACAGCCCGCGTCATCGGTTTTGGCAATCAAGGTGCCAAAAACAATCGAACCGCCGCAATACGTGGCCCATACGACGTCGCCTTCCTGGCGATACTGAAATACTGTTTCTGCCCCGACCTCGCCGTTTTCCGAATTGGACAGCGAAACGAAGCGGCGCTGGTCATAGTTGATGCTCATTGCGTTTGCGAATGCCGCCTGAAACTCAGGCCGTCGCCATCATTTCGTCCAGGTTCGTTGCGCAACGCTGGCACGCGCCCGGATAACGCGCGTCAAGACCGACATCGGTCGTGTAATGCCAGCAACGTTCGCACTTGCTGCCGTCGGCTTTTTCGACATTGACGCCGAGTTCCGCTCCTTCTTGCAAGGTGATTTGCGACACGATGAAAAGGAAGCGCAAATCTGCACCGAACGATTCCAGAAACGCTTTTGTCTGAGCATCTGCCGTGATCGTGATTTTGGCTTCCAGCCCCGCACCGATCAACTTGGCATTGCGCGCATCTTCGAGCGCTTTGGTCACCGTGCCGCGCAACTCAAACAACCGTTCGTAACGCGCCAGCAAATCGGCATTGCTCAGGGATTCGTCATATGCCGGGAATTCAGTCAAATGCACGGATTGGGCTTCGGCAAGCGCGCCGGGAATGTTTTCCCAGATTTCATCCGCCGTAAAGACCAGTATCGGCGCAATCAGCCGCGAGAATTGATGAACAATGTCGTACAACGCCGTTTGCGCCGAACGCCGTGCCAGCGATTTTGGCGCGTAGGTATACAGCCTGTCTTTCAAAATGTCGAAATACAAAGACGACAGTTCAATGGTCGCAAAGCCGTACAGCGTCTGGTAAACCTCCGTGAAGCCGTAGCGCTCATACGCTGCCAGCACTTTTTTCGTGGCGTCGTTCATCGCCGTCAGCGCCCAACGATCAATCTCGAACATGTCGCTGACTGGTACGCGATCCGTCGCCGGGTCGAAGCCATCCAGATTGCCCAGACAGTAGCGCGCCGTGTTGCGCAGCTTGCGATAAGCGTCAGAAATGCGCTTCAGAATTTCGTCTGAAACGCGCATGTCTTCGTGATAGTTCAGCGCCGACGCCCAGAGCCGCAAAATCTCCGCGCCGCTGGTTTTGACCACGGTTCCGAGTTCCACACCCGTACCTTTGGACTTCGACATCTTGTCGCCGCTGACATCCACCACCCAACCGTAAGTGATGACTTCGCGATACGGCGCTTGGCCTTTGACTTCCAATCCAACAACCAACGACGAATTGAACCAGCCGCGAAACTGGTCGCCGCCCTCCAGATACACATTCGCCGGATAATCCAGCCCGTATTCTTTCAACACGGCAATCGAACTGGCACCGGAATCGAACCACACATCCAGAATGTCCATTTCCTTGCGCAGATTGTGCGAGCCGCACCGGCAGTTCACGCCCTCTGGCAACAGGTCTTTCGCCTCGCGCACATACCAGGCGTCGGCAGATTCCTGTTCAAAAATATCGGCAATGTGATTGATGACCTGCACATCACAAAGCGTCTCCCCACAATCATCACAGTAAAACACCGTGATCGGTACGCCCCAGGTGCGTTGCCGCGAAATGCACCAATCAGGGCGATCCTTGAACATGCTCTTCATGCGGTCGCGGCCCCAGGCGGGATGCCATTCGACGTCGTCACAGGCGGCAATCGCGCGTTCATTCAATCCGGTTTCCGTCATCGAAATGAACCATTGCGGCGTGGCGCGAAATACCACCGGATTATGACAGCGCCAGCAATGCGGATATTGATGCTGAAAAGTTTCGTCTTTGAGCAACGCGCCGATTTCGCGCAAATGAGCGATGACGGCTTTGTTGCCGTCGCGCTCGGCGTCGGCTTTGGTGATCGGCACGACACGCAAACCGGCAAAATGCTCCACGTCTTTCATGAAAAAGCCGCGTCCATCCACCGGGTTATAAGCATCAATGCCGTAGCGTTTGCTGATGACGTAATCTTCGTAACCGTGTCCCGGCGCAGTGTGCACCGCGCCCGTGCCGGCATCGAGCGTGACGTGATCACCGAGCATCAACAAGCTGTTGCGTTCGATGAAGGGATGGCGAGCATTCAACCGGTCAAACTTTTCGCCGCTGTACGTGCCAATAACTTCATAGGCATCATCCCCGGAATTGGCCCAACCGACCTTCGCGGCAACTTGCTCTAACAATCCAGTGGCAACGATGAAAACTTCACTGCCGACGGCAACAGCGCTGTACTCAAATTCCGGGTTGAAACTGATCGCCAGGTTGGCCGGCAGCGTCCAGGGCGTCGTTGTCCAGATGAGGATGCTGACATTTTTGCCCGTCAGCGCGGCGTCAATCTTCGGCGCGTCGGGAAACGGAAATTTGACGTAGATCGAATGGCTGGTGTGGTCTTTGTATTCGATTTCAGCTTCGGCCAGCGAAGTCACACAACTGATGCACCAGTGAACCGGGCGCATGCCTTTATAGACAGAGCCTTTTTCGACAAAAGTCCCAAAGGCGCGCACGATGTCGGCCTGGTACTTGTAATTCATCGTCTGGTAAGGATTGTCCCATTCGCCAAAGATGCCCGCGCGTTTGAAATCGTCGCGCTGCAAGGCAAGAAACTTTTCGGCATGTTTGCGCGCGGCGCGGCGGATTTCGATGGCCGGCATTTCGTGCTTTTTCGAACCGAGCGCTTCTTCGACTTTGATTTCAATCGGCAACCCGTGGCAATCCCAACCCGGCACGTAAGGCGTCCAGTTGCCCATCATCGAACGCGACTTGATGACAAAATCCTTTAGCGTCTTGTTCAGGATGTGGCCGATGTGCAGCCGTCCGTTGGCGTATGGCGGTCCGTCGTGCAGCACAAACACAGGTTTGCCCGCGCGGACCTCGCGCAATTTGCCGTAAATGTCCATCGCATCCCACTTTTGCAAGCGGAGCGGTTCGTTTTGCGGCAGGTTTCCTTTTTGTTGAAACTCTGTTTTGGGAAGGTTGACGGTTGCTTTCAGGTCAAGTTTCGCTTCAGTACTCATACGTGTCGGTTGCTTGGTTCTTGGTGAAATATTCAGGGCGAATCGGTAAAGGCCAGCCAAAATGAGACCGCCAAAAGAGACGGGATCATAGCGTAAAGACTGGTCATAAAAAAGCGCCCGGCTCCGTTGCATTTACCGGAGCCGGGCGCTTTGCGTTTGCGCTGTTTGTGATGAAGCTCCGGATGGAGCTTCAAATAAACATCTCTTCGTCTTGATAGGCTCGATCCACCGGCAAGCGGCGTCCTGCCAACAAGACATCCAGTGCCCGCCGTAAACCGAACATCAGGTAAGAGAATTCCCGCGCCGGTTCGAGCACGCTTTGCTGTACCAATGCAGTCGTACGTTCAAATTGATCGGTTGCCACCGCCAACGTGTTTTGCACCTGGTCTACCTTATCGCGTGCACGTTCGACCTCACGACGGGCCAGAGCAGTGGTGTCTCCCATCAGGCTTTTGACTTCGGCAACCTCATCTTTCGCCATCTCAGCGATGGCGCTCAGATGTTGCACGCCTTGCGAAAAATAGTCCGCAGATTGTTTGAGCTCGCCCATCAACCCGTGCGCCAATTTGATGACCGGCTCTGTATTGGTAAGCAGGTATTCGGCGCGCGTTTGCAATTGCGTGGCACGTTCAGCCATCACAACCAGCCGCCGCGCCAGGTAATACAACCCGACGAATACGGCCACTTGCACCAACAGCAAGATGCCAACGCCAATGGCGATAAAATACGTCAACGTGCTATCCACAGCCTGACCTCTATGTAAGTGGCTTGCGCGGAAGCAACGACGACAGACCAAAATAGGCGCGTCTGTCGCCGAATGCTTCGCGCGACGTTTCCGTTTTAGCTCTCTTCAACCGCCGCACTGACCTTGGCTTGATCCATCTGCTTGGCATCGCGATAGCCTTGCTTGCCAGCTTCGATGGCCGCCGCAAACTGTGCTTTTTGGCGATTGATCAGCTCTTTGCTGCGATCCGTCAAGTCGTTCACGGCCTCGCGGCTGCGCGTGGACAAATCATTGACGGCTTCGCGACCGCGTGCGCCCAACTCGGACGCGCGCTCGACTCCGGTTTGGTAATATTCTGCCGCGCGTTCGCTGACATCGCGACTGGTATCGCGCGCATAATCCAGACTCTTGCGCGTCGCGTCGGCCAAATCCGAACGCAATTCACTACCCGCTTTCGGGGCAAACAGCAATGCCGTGATCGCGCCAATGCCAGCGCCGATCAAGAAGTAAACCAGTTTATCCCCGCCATTTCCTTGATTGTCTGCCATAACTTCATCCTCCTCACGATGAATGTCTACCGTAGAAAGTTTGAGCGCAAGCAAGCGCTTGCGCCGCAAAACAACTGGTGACTGTGGGTGATTTGCATACGTTTAAAACCGCAAAGCACTATAGCACCGGAGGCCAAGGAACGGCAAGGTAAGCCTAATTGACACCTTTGCGCACGCGACGCTACAATGCCAATCGTTCCGTGGCACAATCAAAGGAGAAGTTATGAGTTACTTTTTGTTCTTGTTTGGCGGGCTGGGTCCGACCGAATTGATCATCATCCTTGTCATTTTGTTGCTGTTGTTCGGCGGTAGCCGCCTGCCCTCGTTGGCCAAAGGTCTCGGTGAAAGCATTCGTAGCTTCAAACAAGGTGTCAACGAAAACAGCGGGGACGACAAAGACAAGTCCTAACGCTGACGCAACAACCCAATCTCCTAAACCATCTGTTGGCCGTCCCCGAACATCGGCCACGACAACCAATCGCCGCTGCGGCGACGCCCGCTATTCGCCTGAGCTTCACGCCGGGTTGCCACCGCAATGAAGCGCAAACGCCATCACAATTATCAGCGCCCGCGTCAGGCTCCTGGCTCTGAACGCTCCTATCTCGCCTATCAGCTTGATGTTCCCGCTCCGGCGACTTCGCGTGGCGAACTCGTCCGTTTGTTGCGCGGCGGCGAAGACACCTACCTGGAACTCAAAGTCCGTTTTAGCAATGTCGAAAAGTTAACGGCGGAAATCATCGCGCTGGCCAACACCGCAGGCGGGGCAATCATTTTCGGCGTCAATGATCAATTGCGCATTGAAGGTGTCGAAGACCCTGAAAGCGTCGAAGAGCAATTGCGCGATCTTTGTGCGACGCAAATCCAGCCGCCGGTATTTCCCTATGTCAATAAAGTCGCCTTTGACAGCGGACGCCGCATCGTCGTCCTGGAAATAGATGCCAGCAGTCGTCCGCATCGCACGCTGGATGACCGTTTCTATGTGCGCGAAGGTGCGATCAAACGCGAAACTTCGCGCGAAGAACTGTCGCAAATTTATAACGAGAAATATCAGGCGCGATTCGAACAGGTGCCGGTCTTTCAGGCCAACCTGGAAGACGACATTGATGAGTCGCTGTTCTGGAGCTATGTGCGCGGCGTCAATCCGGGCTACTGGGGAGAAGCGACTAAAGGCTTTCCGACGGATGCCGTGCTGCGCGATATGGGGCTGGCAGTAAAGTTCGGCGATGAGTTGCTGCCGACAATGGGCAGCTTGCTACTCTTTGGCCGTAACGACCGTGTGGCGCACCTGTTGCCGCGCGCAGATTTGTTGCTCACACGCTACAGCGGCAATGACACGCGCGCCCCAATTATTGAACGCGTTCACTTACGCGGCAATTTGCTGCGGCTGTTTGACGGCGCACACCATTTCATCCGGCAGTATGTGGATTTGTGGGATGCACGTCCGTCACGCAAAGTGCGCGAAAACGGCGCCTCAGTTCCCCAAGACGCCAAAGCCAGCGAAACGCCCGATGAATTTCTGCCGGGGCGCGCCAACTATCAACGCAGCGCCGTGCTCGAAGCGCTGACCAATGCGCTGGTACATCGCGATTGGGGTGGGCACGACCGTCAAGCCCGGCTGAACATTTACGACGATAGTCTGGAATTCATCAACCCAACACAACAGCTTGAATTACCGATCATCTCGCTGCGTTATGGCATCACCGCCCCGCCCAATCCACGCCTGAAAGCCATCTTTACCAACCAGCATTACGGCGCAACAGTGGTGCAAGGCGGCATTTCCATGCTGTTTGCTGAAACGATCAACTTTGTTCGGCGCGCGCCCGAAGGCCCCTCGATCACCAACAATGAATTCCGGCTGAAATTGCACGGCCTACGCTAACCTTTTCCGTCCTCACCAGATCATCGTGAAATCCGTTGCGCTCGCACTTTCGCTCTTGCTATTTTTCGCGCCCGTCAGCGCATCGGCCAGCCTTGCCGCCAGACAAACGGATTCTCGCCTCAATCTCAATACAGCAACCATTGCGGAGCTCACGCAACTGCCCGGCATCGGTCCGGCGCTGGCAGCGCGCATCATTGAACACCGGCGCAAACACGGCCCTTTCAAACGTACAGCCGATGTCATTGCCGTACGCGGTATGAGCGCCAGACGCTATCGGCGCATCGCGCCACTCATTCGCATTTGACGAATGTGTCAACGCGCAAATCCTGACCGTCTGTCGAAAACGTGATCGCGCCGCATTGGCTGGTTTGCCATAACCGCGCGCCGCCTAAGCGCAAACGGGTTACAACGTCTGCGTGCGGATGTCCGAAAGGATTGGGATGCGCCGCCGAAATGACCGCGTGTTGCGGCTGTACACGCGCCAAAAATTCCGCTGTCGAAGACGTTTTTGATCCGTGATGCGCAACTTTCAGCACATCAGCGCGCAACTCTGTTTCAGCAGCAACCAACCGCGCTTCGGCCTGTTTTTCGATATCGCCCGTCAATAAAAAGCTGCGTGCGCCAAAGCTCACACGCAAAACCAGCGACGCATTGTTGTCAGATTGAGCAGACGTGACGTTTTCGGCAAAGGGCGAGAGCACAGCCAAACGGACGCCATCAATTTCCAATTCGTCGCCGCGCTTGAGTTCTCGCAAAGGCAGTTGGTTGACCGTCACAGCTTGGGTAAACGGATCAACCACCGGCGCGGGATTCTGCCCCACACCGCGCAATGCTTGCCCAACCGCGAAGCTGCGCGCGATTTCGCCGAAGCCTTCGACGTGGTCTGCGTCGCCGTGACTGGCGGCAATCCAATCCAACCGCTGTATGCCGCGCCGCCACAAATACGGCATCACCGCCGCTTCGGCGATACCGATGCGATCTTCGACAAAAACCTCATCGTCGCCCTCCGCCTCTTCGGGCTGATCAAAAGCGATGCGCCCGCCACTATCGAGCAACAGCAGTTTCCCGCGCGGGAAACTGAGCAAAATCGCATCGCCCTGCCCCACGTCAAGGAACGTGATCGTCAACCGTCCCGCGTCGTATTGAGGTGGAAATGGATGCGTCACCAACAACCAACTGAGAACGAATAAAACAAGCAACGCCGTGACAGCCGTCAACCGTCCGCCCAGGCGCCGCCGCGTTGCGTTTGTGTCGTCTCCTTTGCGAAACGGATTCCACTCATTCACCAACACAATCAACGCCACGACTGCGGCAAAATATACGGCAAAAACCAATACCGAAGACTCGCCCCAATCAGGCACGCGCAAACTGGCTTTGCGCCAAACCAGCAACGGTTCCCCGGCTCTGACCGTCAGCCAGCCCAACCAGTTCACAACCCCAGCCAGTTTGCTCACCCACGCGCCCAAAACCGCTTGCAACAACAAATAGGCCGTCCCTGCCAACATCAGCGCAAACACCAACAAGCTTTCAACGACGTTGGCGAGCGGCGCAACCACTGACACACGATGAAAGTGGGTCAGCATCAACGGCAGTAACCCGACTTGCACGCCAACGGTCGTGAGCAACGTCAGCAATACCCAGGTCAACGCGGATTGCACGCTCAACGTACGCACACGCAACCGATCCAACAGGTAAGCGGCGCGCGCTTTTTCCAGCCGAAACCGTATGCGCGATTTGCGCCGCTCAGCGCGAAACGCCGTTTCGCGCCAAAAGAGCAATTCTGCCATCCATTTCACTGCGCGTGGCACGCGCGGCGGATAGGGAGTCAACCGCGACGGTTGCCATTCACCGATCAGCTTCAAGCGTTCATACAGCGGGCCCGTCAGCACCACAATCATCAGCACAGTCAAAAACGAAAGCTGGAATCCCGCGTTGAATAGGTCACGTGGTTGCCACGCCAGTAAAACAAGCGCCGCCGCCGCCAGGGTGTTGGCCCCGACAGCCGCGCGAAAAAGCAACTGCCCCAGCAATGCAATCGTCAACATGACCACCGCACGCGTAATCGCCGGTTGCGCGCCAACCATCAGCGCATACGCCCACATCAGCACGATCACCAGCAAGTATTGCAACCAGCGAACACGGCTCAAATACCGCGCCAGCCAAAGCGCGACGCCCGCAATCAGCGCCACGTGCAAACCGGAAATCACCAACAAATGAAATGTGCCGCCCGCGCGAAACAGCTCTGCCGTATCACGCGCAATGAAATAACGATTGCCAAACAACGCCGCGGCAAGAATGCCCGATGCCGGTTGTTTGAAATGGCGCAACGTAACGGCCAATCCGCGCGCGCGTAACCGATATAAACCGGCGAGGATTGCGTTACGTTTGCCATCGCCCAGCCGCTCGAGCAAAAGCGGGCTTTTCACCCAGCCGGTGGCGTCATAACCACGTTGTTCCAATAACTCGCTGAAATCGGGTGCGCCGGGATTCCGATATCCGCTGCGCTTGCTCAACTGTCCCAACACACGCACGCGAACGCCGTAATCCAGCCGCAGTTGGTCGTATTCGGCGCGCGCTTCGTCATCATGAAACGGCACGACGATTTGCACCGCGCCGCGCGTTTGCCGCTCGCGTCCGAACGTTGCGACGCGTTCAACGGCAAGGCTCAGGTAAATGCGTTCCGGCGCAAGTTCCGGCGCAGCGTCCAACGTGCCCCAAAGCTCAATCGGTTCTTCGCCAGACAATTCACCACGCGCCAGCAACGTGCGCACGCGGTCGCCCGCAGCGCTGGCGTCATTCAGCGTCCACAACGCGCCGCCAACGGCCAAAACGCCGACCAGAAGTGCGACCGTCACCCACCAGCCTGTGCGTTTCAGGCAAAGCGCAACACCGCCGCACGCCCAGGCGATGACCGCAATCAACCACCAATTTCGTAAGGGAAAATGAGATCGCGCCGCACCAAGCAATCCGCCCAGGAAGGCAAGCGCGAGAAAGACCAATGGCTGTTGCGGCAAGCTAAGCCGCGTGAAGCTGAGACGGCGCGGCATAATTTATCGGACACGGATAAAGGCTGTTTGTAATCAAGCGGGACGTGAATGGCTGGCCAAGCTATTCACCGTCCAAACGCGCAATAAATTCGTGGTACAAAGCCCAATCAGGCTGCTGATCGTCTTCAATTTCTATGGGGAATGCGGGCTGGCCAGCCAAGGCGTCATTCAGCGCCTGCATCCAGGCATCTACCTTGGCAACATACCAATGCCATTCCTTTTGACCGTTGCCAGTAATGACCAACATCAGAAACCCGGAACCTGGCGCATCCAGTTTCTCCAGCAAGTCTTCAAATTCGATGTGCGCGTCATTCACCTCGTCTGAAGGCATGCCGATTTCGTCTAACGGCTCATATGGCCAATACACGCTGACCAGAAACGGATATTCGGCTTCGACAATTCCAGCAGGAACGTTTGTTCTGCCGCGAAAGATAAGCGGGCTGCCTGCCTCTTCACCTTGCGCGGTAAACCAGGTGTCTTGTTCGGTGTCGTGTTCTTCGTCGTGCGCTGAAGCCATATAAGTCCCGTGAGAAATGTGCTGTTTTAAGACTGGCTGTTGAGCAACCACTTGTACGGCGGCGTCATTCGCCTTCTGCGATTTTCAACGTCACCACCGTTTCGACGTGAAACGTTTGCGGAAACATGTCGAGCGCGGTGATGGTTTCAATGCCATACCCGTATTCCGTCAGCAATCGCAGGTCGCGCGCCAACGTCGCCGGGTCGCAAGACACGTAGGTGATCAGCGGCGGCGCAAGTGCAGCCAGGCGTTCAATCACAGGCGAGCCTGCTCCCGCACGCGGCGGATCAAGCAAGACAAAATCAGGACGCGGAATCTCGCCGGATTTGTATTTCAGCCAGGCTTCGACCGAAATCGGTTCGTAGCGCACGTTGGCCACGTTATTGGCGCGCGCGTTTTCGGCCCCGTGTTGCGCGGCGGCTTTGTTGCCTTCGACGGCGTAGACCTGATCAAAGGTTTTGGCGAGCTGCAAACTAAACAAACCGACACCCGCATATAGATCAACAGCCAACTGGCCGCGTGCGCCACCGGTAGCCGTGCGCACCAACTCTTCGACCAGCAGCCGGTTGCTTTGGAAAAATGATTTCACGCCAAAGCCGTACGTCACGCCCGCAATGCGCTGATGCGCTGTTCCCAACGCGTCAATTTCGGCGGCACGACTGTCTTCGCCCGTGGCAGGAGTCACAATCACTTCGTCGTCGCCCGCCGTCAGATAAACGCGCGTGGCATCATTGGGCAACAAGGAAGGTTCGTGATGCAACCGTTGTAATTCGCGATTGGCCGCCGGCAGCAAAACCAGACAATCAGAGACTTCACAGACGTCGTGTGAGCCGGTGCGAAAGTATCCGGCGCGCGGATGGTTGTCACGCTCACGCGCAATTTTGATTTCGGCACGCGAACGATAGCTGAATTCATCCGCCGCGCGCACCGGGATGTCACCGTCCCAAATAATGCCGCCCAGCCGCCGCAACGATTCGCGCACAAAAGAGGCTTTGGCGGTCAACTGGGCGGCATAATCCAGATGCTGCAACTGGCAACCGCCGCACACGCCAAAGTGTGCGCAACGCGGAACGCGACGCGCAGGCGAAGGCACCAGAATCTCTTCAATCACGGCACGCGCATAACTGCGCTCGACGCTGGTGATGCGCACGCGCAATTCATCGCCCACCGCAGCCAAAGGAACGAACACCGTTTGCGCGCCCACACGCGCCAATCCATCACCACCGTAAACCAGTTTTTCGACTTTGACATCGTGAACGCCACCCAGGACAACCGGCGGTTGCCCCTGCTGCCCACGCGATGTGTTTGCGAGAACTTCTGCGGGTGTTGCCATAGCGGACCAGAGGTTAAGGATTGCGCCGAGAGGGACAATACAAACGCAATCGGATGTTTACGAGAGATAGAACAAACTCAAGCGGGGGATGCGAAATTGTTCCCGCAAACGACGCGCGACAAAATTGGCCAGCGTTTGCTCATACACAGGCGGTTCCATGGTCTGGCGATAGGCGCGCAATTGCTTTTGGGCTTCTTGCCGCAATTGCTGCAACACATCAGCGCCCGCGCTTTCTTGCACGCCCTCCAGCAACAACGCTTCAAGCAACGTCAGGTCGGCTTCCAAACGTTCCGGCGACAGACTGTTGGTGTTTTGCAAATCGGCAATGATGTCGTTCAGCCGGGTGATTGCCCGCGCAAAAGTCTCTTGCCAACTTTGATCTTCCGCGCGTTGGGTTTGCAAGCGTTGCAAGATCGCCAATTGCTCGCGCAAATGTTCCGCGATGATCTGTGGGGAAAATTGCGGATCAGGTTCGTGCTGCCCATTGGCCGTTTGCTCGCTGTTGCCTGCGCCGACATGCGCCTCGCAATAATCGAGATACATCGCTTCGACTTCTTGCTGGCAATACATCAGCGAATTGATCTTGCGCACGCGCTGGGCGCGCGCATCGTAAGCATCAAACGAAGAATTGATGCCGCGCAAAACAATGTGCAACGGAATGCCGCGCTGTTTCCAGGTTTCAATCAACGACCAATCCAGGGGCGAAATCAGCAAATGACTGCCGCGTCGTTTGACGAATTCGTCCTCGATTTCAGTGAAGTAATTGAAGTAGTTCATTCCGCATCGTGCGACGCCAACGAACGTGGCGATGGTTCCAGCACGCGTTTGTTTTGTTCGGGGATCGCAGCGCGGACATCTTAGCACAGGCCTTTCGGCTTGCGTGTGAACAAGTGTTGGCAGACGAAAAAAGTGCGCGGAAAATTTCGCGTGTGTCTCATTCGCTTACCTCATTTGTTGATCGCTTCAATGACGACGTAAGCGCATCACATCTCCGGCCAGAATGATTTGCTCTTCGCCTGTTGGCAATCGCAATCGCAATGCTCCGTCGTCAGTCAAACCGCTCGTCACCCCACTAAGCTGACCTGAAGCCAGCATCACTTGCACTTCCTGCCCATAAGCAAAGCTCGACAATTCCTGCCAACGCTGCACGATGGATTGCGCATCCTGCTGCCACGCCTGATACCAATGCAGGACACGTTGCAACAACGTGTCACGAAATGAGGCGACCGCCACTTCGTTTCCCGTCATAAGCCGCAGCGACGTCGCCGTCTCGCTCAGCTCTGGCGGAAACAAAGTGTGATTCAAATTGACGCCGATGCCGACAATCACGCGCAGCGACGTTTCATTTCCAACGGCTTCGAGCAAAATGCCACAGACTTTTCGCTCGCCCAGCAACACGTCATTGGGCCACTTGATGTCTATGTCAGAGCCCCCGTGCGCCTGCAACGTTTCGGCAACGGCGCTGGCCGCCGCCAAACTCAGCAAGGAAACTTTGGCCGCTTTGGGGCGCAACAAAACAGAAAGATACAAACCTTCGCCCGGCGCTGAATGCCAGGCGCGCGTGTAACGACCGCGCCCGGCGGTCTGTTCATCCGCTGTCACACAGGTGAATTCCTGCGCGTCGGCCAGCGTTTTCAGGTAGTCATTGGTTGAGCCGAGCGTGGCAAAGTGATGGATTGTAAAAGGGATGCGTTGAATGATCTGCATATGGCAAAAAGGCAACGGCAAAAAGCAAAAGGCAAAAAGTAAAAGCGAAGCGCTGGTAACGAGCGTCTCCCTTTTGATTTTTGCCTTTTGCGTTTACTTCCGGCGACGCCGGTGGTGGTTTGGCTACGCCGGTTTGATCTTGAAGCTGATGTCTACCGCGGGCGCAGAGTGCGTCAATGCGCCGATGGAAATCATGTCCACGCCAGCTTCGGCATATTCGCGCACATTCGTCAGCGTAATACCGCCCGAAGCTTCGGTTAACGTGCGGCGTTCGTTGGGTTCGTGGGCGTGCACAATCTCAACGGCCTGACGCACCAGTTCCGGCGTCATGTTGTCGAGCAACAAAATGTCTGCTTTGGCTGCCAATGCCTCTTTGACCTGTTCCAGCGTAGCGACTTCGACTTCGATTTTGTGCAGGTGGCCGACGACTTCGCGCGCGCGGCGCACCGTTTCGCCAACGCCTCCGCCCAACGCCAGATGGTTGTCTTTGATCAAAACCCCATCGTCCAATCCCAAACGATGATTGTGCCCGCCGCCTGCGGTCACGGCGTATTTTTCCAACAAGCGCAGCCCCGGCGTCGTTTTGCGCGTATCCACGATCTTGGTCTGTGTGCCTGCGACAGCGGCCACATACTTCCGCGTCAGCGTGGCAATGCCAGACAGCCGCTGCAAAAAGTTCAACGCCACCCGCTCTGCCGCGAGCAAAACCTGAGCGTCGCCCGTCACGCGCGCAAACACTTTGCCTTCGCCGATTTCCTCGCCGTCCGCCGCCGCGGATTCGATCTGGATATAAGGATCAAACGCGGTAAAAGCCGCGTCAGCGACTTCCAAACCGGCTAGCGTCAAA
Organism: Acidobacteriota bacterium; assembly: GCA_016789605.1. Taxonomy (GTDB): domain Bacteria; phylum Acidobacteriota; class Blastocatellia; order RBC074; family RBC074; genus RBC074. Next base: position 32,729 of record JAEUQO010000284.1, read on the forward strand.
TCTTGTTTGGCCATAAATGCGCCGCGCCCTTTCTGGCCAAAGCGCACGACGGAACGGGACGTAAGATCGCCGCGCCCGATGTCTTCGTCGAGCGCGGCGTTCACGGCGTTAAAAATCGTTTCGGGGTCGAGTGGAATGATCATGGACATGATGGTTTCGCGAGTTATAAAGCTTCGATCATCGCTTTCAGCTTGGCGATTTGATCTTGTAACTCTGTCGCGCGCTCACGGGTCTGCTGCACAACATCGGCGGCAGCGCGCGCGGCAAAATCGGGATTGGCCAGCCGTTTCTGAATGCCGTCAAACTCTTTGTTGAGTTTTTCCAGCGTTTGCTGCAAGCGTGCGCGCTCTTTGTCGAAATCAATCAATCCGGCCAACGGCACCGCGATTTCAGCCTGTGGCAAGACCGTACGCGCCAGCCCTGGCTGGGCCGCGATGGCATCCACCAATTGCAAATCGTTGATGCGCGCCAACCGTTTGATGTGTTCCGCCATGCTCGTCAGCACGTCACGCGCGGTAATGTCAGCCGGTGCGATTTGCGCCGCCAACTGCACCGAAGGCGCAATGTTGAACGTGGAACGCAGGTTCCGCAGCTTGCTGATAACTTCGATCACCAACGACATTTCGCGCTCCGCACGTCCGTCGAGTTGCGCGGAATTGTGCGCCACAAAGTCCGCCGTGCTGATGGTTTCGCCCTTGTGCGGCAGCTTTTGCCACAGCTCTTCGGTCAGATAAGGCATCAGTGGATGCAACAACCGCAAACTGCGTTCGAGCACGTAAATGATGCGCCGCTTGACCGCCCGGTCGCGGTCGGTTGGTTCTTTGGCCGTCACAAACGGTTTCGACAGCTCAATGTACCAATCGCAGAAATCATTCCAGAAGAAGTGATAGAGCGTGTCTGCCGCTTCGTGAAAGCGGTATTCGCCCAACGCATTGTGCACATCCAGCGCGATGCGGTTCAGGCGGCTCAGAATCCACAGATCGGCCAGTTCGGGCGGCGACAAATGCGTTTCCCATGACAGCGGCTCTTGCTCTTCGAGCACATCATCGCAATTGAGCAAAACAAAACGCGTCGCGTTCCAAATCTTGTTGGCGAAATTGCGCGCGGTTTCCAGCTTCGATTCCTGCAAGGAAAGCGTCAGCCCCGCCGTCGAAGCCGCCGTCAGCGCAAAGCGTGCCGCATCGGTGCCGTATTTGTCGAAGACTTCCAGCGGGTCAATCACGTTGCCCTTCGATTTCGACATTTTCTGGCCTTCGGGATCGAGCACCAGCGCGTTGATATAGACCGTGCGGAACGGGACTTCGCCCATGAATTTCAGGCCCATCATCATCATGCGCGCCACCCAGAAAAAGATGATGTCAAAAGCCGTCACCAGCACGTCAGTCGGATAGTAACGTTGCAAATCTTCGGTTTGCGCCGGCCAGCCGAGCGTCGAAAACGGCCATAACTGTGACGAAAACCAGGTGTCGAGCACGTCTTCGTCTTCGGTCAGCGTCACGGTCGGATCAATGCCTTTGGCTTTCAGCCGTTCGCGCGCTTCCTGTTCATCGCGCGCCACCACGATGTCACCATCGGGTGTGTACCAGGCTGGAATGCGATGGCCCCACCACAATTGCCGCGAAATGCACCAATCCTGGATGTTTTCCAGCCAGTTAAAATAAATCTTGGTGGTGCTTTCAGGCACAAATTTGGTTTTGCCTTCGCGGACGGCGGCGATGGCCGGTTCGGCCAGTTCCTTCATGCGCATGAACCATTGCGTCGAAAGCAATGGTTCAACGACCGTGCCGCTGCGCTGACAATGGCCCACGTTGTGCGTGTAATCATCCACGCGCAAGAGCAAGCCCAGCGCTTCCAGATCGGCCACAACCTGCTTGCGCGCTTCGTACCGATCCAGCCCGCGATATTTTTCGGGAGCGAGATCAGTGATCCTGGCGTCTTTGCCGATGACCGGTAGAAATTCCAGATTGTGTCGTTTGCCCATCGCAAAATCGTTGGGATCGTGCGCTGGGGTAACTTTGACAAATCCGGTACCAAAATCCTTTTCCACCACTTCGTCCTGAATGAACGGCAGCGCGCGTCCCACCAAAGGCAACACCGCCGTTTGCCCGTTGATGGCGGAATATCGTCCGGCGGTCGTCGCGTCTTCCGGATTCATGGCAATAGCCGTATCGCCCAACATCGTTTCAGGGCGTGTGGTCGCGACAACGATAAACGCACCGGCTTCGGTATTGAGCAAACCGTTTTTCTGTTCGCCTTCGTTCGCGGCGGCATAGGCTTCCGCCAATCCTGCCACCGGGGCAGACAACTCACGCCCAATCGGATAGGCAATGTGATAGAGCTTGCCTTTGACCTGCTTCATTTCGACTTCGAGGTCGGAAATGGCGGTTTGCAAACCGGGCGACCAGTTGATCATGTATTCGCCGCGATAGATCAAACCTTCGTCATAAAGCCGGACGAAAACCTCTTTGACGGCATTCGACAATCCGTCATCCATCGTGAACCGTTCGCGCGACCAATCCACCGAATCGCCCACAATACGCATCTGTTTTTGAATCGTGCCGCCAGAATGCTCTTTCCATTCCCAGACGCGTTCGACAAATTTTTCGCGGCCCATATCTCGACGATTGATGCCGTCTTTGGCCAATTGCCGTTCCACGACCATTTGCGTGGCGATACCCGCGTGATCAGTGCCGGGCAACCACAACACACGGTCGCCCGCCATACGCCGCCAGCGCGCCAATACGTCTTGTAACGTATGGTTGAGCGCATGCCCCATGTGCAAATAGCCCGTCACGTTCGGCGGGGGAATAACCATGGAGAAAACTTTGGCTTTGGTGTTTGTGTTCGCTTCGGGGCGAAAGAATCCGCTGTTTTCCCAGAAGGGATACCAACGTCCTTCCACGTCTTTTGGCTCGTATGCTTTTGGGATTTCCATATCGGTTTAATCGGTCGGCAATAGTCGAATGTCAGTCATGTGAGTTGATCGCTTAGTATGGGCGATCAACTCACAACTGACAACCGGCAAAGTTTGTGTACGTGATTTCGTAGAGGAGGCTCAAATCTCGTCGAGATCGAGCAGCGAGTCTGGCTCGGTATATACAGGTACTCGCTCGGCAAGGTGTTGTTGTTTGACCAGTTCGGCGACTTCAGGCGCCAGGCGGCGGGTCAATTCCGCACTCAGTTTTTGAGACAGCGTGTCTGACAACTGGGCGACCACACGGCTCACAATCTCATCAATCACATCGGGCGAGAGCGTAAGTTGTGCGGCAGGTTGTGGCGCAGCGCTGGCCTCCGATGCAACCACGGCGGGCGCTTCTTCAACCAGACTTTCGGCCACCACCACAGTTTCAACCGCAACCGGAGCTGATTCATTCACAACAGAAACGGGCTCACTCGGCGCTGGTGCGGGCGGCGTCCAGGGCGCTGGCAGCACATCATCCAGGTCAAGCACATGATCCCATTCATCTGCCGCTAAACTTTGCGGGACAACGGCGGCCACAACGGGAACCACGGGCGCAACAGCAGCGTGACTAACCACGACCGGCTCCGGTTCAGGAGCAGGCGCGGCGACAACCACAGGGCCCGGCTCAGGAACGACAACAGGTTCCGGTTCAGCAATAACAATCGGCTCGGGTTCAGGGACAGCGATCGGCGCAGGTTCAGTCGCAGCAGTCGGCAACACTTGCGCCAGGTCAGGTAAAGGTTCCGTGGTATCAACTGCAACGGGCGGCGCCAATTCTGCTGTCGGTTGCATGCTGGGTGGCACACGCGGCGGTTCGGGCGCAGCAGGTGCCGCAGTGGCAAGCGAGCCAGACGGTTTGGGCGCGCCCGGTTCAAGCAACCCTTTCACCGTAGCGATCAGTGTACGAATGGATTGGAACGGTTTGGTCAGATGCTGGTCTGCGCCGACACGGCGGGCGCGTTCTTCATCAAAGGGTTCAAAAGCCGGCACCAATAACACCACCGGCGTATTTTTCATTTCGGGGTGATTTTTGACGAATTCGCAAATTTCGTAACCACTTTTGCCGGGAATGGAAACATCCGCCATCACCAGAGCTGGCCGCATGTATTGCAGACGCGAAATGGCTTCATCGCCATTGTTCACCGTCGAAACATCAACACCTTCATCTGAAAAAGTTAGCGTGATGATCTTTTGCACTGTCACGCTGTCGTCAGCGAGCAGGATTTTGTAGCCCACGAGAACCTCCGAAACAATTGAGTCACCGGCACGGGAATCAAATACGCGCTGTCTTTTATCACAAAAACACAAAGAACACGAAGAGTTTACTGACTCTTCGTGTTCTTCGCACTTTTACCGAAACCGTCATTTGTGCGACGGTTGAATGCGCTGGGCGGCCGCCTTTAGCGGAAAAGCCCGCCCCCGCTGCTTTTCTTCTCGTTGTCTTTTTTCTCTTTTTCTTCTTTCTTCTTGTTGTTCTTCTTGTCTTTCTTCTTGTCGCTCGATTTGCCATCACCTGCGGCGGCGTCAGAGGCTTTGGCTTCTGTGCCGCTGGTTGCGCCGTTTTGCGCGGCGGGCTGTCCGTTGTTGGCGTTCGGGCTGAAAAGCGTGTTGTTGTCTATCGTCGTCTTGGTGCTGGCGCGAATCGAACGAGTGCCGGTGTTGTTGCTGGCTTCGTTCGGTTTCTTCATCGCATCTTTGACGTCTTCTTTTTCGTCGCCTTTCTTGCTCAGCAACACGCCGTCACGCGAAATGTCCAGTCCGTTGTAACCCAGAATCAACCCAAACTTGCCCATGAAGTTGGGGCGTTCCGGCGCAGGATTGTTATTGCTCGGTTCGGGCACCGGTTTGCCGAGTTTTTCCAGGTATTCCTTGCCCTTCTTGGCATATTCACTGTTCGGATAATCCCGCACCAAGCGAGTGAAGTATTCCGAAGCTTCTTCCGGCTGTTCCTGTTCAACCAGCGAAACGCCCAACAGGTAAAGTGATTCGTCGTAATAGCTGAAAAACTTGTAGTTGTTGATGATATCCCGCAACCGGCTTTCGCCCGCTTTGTACGCCTGACGGTTGTAGATATAGAACTTGGCAATATCCTGCTCGTGCAACGCCTGAACTTGTTGCACGTCTTTCAAATCGCTTTCGAGCGCCGCCCGGTTGGGCGCGTTCTGGCAGGTTTGCAGTGCCGATTTCAGTTGCTGTTCGGCCAGGCGGGCGTTGGTGATGTCGCGGTTGTAAGCCCCCATCTGGCGCATATAAGAGTGCGCAATCTTGTGTTTGACTTCGCAAATTTTGGGATGGGTCGGGAAGTATTGGGCAAAGTCTTTGTAACCGCCGATGGCTTGTTGCAAATTGGTCGTGCCGCCTTCCAGATAGAACGAATCAGCAATGGCCAGTTTGGCCAGCGGCAAATATTCGCTGTCGGCATACGTCGTAATCACAACGTTATAAAGCAGGCGGGCTTCGTCGTAGCGTCCCTTTTTGGCTTTTGAATACGCTTGCTCGTAAAGCTCTTTGTCGCGACCGGGGATCGCCGCGTTCTCATTCTTTACTTTGTCTTTCCCCCCACACGCAGCCAGGAACAACAACGACAGGGCCAACAGCAAAGCTAAACCGCTTCTTGTTTTCATCGTAACAACTCCTCTGGAAAACAGCGACGCAAAAGGTCTTTTGTGTCGCCTACTTAAGCCACCGCCCCTCCGCGAATTGGAACGGAGGCCGCGCGAATCAACGCTTGTACCGCTTGTCCCGGATCTGGTTGGCCAAAAATAGCCGATCCGGCGACCAAAATTTCTGCTCCGGCAGCAACCACATCACCCGCCGTTTCCACGCCGATGCCGCCATCAATTTCGATTCGTACCTGTGGGTTCCGCTGCCGAATCAATTCGCGCAGACGGCGCAATTTGTCGAGCGAGGCGGAAATAAATTTTTGTCCACCAAACCCCGGATTGACCGACATCAGCAGCACGTAATTCACGTCTGCCAGAACATCTTCAATCATCGCCAGCGGCGTCGCCGGATTGAGCACGACTCCTGCCTGACAACCGGCATCGCGAATGAAATGAACCGTGCGATGCAAATGGTAGGTCGCTTCGGGATGCACCGAGATCAGATTCGCCCCGGCCTTGGCAAACGCGCCAATGAATTTGTCCGGGTCTTCGATCATCAAGTGTGTATCAATCGGCAAGTTGGTCGCCCGACGCACCCATTCCACGATAAATGGTCCGAGGGTGAGATTCGGAACAAAATGCCCATCCATCACATCCACATGGATATAGGAAGCGCCTGCCTGTTCGACGGCGGCGATTTGTTCTCCCAACCGGGTAAAATCTGCCGATAAGATGGATGGTGCGATTTCGACCATGAACTCCGTGAGGCGGCGTGGTGTATTTCGCCGAGCGCTGCCTTTTCCGTCCTGTTGAACGCAAGAACACGAATCTCTTGCCGGACTTGAATCAGTTAGTTTGTGTGGGAGATGTTCCCAAACTGACACTAACGCGCACAAATTGACCGGTTTTGACAATCGCCCCCGGTGCGGGTGACTGGTCGCTGACGGTGTGCGCCGGAATGTTGTCATTTTGCGCACGGCCTTTGACCAGCATGCGCAACCCGGCGTCTTCTAACGCCTCAGCCGCATCTGTTTCCGTTTTGCCCACGACATTCGGGACCTCAACCGTGCTCCCACGCATCAGGAAATAAACCACGCCAAATGCGCTCAGTGAAAAGACGCCAACCAGCAAAGCCACCATAACCAGGCGTTGCAGCAGGCTCTGTTCATCGCGTGAAGATAGCAATCGTGATGTCCTCTCATACGGGCCGCACTGGCGCTCAGCGCCAGACTGGCCAATCTAGGCATTCATTGCCAAGCCATACCGCAGCGCCTTCCGGCAAACTGCTGAACCATTCAAAAAACAAGGGAGTTTGCGGAAGCGTTGCGTAGCCTGAACAAAATGGAGTCGGGTTTAGAAAATCAGGCGGCGGAGTGTATCACCACCGCGCGCGGGCTTTCAACTTCAGGTGACACGGCGCGCAAAGCCAGAAACGCCCCACGGAAACCGCAGGGCGTCAGAAATCATTCTTCGTCGTGAATGGTGGACAGCTTGACGATTTCGAAGTTGCGCACGCCGTTGGGCGTCTGCACTTTCACTTCGTCGCCTTCTTCCTTATTAAGCAAGCTGCGGCCAATCGGTGAGGAGGTGGAAATCAGGCCTTTTTCGTAATCGGCTTCTTCGGGCGTCACCAACCGATAGGTGACTTCTTCGTCGCGATCCAGGTCGCGCAACACCAGCGTCGAACCATACGAAGCGCGACCGTGCGGCAATTTGGACAAATCCAGGCTCGACAATTTGGCCAATTGCTGTTGCAATTGGCGGACGCGTGCGCGCACATAATCTTGTCGTTCACGCGCATATTTGTATTCGGAGTTTTCCGACAAATCTCCGAGCGCCGCCGCCGTCCGTAACGCTTTGGGCAATTCGACGGTCAATTCGTATTCCAGCGTCTTCAACTCAGCAAGAATTTTTTCTTTTCCTGAAAGCTCTTTTTCTTCACTCACAATGGTTAATCCTTTCACGCAAGCTGGGATATGACCAATACGGCCGATGGCCATCAGGTTGTTTCCCTTGTTCGGCTTGCCTGTCTTGCCAGTCTTGATTTTGATTGAACTCAAAAAATACGACTGCCGCAGTCTCGGTCTCTCTGAGAAGATCGGGCTGCGGCAGCCAAAGCGGAAACTAGCACATTTCAGGACGCGCTTTCAATCGGGATATTTTTAAGCAATCCCGCCTTCAGCGACGCTTACAAATTCAATTTCTCGACCAATTCCTGCACCGAGCCGGCAGATTTTTGCAGTGCTGCGCGCTCGTCAGCAGTCAGATTGATCTGGATGATCTCTTCGACGCCGCCCGATCCGATTTTGACCGGCACGCCGACAAACAGGCCGTTGATGCCATATTCACCTTCGAGCAACACGGCGCAGGGCAGAATCTTTTTCTTATCCTTTAAGATCGCTTCCACCATTTCGACCGCCGACGAAGACGGCGCGTAATAGGCAGAACCGGTTTTGAGCAAACTGACGATTTCCGCACCGCCATTGGCTGTGCGCGTCACGATCTGGTCCAGCGTTTCTTTCGGCAACAATTCCGTGACGGGAATCCCCGCGCAGGTCGAATAGCGCGGCAGCGGCACCATTGTGTCGCCGTGTCCGCCCAGCACAAATGCGGTCACGTTTTCGACCGAAACGTTCAACGCTTCGGCCAGGAAGCAGCGCATGCGCGCCGAATCGAGCACACCCGCCATGCCCAGCACGCGGTTTTTCGGGAAGCCGGATTTTTTCCAGGCGACTTGCGTCATCGCGTCGAGCGGATTCGACACCACGATGATGATGCAATTCGGCGAATATTTGACGATTTCTTCCGTCACGCTGGCGACGATGTTCGCGTTGGTGTTGAGCAAATCGTCGCGGCTCATGCCCGGTTTACGCGCGATGCCGGAAGTGATCACAACCACATCGGAGTTGGCCGTTTCCTTGTATCCATTGGTGCCGATCAGGCGGCTGTCATAGCCTTCCACCGGTCCGGCTTGCGCCAAATCCAGGGCCTTGCCTTGCGGCATGCCTTCGATGATGTCCACGAGCACGACATCGCCCAATTCCTTGGAGACCAGCCAATGCGCCGTTGTCGCACCGACATTGCCTGCCCCCACAACCGTAATTTTCTTTCTTGCCATGGTCTTTCCTTAAATCCTTGAACCTGAATCTTTTAGGCCAGTTGCACGGTTACACGCCGAACTGACAGTTCGCCAGTCTTGAGGCGTAACCGTGCGAATAAATGTCCTTACATGTTTGCGATGATCACGTCTGCAAATTCGCTGGTTTTGACCTTGGTCGCGCCTTCCATCTGGCGTTCCAGGTCATACGTGACTTTCTTTTGTTCGATGGCTTTGACGATGCCTTGAATGACCAGATCGGCGGCTTCCTGCCAGCCCATGTGTTCGAACATCATCACGCCCGACAACATCACCGAACCAGGATTGATGACGTCCTTGTCGGCGTATTTCGGCGCGGTACCGTGTGTGGCTTCGAACACAGCGGCGTTGTCGCCGATGTTCGCGCCGGGCGCCAAGCCCAAACCGCCGACTTCGGCAGCGCAGGCGTCAGACAAATAGTCGCCATTCAAATTGGGCGTGGCGATGACCGAATATTCGTCAGGCCGCAACAAAATCTGCTGGAACATCGCGTCGGCAATACGGTCGTTGATCAGGATTTTGCCTTCCGGCATTTGTCCGTTGTGATCTTTCCAGAGTTCGTCTTCGGTGACGATATGGTCGCGGAATTCTTCTTTCGCCAATTGATAGCCCCAATCACGAAATGCGCCTTCGGTGTATTTCATGATGTTGCCTTTGTGCACCAGCGTTACGACTTTACGCTTGTGTTCGATGGCATAACGAATCGCGCGCCGCACCAGATTCTTGGTGCCGGTGATCGAAATCGGCTTGATGCCGATGCCGGAATCTTCGTTGATCTGGAAGCCGAAATCGCTCAGAAATTCGATCAGCTTTTTCGCCTTGTCCGAGCCCTCGGAAAATTCGATCCCCGCATAAACGTCTTCGGTGTTTTCGCGGAAGATCACCACATCGAGTTTTTCAGGGTGTTTGACCGGCGCGGGCACGCCGTTGAAATAACGCACCGGGCGCACACAGGCATACAGGTCGAGCACCTGACGCAAGGTCACGTTCAGCGAACGAATGCCGCCGCCGACAGGCGTGGTCAGTGGCCCTTTGATGGCCACGACGAAATGTTGAATGGCGTCGAGCGTGCCTTTGGGCAGCCACTCGTTGAATTTGTTAAAGGCTTTTTCGCCGGCGAAGACTTCGTACCATGCCACCCGGCGTTTTCCGCCATAGGCTTTCTCTACCGCAGCATCAAATACGCGCACAGAAGCTCGCCAAATATCGCGGCCCGTACCGTCGCCTTCGATAAAGGGGATAATCGGATTGTCGGGGACCACCAGTGCGCCGTTTTGCACGCGAATGGGCTGACCGTCTTCGGGCGTCGGAATTCCATTGAAAACAGGCATAAGGACAAATCTCCTGATCTGGGATTGATCTCCCGCTGGCGTCTTGCGCAATGCTTCAGCGTTATGCCACAACACTTGCGAAATCCAGGTGCTGTGTCGCTCAAGAGTCGTCGTTGCGTACGCTGCCGGAAGGCAACCACACGCGAAGCGCGCGGGCAGCGCACGAGGCGCAACTGATAAGAGCAGTAAATAGAGCAGGCAATCAACTGTGCGGAAGGCTAGCGAGTCTAGCAACCGGACTTCCGCACTGTCAAGGTTTTGCCCTTGCCAGCAAGCGTTGTCCTGACGCGCGTTGACAAGCATTTGCGCACGGGCCGCCAATGCCGTAGTCGCACCGAAAGTGCTATAGTCTGCGGCGATGACACCGTCTGAAACTCTCAATGACTATCAACAAAGGCTGAACGAATTTCGTCAGGCACGCGACACCAATTCGCTGACTTCTGACGTGGTGCATCCCCTGGCGCATCAGACCGCCGCAACCCTGTTCGATGAATGTCGCCAGAATCTCGCCCCATCACGCGCGGCCGTGACCTTGCTTTGTGAAATTGCGGCGTTGCCAGACCAGAACCTGGCAATCGCAGGCGTTCAGGCACTGTTTCCCGAATTGATCGAACGCTTAAACGACTCGTTTGCGCTGGCAGCCGGTGAACAATACGACCGCATTTTTGCGCACGTGATCGAGTTTCACCGACAGTTACCGGCTGGCCAGGCCCTGGATAACGCGCTCAAACAATTCGGGCTGACCGATGAAACAGCACTGCTGACGCGCAAGGCTCGGTTACGCACACCACGCCGCCCGGCTCCCGCTGAATTTTCACAGGTCAAAAAAGTCTTGCTGCCGTCGCGCGTCACGCTGGGCGCGGACATCGCCGTAACCAGTCCGCTCATCGCCAAGATGCGCGACGCCTTGCCCGAAGCCGAATTCGTCTGGCTTGGTTCCGCCAAATTGCGCGAACTGTTTGGCGGTGAAGATCGCATGCGCGTGCGCGAAATTCGTTACGAACGCGGCGGCACAGTGTTGTCTAGGCTGTTGAGCTGGCTGGATGTGCGCGCGCTGGTGAACGACGAACTAACGGGTTTTGCGCCAGAGGAATGTTGGGTGATAGATGCCGATTCGCGATTGACGCAATTGGGTTTGCTGCCGCTGGTGGCCGAAGATCGCAATTACTTTTTCTTTGAAAGCCGCAGTTTCCGTGCGCCTGAAGCGACGCATTTGGGGCAACTGGCGGTGCGCTGGCTGGATGAATTGCTGGGCGAAGACGGCGAGTTTTTCCCCTTTGTTGCCTTGCCCGCGCCAGAACAGGATTTTGGTCATACGGTCGCCGCAAAATTGCGCCGCAAACGACCAGCGCCTTACTTGATTGCGCTCAGTTTGGGCGTCGGCGGAAACGCGCAAAAACGCGTTTCGGACAAATTCGAATCAGAGCTGATCCAGCACCTCAGCCAGGAAGCGATTCTGATTCTGGACAAAGGCGCCAGCGAAGCCGAGCGTGAACAGATCAATCGCCTTGTCGCAGAACTTCGCCAGGCAGGCAAAACCATCGTTGAATTGAATCAGAAAAATGCCGATGAATGGTTGCAACAGGATTCGCTCCAGGCAGATGTTCTGACCTGGGAGGGCGGCATTGGCGCGTTTGCCTCGCTGATTGCCGCCAGCGATGAATATGTCGGCTATGACTCTGCCGGACAACACATTGCCGCTGCCCTGGGCGTGCCGACGCTGACGGTTTTTGTGAATGCCAACACGCCGACTTTTGCTGAGCGTTGGCGGCCTTACGGCTCTGGCCGCCGCGAAGTCGTGCTGGTGCCAGCCGAAACCGCCGCCGCCGAACAAGACGCGATTTTGGCCAAGACGTTGGTGCGCCACAGACGCTTGCGCGAACGATAGCATCTGACCAATCCAACCAACTTTCCGGGCAAAAAAATCAGGGGGCGCAAATTCGAATTTGCGCCCCCTGATTTTTGTTTGGACAAGCGTTTAGTTGCTAAACGAAACCTTGATGCCTGTCTTGGAAGACTTGTCTCCCGCAGCCGTCTTGGTGGTGACAATGACATCTACGTCCGTTTTGCCAGCCAGCGCCGGGGCCAGTTTGGCGTCAATAATATCTGTGCCAAACGCTGAACCGCCGCTGCCATCTGGCTGACCACCGACAAAGGTCTTCGTCAGTTCCGTATCGCCGATCTTCAACACGACGGAAGTCGCGTTACGCCAACCGGTGCCGATAATGCGAATCTGATTCGGTGCTGCTTCTGTGCCCACCGCGCACGGCGGATCGGAATAGGTAATTGACCCATCCGTATTGACCCGACCGCAACGCGCCAATGCACGGCCATTGCCGTCGCCCGTGGTGGTAAAGACCCCTGGCGAGCCATCTAACACCTTGACGCGTCCGACGATCAGTTTGCCGTTGTTGTTGATTGCAACCTGTACCAAAGTCGCCGGGCTGACATCATTGGGCAAAACGAAATTGACCTGTGTCGGCGACACATAATTCACGCGTGCCGGTTTGCCCGCGACGGTGACTTTGACGCCTTTCAGTTCAAACGGGAAGCTGTTATCCGTTGCCGTGTCATTGGCCAGGCTTTCGCCTTGCGCAACTGCCAGCGAACCGCGCGCAACTTCTGTCACTTCAAAACTGGCGGCATTGGCAATCGTAGTGATCGCCGCCGTAACACCGCCGAACGATACGGTCGTTTTGTTGCTATCAACTGCCGTTGTGGCAGCGATCGAAACCACAATCTCCTGATCTAACTTATCCGCCAACGCGACCGGCAAATTGACGTTGATCTGATCCAGCCCCAGAAACTCCGGCTGGGCCCCGCTGAAGCTGGGGATCAGCGTTTGATCGCCAATCTTTACTTGAACGCTGGAGGTATTGCGCCAGCCCGTGCCGTAAATGATCAGCACATTGGCATCGAGCGAGGTGCCAATGGCGCACGGCGGCGCGCTCGCCAAAAAGTTCAAACCGTCAGCCGAAACAGCACCGCACTGCACGGCGGATTTGCCTTTGCCATCGCCGGTCGTGCTGAACACGCCAGGGGCAAAATCCGTCAGCTTAACTTTGCCAGTGGATTGCACGCCATTGTTGTTGACGGTGAATTCGACCGCATCCCCCGAGGCGACAATTTGCGGCATGACAAAATTGATCTGTTGTGGCGAAACAAAAATCAGCCGCGCGGCAATGCCTGCGACGTTCACTGTCACGCCCGCCAGATCAAACGGCAGATTGTTGGTGGGAGCGCCGACTGTCGTATTGGCCAATTGCGAACCAAACGCAGCTACGATGGAGCTGCGTGCAACCTGCGTGTTGTCAAAACTTGCGGCATTGGCCAGTTTGACTTCCGCCGAAGTTTTGCTTGCCACCGGCAGCACACGCGTCTGGAACAGGTCGCGAATCGGAGAGCCATTTGGTCCGATCAGGTTTGCGTCATAGCTGAACGTCACCAAATTGCCGCTATTGTCGGCAAAGCTCGAGGTGGTGTTGTCGCGCTGATCAAGTACGAATCCGGACAACCCGGTAAAGGTGAGCTGGCGGAATTTGGCGCCGGCAATGTCATAACGGAAGACTTCGCGGCTGCCATCGGCATTGTCGGTAGTGACGCTGCTGCCGGAACTGACCGGCGTCAGGTTCAACACGGAACTGAACGTAATGAAGGTTCCGGCGCCATTCACACTGGGGAAAAACGAGAAGTCGTTTTTGGTGATGTCCACCGTCGTTTGATTGGTGATTTGTTTGAACGTGGGCGTGGCGCCGCTCAGGTCTGCCAGGAAGATTTCGCGCGTCTTATCGCTGTTTTGCCCGGCAAAATTCGCCGAGGACTCAAACACCAGTTTGGAACCGTCGGTGCTCAGCGGGCGCGTAAATGCCGCCAACACATTGACCGGGTTGCCTGGTGGAACCACTGGCGCGTCAGCCGTCGCATCCGTTTGCGTAATCTGAGTGAACGTGTTGGCCGGATCGCCTACCTTGTAGCTGAAAATTTCGCCGTTGAAATCGGCGTTTTTGTTCGCGCTGGTTCCTGCGTAATTGAAGCCCGACAAAAAGATCAGCTTGCGTCCGTCGCCGCTAAACACCGGGTTGGCATTGAAACCTTTGACGGTGAAATTGTCGGTCGCGTCAACGTCGCGCGAAATCGTCACCTGGGTATAGCGTTTGTTCTTCGTATCGTAGGTGAACAATTCGCCGTTGCCGTCGGGATCGCTGTTGTTCGGTCCTTCCTTGGCCGCGGAAAACTGTGGCGCGCCACCGGCAATCGCTTTGAAGGTGCGCCGGGTCGAAGTGAAAGCAACCAATGCGCCATCATCACTAATGCTCAGTCCGTAGTTGCTGAAGATTTCTTTGACAACTTCGTTGTCAGAATCTTTGCCCGTATCGGTCAGGCGGGTGATGGTGGCTTTAGTTGCCCCGCGCGGCAGATCCGCCAGATATACTTCGTAGTTACGATCTTCGTTGGTTGTGCCGCCCAGGTCCGCGTTGGAAACGAACGCGATCTTGGTGCCGTCGCCGCTCAGCACAGGCGAAACACTGTTGATTAGAAACAGCGTTTTGGTGGCATCCGCCGGGTCTTTGATGTCCGCCGTATCGGTGATCATGATGATGCTGCGCGTGTCGACATCATAAGCCCAGATTTCGGTGTTGCTGTCTACGTTGCGGCCGTTGTAATCGTTGATTGATTCGAACACGATCCGCTTGCCGTCAGTGCTGACCCCGCGTACTGACGTGCCAATTACGTTGGGAGGCACCGGCAAGAGCACCGTGGAAAGTTCGTCCGTGGTGGTTTGTTGCGCGCGGGAACGGGTGAGAGAGGCAACGATGCCAACGATGGCGAAGATGGATAAAAGCAGAAAAAATCTTTTCACGCTCGCTAGACTCCTTAGTCAAAACAGTTCGCTGACAGGGCGGCAAACGCCCACAGCTTGAGCATGCGGTCTGCGCTGTTTGTCAGTAGTGGTAATTGCGGTTGAAATTAAGACGGCGGATTATACAGAGCCGGTCTTTGCTTGTCGAATGTCGGATCGCAGAACGAGGTTTCCAACCTGCTACGCCGTAAGAACGACTCCCCGTCCGCAGGCTTGCCCAAGAAATGCTTGTCTTGAAAAAAGAAAGCGGGGAGGCATTCTAGATGCTTCCCCGCCTTGGTGTGGCAAAAGTGTCAGCCGGTGTGGCGTTATGCGGCTTTAGGGCTGACATACTGTTCATAATGGCGCGCGGGTTGCCAATCACGCGATTCTTCTGGTGTCACTGGTTCTGGAAATCGCTCCTCCAGGTTCACCATCTCGACAGCTTCGATGTAAACCCGCTCCATGTTTTCCGGCATAAACCCATTCTTTTGACAGGCTTGCACGTGCCGACGCACAATCGCTTCGACCTTCTCCCGTTTTCCTTTGGGCAATTTGGTCACCAGCTTTAGTGTATCGTTCGAAATTTTCATCATCATTGTCGTCTTCCCCCTTTCCTGCAAAAACATCCGTCCTTATTTGTTTCATCACTAACCCTGATTTGTGTATTGCCTACTTACACCCTCAAGGATTCTCCCAGCAACTCCCACTAGTGAGCATTTGCTGTGCCAGTAGGAACGAGGAATATAACGCTTCTTGAGTTCATCTCTGCTCAAAAAATTTTTCAGGCTGGCATTATATTCACCTAAGCGTATCTAAGTTCTGGGAACCGAAGAATATACGCTTCTGACAAACGTGTCTGTCAGCGGACACACACGTTTGCTGAAAGAAGTTCAATAAACTTGACGCGCCAGAAAGCACTAAGGCACACTGGCTATGATTGATACATTCGACATCGTCTTTCGTCTCCCCAACGTTCCCGGAAAAATCCCGACTCACAGACTGAACACAATCTGAATCTATGCCGAAATTCGAACGCCATATCTTTGTCTGCACAAATCAGCGACCAGCAGAAAATCCGCGCGGGTGTTGCGACGCGGAGGGGCTAGGCAGTTTGCAACTGTTATTCAAAAAAGAATTAGCGGCTCGTGGCCTGAAAAACGTGGTGCGCGCCAATCGTGCAGGTTGTCTGGATCAATGCGAACACGGGCCAACTGTGGTCGTCTATCCAGAAGCCGTCTGGTATGGCAACGTCAAATCAGAAGATGTTTCGGAAATTGTCGAGTCTCACATCATCAATAACACCCCGGTGGCACGTTTGCAGTTGGCCGATGAATGTTTGAATACGGCCGTGTGTCCGCATCGTCCCCCGCGCACTACCGAGTAAGGCTGTTATGCCTCGAAATGTTCCCTTGAAATTGGTGGCCATTGGCGGCGGCACGGGTCTTTCCACGTTGCTGGCTGGGTTGCGTCCCCGGTTAAACGCGCCAGAACCGCAACTCGAGTTGACCGCCATTGTGACCGTGACCGATGACGGCAAAAGTTCTGGCCGTTTGCGCGAAGAATTTTCAGTCTTGCCGCCGGGCGACATTCGCAATTGCCTGGTCGCATTAGCGCCGCCAGACAATCCGCTCACCAGTTTGTTTGCCCACCGCTTTCCCGGCCAAGGCGCGCTGGGAGGTCATTCACTAGGCAATTTATTGCTGCTGGGGCTACTACAGAAAAGCGGCAATTTCGTCACTGCCATTGACCAGGCACGTGCGCTGTTGGGCATTCGTGCCCGTGTGCTGCCCTCCACACTCGATCAAGTGGATTTGGTTGCGCGTGTCGGCAGACAAAAAATCCGTGGCCAAGTCGCCATCAAGTCACAAAATTCGCCGATTCAGGAATTGACGCTCGAACCCGCCAATGCCGCGGCGTTGCCTGCCGCCGTCGAAGCAATCCTCGCTGCCGATCTGATCACGCTCGGCCCCGGTTCGCTTTTTACCAGCGTGATTGCCAACCTGCTCGTGCCGGGTTTGACTGATGCCCTGAGCCGCACCAAAGCCAAAAAGCTCTATATCTGTAATGTCATGACCGAGCTGGACGAAACCGAAGACCTTTCCGGCGAAGACCACGTGCGCGAATTGCTGGCTTATGCGCCGGATTTGCGGCTGGATTATGCGCTTTTCAATTCCACGCCGATTTCCGCCGAAATGCGCCAGCGCTATGCCGCAGAAAAAGCTGAACCGCTTTCGCCGCCAACTGTTACCCCGTCCGATCTTGTTCCGCTGCAATTTATTGCGTTGCCGCTCGCCTCAGAAGAACGTGCCGTACGCCACGATCCAGAAAGACTTAGCCAGGCAATTTTTGACGTTTACGCGCGTTAAAACATGCGTATAATCCCGGCGTCTCCCCGCTAGCCCCGAGAATCCCAGCATCAGCAATCCACCCGTAAAGAACTCTCGCAAAGGAAACTGTATCGTGAATACACCGATCAATGTCTTGATTCTCGCCGCGGGCCTGGGCACGCGCATGAAAAGCAACCAAGCCAAAGTGTTGCACAAAATCGGCAGCCGTCCGTTGATCGCGCACATCTTGCGCACCGCCGCCGAACTCAACCCGGAAAATATTTTTGTGGTCGTCGGCCATCAGGCCGAAAAAGTCGAAGAGGCCGCCCGCCGCGCTTTGCCGCCGGATCAGGCCGAAAAGCTGCGCTTTGTGTTCCAGGCGGAACAGCGCGGCACAGGTCACGCCGTCAAATGCGCCAGCGAAGCGCTCAAACAAGCGCGCGGTTTGCTGGTCGTTTTTTATGGCGATACTCCTGCCGTGAAATCCGCCACGTTGCGCAAACTCATCGCCGAACACGAAACCAGCAAACACGCCGCGACGCTCATCACCATCAAACTCGATCCGCCGCCCGCGTATGGACGCATCATTCGCGACGGCGCCGGAAAGTTTCAGCAAATCATCGAACAGCGCGATTGCACGCCCGAACAAGCCGCCATCACCGAAGTCAATCCGGGGTTTTATTGTTTTGACATCCCTGCCCTGCTGGTCGCGCTGGAAAAACTTTCGCCGCAAAACGCGCAAGGCGAGTATTACCTGACCGATGTGCCGCAACACATGCTGGCCGCCGGACTGACCGTTGGCACCGTCTATCACGAAGACGCACACGAACTGGATGGCATCAATAATCGCGCGGAACTCGCCGCCATGTGGAAACGAGTCAGGCTGGAAACGCTCAACCGCCTGATGACGGAAGGCGTCAGCATCGTTGATCCCGATTCCACCTACATTGACGCGTCAGTACAAATTGGCCGCGACACCATCATCCACCCGCAAGTCATGATCGAAGGCGATTCGGTCATCGGTGACAATTGCGAAATTCACTCCTGGTCTCACCTGACCAATGTCACGCTCGGCGACGAATGCACTGTGCTCAATTCCTGTGTGCTGATGGATACGAAACTTGCCGGCAAAAATTCCGTTGGGCCGTGTGCGCATTTGCGCATGCACGCCGAACTGGCGGAAGAAGCCGTCATCGGTAATTTTGTCGAAGTCAAAAAGTCCAAGCTGGGCCGCAAAACAAAATCCATGCACCTGACGTATCTTGGTGATGCCACCATTGGTGAGCGCGTCAACATTGGCGCGGCCACTGTCACCTGCAATTACGACGGCAAGAACAAAAATCCGACGTTCATCGAAGACGACGTGAAAATCGGTTCTGACACGATGCTGGTGGCGCCAGTCAGAGTTGGGCGCGGTTCGGTCTCAGGAGCCGGTGCGGTCATCACCAACGACGTGCCGCCTGATTCGCTGGTTGTCGGTATGCCGGCCAAAGTCATCAAAAAGCTCAAGGAATGAGCGAAGGAGAAACACCATGTTTTGTCCCCAATGTGGAGTTCAAGTAGAACAACAAACAAAGTTTTGCAAATCCTGCGGCCTGAAACTGGCCGATCACGCGCAACTCATTGCGGCGGCGCGCGAAACCGAGCCAGAGCGGCTCAGCCCGGCGGAAGCGAAACATCAATTACGCTGGCTGAAAGGCAGCAAGGCATTAACATTTGGCGCGTTGTTGACTCCACTGTTGATGATTATTATTGGGATTGCCGCTTCAGAGCGTGGTCCTGAGCAGGAATTGGCGGCCATGGTTGCCTTCGCGATCAGTTGTCTCTGGCTGGGGCTTAGTGGCCGGGGGATTTATCATTTGCTGCGCAGCGGCTTTTTCAAAACCTACAAAGAACGGCGAATTCGTGCGGAAGCGGCGCTCCTGGCGCAGCCTGCCACGCAACCACGAGAAGCGTTCTTTCAGCCGCCGACAACCAATCGTATTTCCCACCAAGCCGACCCTGTCAGCATTGTCGAGCCAACCACCCGTGAATTGCGCACGGTGACCAGTAATTCGGGAAAGATCCACTAATCAGCGAGCAAGAGGAAGAATTATCCATGTGCGGAATTGTCGGTTACGTTGGAAATCAGGAAGTCGTCCCCGTCATCATCGAAGGCTTGCGGCGGCTGGAATATCGCGGCTATGACTCGGCGGGCATTGCCGTCGTCAATCGCGATCACGAAATGCAGATTCGCCGGGCCAGTGGCAAGTTGCGCAATCTGGAAGACGCCATTCGTAAAGCGCCGATTCAGGGTGATTACGGACTTGGTCATACGCGCTGGGCAACGCACGGTCGCCCGACCGAAGAAAACGCGCATCCGCACCGTGACGGTTCGGGGCGCATCGTCGTCGTGCACAACGGCATCATCGAAAACTACCTGGAATTGAAACGCGAGCTGCAAGCGCGCGGACACAAATTCCAATCCGAAACCGACACCGAAGTCGTCGCGCATTTGATCCAAAAACACAAAGAGCTCGATCCGGGCGCGGATTTGGAAACCGCTTTTCGCCGAGCGCTGAGTGAAGTGCGCGGCATTTATGCGCTCGCCGCGTTGTCAGCGGATGAGCCACACAAAGTCGTCGCCGCCCGATTGGGCCCACCCATCGTCATCGGCCTGGGCGAAGGCGAATATTTCGTCGCCTCTGACATTCCGGCCATCTTGCCTTACACCCGCGAGCTGTTTTTCCTGGGCGATCAGGAAGTTGCCGTGCTCACGCCCGACGGCGTGCGCGTCACCAATTTACAAGGCCAGGAAGTCAAACCGCACATCCAGCGCGTCAACTGGGACCCGATCCAGGCGGAAAAAGGCGGCTTCAAACATTTCATGCTCAAGGAAATCTTTGAGCAGCCGCGCGCCGTACGCGACACGACACAAAACCGCGTTTCGCTGGATACCGGCCACGTCTATCTGGACGAAGTAAACATTCCGGCGGCGTATTTTCGCAGCTTTAGCGACATCAAAATCGCCGCTTGTGGTACGGCCTGGCACGCTGCGCTGGTCGCCAAATACCTGATCGAAGAACTGGCGCGTGTGCCCGTCGAAGTGGATTACGCCTCGGAATTCCGTTATCGCAATCCGATTCTGACGCCCAGCACGTTGATGATGGTCATTTCGCAATCAGGCGAAACGGCTGACACGCTGGCCGCCTTGCGCGAAGCCAAGGAAAAAGCCTGTCGCTCGATTGCCATTTGCAACGTGCAAGGCGCAATGATGACGCGCGAAGCCGACGGCACCATTTACACACACGCCGGGCCGGAAATCGGCGTCGCTTCGACCAAGGCGTTTACCTCACAAATGGTCGCGGCATATCTGTTTGCCTTGTATCTGGCGCAAGAACGCAAAACCTTGAGCGAAGATCAGTTGCAATGGCACGTGCGCCATCTGTCAGAACTGCCGGTGAAGCTGGAAAAACTGCTCAACGATTCCAAAACCGATTACGACGAATTGTCCAAGCACTTCGTGTTGTCGAGCGATTTCCTTTATCTGGGACGCGGCATCAACTTCCCGATTGCGCTGGAAGGCGCGCTGAAGCTGAAAGAGATTTCCTACATTCACGCGGAAGGCTATGCGGCAGGAGAAATGAAGCACGGGCCGAATGCGCTGATTGATTCGCGCTTGCCGGTGGTGGTGATCAACACGCTTGACCCCGACGATGAAAAGTCGCGGTTGCGCTATGAAAAGACGATTTCCAACATTCAGGAAGTCAAAGCGCGCGACGGCATTGTCGTCGCCATCGTCACCGAAGGCGATCAGGACACACGCGATGCCGCCAGTTTCACCATCGAAGTCCCCTCGTCCAGCGAACTGCTTTCGCCGGTGTTGTCGGTGATTCCGTTACAGCTTTTGGCCTATCACGTCGCCGTGCGACGCGGTTGCGACGTAGATCAGCCGCGCAATCTGGCCAAATCGGTCACCGTCGAATAACAGCTCAATTGGTCGTCGGCAACAGGTTCGCTGTCCGGTCAACCTGTCAGCCCAAAAATAAGGCAGAAAAAGGGCGCGACTCTTTTTCTGCCTCATTTTTTGCCAGCAGCGCTCTGGCCGATTCCAGCAACGGGTCCGAAGACCGCACTAGAATTCCAGCTTCTTCAGATAATCAATGCTGATTTTCAGGCTGTCGAAAGGCGAACCGGGCGTTTGGTCTTGCTCGACGATGTAATACTTCACACCGGATTTCTTGCCCTGCGCCAGCAATTCCTTGAAGTTGATGACGCCGCGCCCGACTTCGGTGAAAAAGGCTTTGGGCGTCGCATCCATATCCTTGACATGAAACGCGACAAACCGGCCCGGATGTTTGCGCAAATACGCCAGCGCGTCCTGTTTGGCTTTGGCGATCCAATACAAATCCAGTTCGATTTTCACCGTCTTTGCATCGGTGCCAGCCAGCAACACATCGAAGGGCATCTTCCCGTCCATCGTCACAAATTCGAAATCGTGGTTGTGATAGCCAAATTCGATCCCGGCTTTGCGGCAGGCTTCGCCCGCTTTGCTGAAAGTCTCGGCATGCCGTTTGTAATCGTCCAGCGACGTGCGGTCTTTGGCATCCAGATACGGGCACACCAGCAATTTGTGACCGATGACCTTGGCGGCTTCGATGGTTTTTTCGATGTCTTTTTGCACGGTCGCCAGCGGTACGTGCGCCGACGGCGCGCTCAATCCGTAACGGCCCAGAATCTCTTTGACCTGTTGCGGCGTGCGGTTGTAATACCCCGCGAATTCGACTTCCTGATAGCCAAGCTCGGCAATTTGTTTCAGCGAGCCTTCAAAATCCTTGGCCATCTGACTGCGCACGGTGTAAAGCTGAACACCGATCTTGCTCAATTTGGCGGCCTGCGCCACGCGCGCGGACAAGCCAGCTAACGCCAATGCTCCCAACGAACTGCAAGCAGCGTCGCGCAAAAATGTTCTGCGATTGATCATCGGTCTGCCTCCGGTTTGGAAATGTTTGGAAATGATGGACTGCGATTGCGCGCGGATCATAACAGATGGCCGGATGGCTTGCGAAAGCGAGAGCACGCGCGCACCAACCTTTTTGCCCACCTGAAAAATCTTTCACGGAAATTTCAACCGCCACTGAAGATTTCAGTTCTCGCTTCTCGCTACATTCCTGCCCGTGATGACCAACAGTAGCTTCTGACAAGAACCAACATTAAGGAGTAAGTTTATGCGGCAGCAGCCCAGATATTCCGCAACTTCAGTTGCGACTTCGCACGAAAACCGGTTTGCGCAACAACCAACCCAACCAATTCACCCATTTCGATTTTCCTGGCTTTGCGCATTGTGCGTCTTCCTGCTCTGTGCGGCCCCCAACACACTGGCACAGCAAGTATTTAGCGGTGCCAGCGGCACTGAAACCACCACGGCCTTAAACGCATTTCGCACGGCCATCGGCGGCGCAGACAATGGCGCAGCCGCCACACCGCAAAACGGCGGACGCCGCGAAATTACCTGGGACGGCGTGCGGCTGGACGGTACTGATTTCAACAACAACACAACCGTTTTTGTCGCCAACAAAATCACGGGCATTCCGGTCAATCGTTTTCAGGGGCGCGGCGTACTGTTCAAAGACATTACCGCCGTTAGCAACGATGGATTTGTCAGCGCCAACGCGGGCGTGACGGGGCAATTCAACGCCTTCAGCCCGGCCAACACTTTTGCCGCGCTCAACAGCAACAAAATCGAGATGAACTTTGTCTTGGTCAGCGCTCCTACGGCTTCACAAGTACCAGCGGCAACGCGCGGATTCGGCGCGATCTTTTTGGACGTCGAGCAAGCCAATACATCCAGCATCGAGTATTTCAACGGTACGGTCAGCCTGGGCAAATTCTTTGTCCCTGCCGGACAAAGTGGCCAGACACAATTCCTGGGCGTGCTGTTCAACGCGCCAATCGTCACGCGCGTGGTCATCACCGTGGGCACGGCAACGCTCTTTAACTTCAACAACGGACAGGTTTCCGCCGGTATCGCCGACATCAGCGTCAACGCCACGCAGTACGCCGATCAGGCGGCGACTGACGATTTCGTGCTGGCTGAACCGGTCAGCCTGACGGCGGCCAGCGCCGCCAGCGCATTTGCCGCGACCAGCACCAGTGAAGCGACGACTTCGCTGGCGACATTTCGCACGGTCATCGGCGGCGCAGACAACGGCGGCACCGCGTCACCGCAAACCGGCGGGCGTCGTGAAATCACCTGGGACGGCGTGCGACTGGATGGCACTGATTTCAACAACAACACGACCGTGATCGTCCCGAACAAAATCACGGGCATCCCGGTCAATCGCTTTCAGGCGCGCGGTCTGCTCACCAGCGAAGTGCTGGCAGTCGCCAACGACGGATTTGTCAGCGCCAATACCAATGTCGCCAATCAGTTTCCGGCGTTCAGCACGGCCAACACCTTTGCCGGATTCAATTCCAACAAGTATGACGTGCTGTTTGTGTTGCCCAGCGGAACGACGGCACGGCCTGTGCCAGCAGCAACGCGCGGTTTCGGCGTGATCTTCCTGGACGTCGAACAAGCCAATTCCTCCAGCATCGAGTATTTCAACGGCACGGTCAGTCTGGGCAAATTCTTTGTGCCGCCGGGCGCCAGCGGACAAGCGCAGTTTCTGGGCGTGCTGTTTAACTCGCCCGTTGTCACGCGGGCAGTCGTGACAGCAGGCACGGCCGCAGTCTTTAATTTCAGCAACGGACAAGTCACGACGGGGCCCAGCGAAAACGCCACTACTGATTTGGCCGTGGTGGATGATTTCATCTATGCCGAACCGACAGTGACCTCTGCCAGCGTGTCTGCGGCCAGCTATGCGGGCGCGGCGCTCGCTTCCGATGCGATCAGCGTGGCGTTCGGCGCGGATTTCACCACCAGCACGGTAATCGCCCCGACCGTACCGCTGCCGACGACACTGGCGGGCACCAGCATCAAGGTCAAAGACAGCACCAACACCGAACGGCTGGCGCCACTGTTTTTTGTATCGCCAGGCCAGATCAATTACCTGATGCCGAGCGGTACGGCTGCGGGTGAAGCGATTATCACCATCACCAGCGCCGATGGCCGCGTATCGCCCAGTCGCAGCGTCATTGATACGGTTGCGCCGGGCTTGTTTTCGGCCAATTCCAGCGGCCAGGGCGTCGCGGCGGCTGTCGCTTTGCGCGTCAAAGCCAATGGCGAACAGGTTTACGAAGCGATTTCCAGCTTCAATGCCGCGCAACAACAATTCGTCGCCACACCGATTGACCTCGGCCCGTCAACCGAAACCGTCTATCTGATTTTGTATGGCACGGGCTTACGCTTCCGCAGCGGATTGCAGGGCGTCACCGTCAAAATCGGCGGCGTAGACGCCACGGTCGCCTATGCCGGTGGTCAAACCGGGCTGGCCGGGTTGGATCAATTAAACGTGATTGTGCCGCGCGCCGTGATTGGCCGTGGCGAAGTGGATATCGCCCTGACCGTGGATGGCAAAGCCGCCAACGTGGTCAAGGTCAATATCAAATAGTTTACTCGACCGCGAAAGCACACTCCGGGGCGAAATCCAGTCTGGGTTTCGCCCCTTTTTTTGTCATTTGCCTGCTGCGCAACCACTGGTTGGATAGTCTGTGTCTGACTCACCGTGCTACACTTCGGCCTCGTCCATCAACCGCAATGCATACCTTCAGGAGAACAACGATGAAAACTATCCGCCTCGTTCGTATGTCCGTGCTGGCTGTGCTGATGTTGATTGTCGCGCTGCAAACAGACCTGTTGCCGCGCACACACGCCAAAGACGCGCAACTCAATCGGCTGCAAAAGATCGCGCAAACCGTCACCATCTATCGCGACAACTGGGGCGTGCCGCACGTATACGGCCCGACCGACGCCAGCGTGATTTTCGGCTTTATATATGCGCAAGCCGAAGACAATTTCTGGCAGATCGAAGACAGCTATTTGCAAGCGTTGGGGCGCGCTTCTGAAGTGTACGGCGACAAATCCCTGGATGCCGATCTGGTCAATCGGGCGCTGGAAATCGTCAAAATCTCCCAGGCGGAATATCCGAAGCTGAGCAAACAGATGAAAGATATCTGTCAGGCGACGGCGGATGGGCTGAATTACTTTCTGGCCAAAAACCCCCAGATCAAACCGCGACTGATTTCCCAATTTGAGCCGTGGCATTTGCTGGCGTTTGGCCGGTTTGCGCAATACCAACTGTTCATTTACCGGCGCGCGGGCATTCGCGACAACGAAATCCGCAGCGCGGTGCAGGAAGTCAAAGCCAACGGCGTCAGTTACAACCTGGCAACGCCCAACGAGACGCGCACCGACGTGGCGCAAAATCTTGACGGGCAATTTGCGGATTTCCAATCCAGCGCCGAAGAAGCCTGGAACGCCGGTCAGGTCGGTTCTAACACCTGGGCCATCAGCGCCAAAAAGAGCGCCAGCGGACGCGCCATGTTGCTGATCAATCCGCATCAACCGTTTTTTGGTCCCGGCCAATGGATCGAAGGCCACGTGCACAGCGCCAGCGGTTGGAATATGTCGGGCGCGACATTTCCGGGGTCGCCGTTCCCCAGTCTGGGACACAACGACTTTTTGGGTTGGAGCCACACCGTCAACGTGCCCGACATCATTGACGTCTGGGAAGAGAAATTTGACGATCCGGCCCAGCCGCTGAATTACAAATACGGCGCGGGCCAGCGCACCGCAACCGAATGGACCGACACCATCAAAGTCAAAACAGACAAAGGCCTGGAAACGCGCACGTTCAAGCTGCGCAAAACGCATCACGGCCCCATCGTCGCCGTACGCGACGGCAAACAGCTTTCGCTGCGCATGGCCAAATTTGAAAGCTTTGGCGTGATGGAACAGCGCTATCTGATGGGCAAGGCGCGCAACTTCAAAGAGTTCAAAGCCGCGATGGCGCACCTGGATGTGCCGATGTTCAACACGATGTATGCCGACCGCGACGGCAACATCTGGTATCTTTACAACGGCGCGGTGCCCAAACGCGACCCAAAATACGACTGGTCGAAATTTGTGGACGGCAGCGATCCGGGCACGGAATGGCAGGGCTATCACACGCTCGACGAATTGCCGCAAATCTTCAACCCAGGCACAGGCTGGGCGCAGAATTGCAACGCAACGCCCTTTTTGGCAACGGCAGAAAACTCCACCGACAATCCCGCCGCTGACAAATTTCCCAAATACATGGTGACGGAAAAAGACAACGCGCGCTCGCGCGTTTCGCGCCGTCTGCTAGGCGAAAAAGACAGGTTCACGTTTGAAGATTGGGCTGCCGCCGCTTTTGACACGCGCGTGATCGAAGCCGAAACGCAAATCCCGTTGCTTGTCGCCGAATGGGAAAAGCTGAAAAGCGCCGATGCCGCACGCGCCGAAAAAAGCGCCGAAGCGATTGCCGCGCTCAAAAGCTGGAACGGCGTCAGCACGGTAGATTCGGTGCCGATGACAGTGTTCACTCTCTGGTTCTACACTTCGTTGCAGCCACAGGCGCAAACGATGACCAAAAACAACCCGTATCCCAAAGTCGCCGTGCTCGAATATGTGCTGGGCGATCTGGCCAAATCGTGGGGAGGTTGGAAAGTCGCCTGGGGTGAGCTCAACCGCATTCAGCGCGTTCACACCAGCGGCAGTCTGGAACCATTCAACGACCAGAAAGCCAGTTTGCCCGTCGCGGGCGGTCCGGGCGATCCGATCGGGATTGTCTTTAATTTCTATTCACCGGTGGCCAAGGGGCAAAAACGCCGATACGGCACGGCGGGCCATTCGTTTGTCAGCGTCGTCGAATTTGGCCCGCAAGTGCAGGCCCGTTCGCTGTTGCAATTCGGCCAGCGCCACGATCCCGAATCGAAACACTATTTCGATCAGGCGGCGTTGTATGCCAAAGGACAATTCAAACCGGCCTGGTTTACGCTGGCAGAGATCAAAGCGAATCTCGCGGCGTCATACCGGCCCGGCGAAAAAGCCGCTGAAACGCGAGCCATGAGCGCAGCGGGCAAATAAGCCCGCCGCGTTTTTCAGTTCGTGGTTGTTTATTCACTAATCTCAGAGCAGGCAAAATCGTTATGGAGATGTCGCAACTGCGCACGTTTCGCGCGGTCGCCGAAACGCTGAATTTCACCCGCGCGGCAGAACGATTGCATCTGACGCAATCAGCCGTCAGCCACCAGATCAAAGCGCTCGAAGAGGAACTCGGCGAGCCGCTGTTCATCCGCGCCAAACGCGGCGTGAAGCTTTCGCAGGCGGGCAAGATCGCGCTCGAATATGTCGAACGCATCCTGGACGAAACCGAAGCGTTACGCGAACGCATCGCGGGCAAGGAAAATTCGCCTGCTGGTCGCGTGCGCGTGGCGGCGGCGACTCAGGCCTTTGTGCATTTGTTTGCGCCGCTGTTTGAATCGTTTATGGATTCGCATCCGGGCGTGGACCTCGCCTTTCGCACGACGGTCAGCACGGAACAAACCGTCGCCGACATTTTGAACGGCGCGGCGGACGTCGGCTTTGCTTCGCTGGCGGTCTATTCGCCCAACCTGCAAGTCACCAAGCTGTTTGAAGATGAATTGCTGTTGATCATCGGCAGCGAACATCCGCTGGCGCGCAAACGCGTCGCGACGGCGGAAGACATCCTGCGCGAAAAACTGATTTTGTTTGAGCGCGGCGCTTCGATCCGGCGCGCGACCGATCAATTCTTTGATCAGGTGGGCGTGCGTCCCGATCTGGCCCTCGAATCAAACGACACTTATTTCATCAAACGGATGGTCGAACGCGGCGTCGGCGTTTCGCTGTTGCCCGCCTGGGCAGTGCGCGACGAGGTCATCGCCGGCAAACTGGCGCAATTGCCCATCGCCGGCCATCGGTTGCGGCGTTCGGTGGCGCTGGTTTCGCTGGGGCGGTTTCAACCGTCACCCGCGCGCGCGTTTATCAGTTACATCCTGCAACACAAAGCGAAAATCCAGGAGATGGCCGACGCCATCCGCACTTCGTAACGACATCGGAGCCAACTGTGATTCCTGAACTGCGCGCACAATACAACGCACATTTCACCAACACACGGTATCAGCAATTTTTGCAGGCGCTCGAAGCCGCGGCTGGCGTAAAAATTGAATTTCGCCCCTGCGAAACGCCGGTCTTTTTGCCCCTCGATTTGCTGGCCGAAATGCAGCGCGCAGGCAAAGAACTGATCGCGCAGCTTTGCACGCCGGAGTATCTGGCGGCGTCAGAGCGCGCCATTCCCGCCGCTTTTCACGCGCCCAACGAAGGCGCACATCCGCACTTCATCCAGGTGGATTTCGCGATCACGCGCGACGCCGACGGCACCCTGGCGCCGAAACTGATCGAGCTACAGGGCTGCGCGTCGCTCTATGCCTTTCAATATATTTTGCCCCACACCTATCAAGAGCATTTCCCGCTCGCCGGATTGGCATACCTGCTCGATGGACTGACGGATGAAGACTATCTGGCCTTGTTGCGTCAGGTGTTTCTCAACGGCCACGCGCCGGAACATGTCGTCTTGCTGGAAATTGATCCGCTGCGACAAAAGACGCTGCCGGATTTCACCGCGACTGAAAAGCTGTTCGGCATTCCGTATGTGTGCGTGTCTGAAGTTCGCAAACGCGGATGGAAGCTTTTCTATGAACGCGGCGGGCGCGAAATCGAAATCCGCCGCCTGTACAACCGCGTGATCATTGACGAGTTCGTCAAAAAAGATGTGCGCATCAATTTTGATTTTCGCGACGACCTGGATGTCGAATGGGCCGGGCATCCCAACTGGTACTTTCGCATGAGCAAGTTTTCGCTGCCTTACTTGCAACACCGCACTGTGCCGCGCGCCTGGTTTCTGAATCAATTGACGGAATGGCCGACGGATTTGGAAAACTTCGTCCTCAAACCGTTGTTCTCTTTTGCAGGCAGCGGCGTGAAAGTTCATATTACAGAAGCCGATCTGGCCGCCGTGCCCGAAACCGAACGCGGTGATTACCTGTTACAGGAAAAAGTCGCCTACGCCCCGGTGATTGAAACGCCTGACGAACCCAGCAAGGTCGAAGTGCGCGTTATGTTTGTCTGGCCAGACGGCACGCCGGAACCGATGGCCGTGACCACGCTCACCCGCCTGAGCAAGGGCGCGATGATGGGCGTGGATTTCAACAAAAACAAAACCTGGGTCGGTTCGTCGTGCGGGTTCTGGCCGACCAATTCAGAGGCAGCCAGTTAGCGTTATGCGTGTGATGGCTCTGGATTACGGCGCAAAAGCGATTGGCGTAGCGCTCTCTGACGAATTGCAACTCACGGTGCGCCCCCTCACCACCTTGCGGCGCGACAAACTGAAATACGAGCAAGTCCTTGACCGCATCGGCGCACTCATTGCCGAACACGAAGTCGGCACCCTGATTGTCGGTTTGCCGCTCAATATGGATGGCACTGCTGGCCCCGCCGTCACCCGCGTTGAACGTTTCATCGCTGATTTGCAAGCCCGCCTGACAGTACCGATTGTCAGCGTGGACGAACGGCTGACTTCGCGTGAAGCCGACGAGTTGTTGCGCGAAATGGGGGTCAGCCAGCGCGAACGCAAGGCCAAATCCGATGAATATGCTGCTACAATTATTTTGCAGGATTACCTGGACGGACAGGCGCGACTGAGCGCCGCCAATCTTTCATCAAACGAAAGCTAGACCTACGAGACGATGCCACCACAAGCACCTCCGCGAAAAAAAACTTCCCTTTCCCCCATTGTCATTTTGTTCTTGCTGGCGATTGCCGCTTTTGGCAGTTGGCTATGGTTACAAAGCCAGATTGAAACGCCGCACGCGCACAACGCGGAAAAGAAAGTGATTTCCGTTCCGCCCGGCACCGGCAGCAGCGCCGTCATCGCCCAGCTTAACCGCGAAGGCATTCTCGCCAGCGAGTGGGCCGTGTTGTTGTGGCTGCGCGTAACGGGCGGCGGCGACAAAATCAAAGCAGGCGATTACCGTTTCAAATCGCCGATTTCCGCCCGCGAAGTCATCGCCCAGCTAAGCCGCGGGCAAACCTTCGCGCTGGAATTCACCATTCCCGAAGGCTACAACCAATTCGACATCGCGCGCGTGTTGTCAGGCTTGCAAGGGCTAAAACAACCGCCCGCCAGTCAAGATGCCGTGTTGGCGCTGTTGCAAAACACGACCTTGATCTCTGACCTCGACGCGCAAGCTTCCTCACTCGAAGGCTATCTGTTCCCCGACACGTACGAATACACGCCGACCACCACGCGCGCGCAACTGGTCGAAGCGATGGTGAAACGATTCCGTCGCGTCTTTACCGCCGAAATGCAACAACAAGCAGAGCAAATCGGCATGACAACGCGACAGGTCGTCACGCTGGCGTCATTGATCGAAAAAGAAGCGAAAGTAGATGCGGAACGGGAATTGATCTCGCAGGTCTTTCACAAACGGATGCGGATGCGAGAGCGGCTGGCCTGTGATCCGACGGTGATTTATGCGGCGCTGTTGGCGGGCAAATATCGCGGCAAGATTTATCAAAGCGACCTTGACCGCGATTCGCAATACAACACGTACAAATATCCGGGCTTGCCGCCGGGGCCGATTGCCTCACCCGGACGTCGTTCGCTGCAAGCGGCGCTGAATCCGGCGCAAACCGATTATCTTTTCTTCGTCGTGGACGCCACCAGGAACGACGGCTCGCACAAGTTTTCGGCCAGTTCCGCCGAACACGAACGCGCCGTCAAAATCCTGCGGCAATCCGAGCGCACACAGCGCTAACGACAAATCACGGATTGGTTTTCAACGTACCTGCCGGGCGCACGTTTTTGCCTTCGCGTTTCACGAGCGTATCGCCCAGGTCTGTGCGCGCGCGTTCGACATACACCATCAACTGCGTGACAACTTCCGGATGCCGCGCGGCGACATTGGTCGTTTCGCTGGAATCGGCCTCCAGGTCAAACAGCGACAATTCAATCTGTGCTTGCCGTGTGCGTCCGGGTTGACCACCGCGCCCGAGTTCGGGGACGTCGCGCCACGGATGCGGCAGATGTAATTTCCATTTGCCGCTGCGCACGGCGTGCAATTCCCCGCCCCAGAAAAAGTAAAACGCATCGTGCGGTTCTTTGGCGTTTTTCCGCGCAGTGAGCAGCTGCCAAATGTCGCGCCCATCCAGCAAACGATCTTTGGGCAAAGCCGCCCCTGCCAATTTGGCCAGCGTCGGCAACAGATCAATCGTCATCGCCGGACGTTTGACGACGGCTCCCGCCGGAATGCGTCCCGGCCAACGGGCGAGAAAGGGTTCGCGCACGCCGCCCTCGAACGCCGTCCCTTTGCTGCCGCGCAAATTGCCGCGCGAACCGGCGTGGTCGCCGTATTCCAGCCACGGTCCGTTGTCCGAAGTAAAAATCACCAGCGTGTTGTCATCCAATCCGTTGCGTTTGAGCGCCGCCAGAATCTCGCCCACCGACCAATCCAATTCGGCAATCACGTCGCCATACAATCCGCGCGCCGTTTTGCCTTTGAATTTGTCCGAGACGTGCAACGGCACGTGCGGCATCGAATGCGGCACATACAGAAAAAACGGTTTGTCTTTGTTGCGTTCGATAAAGCTGACGGCGCGTTCGGTGTATTGCGTGGTCAGTTTCGTCTGGTCAGGATCGAGCTGGATGACCTTGTCGCCTTCGATCAGCGGCACGTCCGGGTAATAGTTTTTGGTGACTGGGTGATGCGGCCACATGTCGTTGGAATATGGCAGCCCGAAATACTCATCAAAGCCGTGATGCGTCGGCAAAAACTGCGGGTGATGTCCCAGATGCCATTTGCCGAAAATTGCCGTGGCGTATCCGCGCGGTTTCAGAACCTCGGCAATGGTTTGTTCATTGTCGTTGATACCGTATTTCGCCGTGTGATCCAGCGCTCCGCGAATGCCGATGCGATTGGGATAACAACCAGTCAGCAGCGCCGCCCGCGAAGCAGAACAAACAGCCTGCGCGGCGTAAAAATCCGTAAAGCGCACGCCTTCTTTCGCCAGACGATCCAGGTTGGGCGTTTCATAGCCTTGCGCGCCATACACGCCCACATCGCCATACCCCAGGTCATCCGCAAAGATGACGACGAAATTCGGCAATCGTTTGGCGGCGACAACCGGAGCCACCGGTTGTCGCCACCCCGCCCACAACGACAACAACACCACGGCAATAACGCCAAGAGATTTGTTCATCTGTCTCGCCCCCGCACAAAGTCTGAGCCTGCGCTTCAAGACAATTCGCGCATCTTCGCGACGATCGCTTCGGTGTATTCGGTTGTGCTGGCCGCGCCACCCAAATCACGCGTGCGAATGTGACCATCGGACAACGTCTGGAATAACGCACGTTCGATCAAATCTGCGGCATTCCGTTCGCCCAAATAGCGCAACATCATAATCGCCGTCTGTAACAACGCTGTCGGATTGGCGAGATTGCGTCCGGCGATGTCAGGCGCGCTGCCGTGTACGGCTTCAAATACCGCGCCGAGTTCGCCGATATTTGCGCCGGGCACCACGCCCAAACCGCCCACCAAACCCGCCGCCAAATCCGAAATGATGTCGCCGTACAAATTCTCCAACAACAAGACATCGAATTGTTGCGGTTTCATAACAAGCTGCATGCAGGCGTTATCCACAATCTTGTCGTCGGCTTCGATGTCAGGATATTCGGCAGCGATCTTGCGGAAGCAGTCGAGGAACAAGCCGTCAGACAACTTCATGATGTTGGCTTTGTGGATGGCCGTGACTTTTTTGCGGCCTTCGCGGCGTGCGTAATCAAACGCAAAGCGTGCGATGCGCGTCGAGGCTTTTTCGGTGATGATCTTCAGACTTTCGACCACGCCCGGCACGACAACGTGTTCCAGACCGGAATACAGGTCTTCGGTGTTTTCGCGCACGACGACCAAATCCAGCGCGCCAAATGGCGTCACCAATCCGGGAATGTTGCGCACCGGACGCAGGTTCGCATACAGGTCGAGCGTTTTGCGCAACCGAACGTTGACGCTGGCAAACCCGGTGCCGACCGGCGTCGTCAACGGACCTTTCAAGGCGACTTTGTTGCGCTTGATGGATTCCAGCACGGGTTCGGGCAAAGGATCGCCAAAGCGCGAAAGTGCTTCTGCGCCGGCAATGAAACTTTCCCATTCGATTTCGACGCCTGCGGCTTCGATGACGCGCACGACCGCGCCGGTGATTTCCGAACCGATCCCATCACCTGGGATGAGGGTAACTTTGTGTGCCATAGAAAATTCCTGAACGTTGAAAAATGGAACGTTGAACGTA
This sequence comes from Acidobacteriota bacterium, assembly GCA_016789605.1. Classification (GTDB taxonomy): domain Bacteria; phylum Acidobacteriota; class Blastocatellia; order RBC074; family RBC074; genus RBC074. The sequence continues at coordinate 66,237 of JAEUQO010000284.1, forward strand.
GTTTGCATCGTGGAGATTGAGCAGGCGTCACTCTAAACGCCGGAGCCGAAACTTTCAATAAAAGGGCGTGTGCTATACTTTTGCTTCGTTAACTTGAGGAGGAATCAAATATGCCAACCCATGAAGTAATGATCGAAATGGGCTTTTCGTCGGCGCACGCGTTGCGCGGCTATCAGGGCAAGTGCGAAAACACGCACGGCCACAATTACAAAGTCGAAGTATATGTGCGCGGGCAAAAGCTCAACCACATCGGCTTGCTGATTGATTTCAAAGAGTTGAAATCCGCCACGAAAAAGCTCGTGGATTATCTGGATCACAAAAACATCAACGAGCTGCCGCCGTTCGACACCGAGGTCAATCCGTCGGCAGAGGAAATGGCCGTCTTCTTCCTGCAGGAAGTCGGACGCCAGATCAACGACGACCGCGTGCAGGTATACAAAGTGCGCGTCTGGGAAACCGACACTTGCGTGGCGACCTACACCGTTGACTGACCGCATTTATCACAAGGAGTAAAACACCATGGCAGAAAAACAATCTTCGGGCAGCCCCTTTGATTATCTGGTGGATTCGTTCTGGGCGAGCTTGCCCGAAAAGACGGCGGACGAACTGGCCACGTTCAAAAAAGACGTGCTGTTAGGCATCAAAGGCGCGGTGGATTGGCTCATTGACGAACAGGTCAAATGCACCGATCAGCACCTGGAAAACGCGCGCCGCATGCGTGAGCAATACCAACAAAAAGAAGCTGAGAGTGCGCCGCCCAATCCGGCGTAACCCAGGCCGAGATGCCTGTGCGGCCATCGGCGGCCTTGCTGGTCATGAATGAATGCAAACAACAGTTTGACGTGTTGATCGTCGGCGGCGGCGTCATCGGATGCAGCATCGCCTGGCGGTTGGCGCAAAGCGGCCAGCGCGTTGCCATCTTTGAACGCGGCGACGCGGGCAAGGAAGCTTCGTGGGCGGCGGGCGGCATGCTCGCGCCGCTGGCCGAAGCCGACCGCGCGGACGAGTTTTTTGCGCTCTGTGTCAAAAGTCGCGCCCTCTATGCTGATTTCGCGGCGGAGCTGAAAACCGCCACCGGCATTGACATCGAATATCGCACCGAAGGCACGTTGTTTCTGTCGCTGACGGAAGCAGACGATCACGAACTGGAAGAACGTTGGCGCTGGCAACACGACGCCGGGTTGAACGTCAAACGGCTGGACGCCGGTTGCGTACGCAAACTGGAACCGACCATCAATGAGCGGTTGCGCTGGGCGTTGAAATTCCCTGACGACCATCAAGTCAACGCGCGACAGTTGATGCAAGCGACGTTATCAGCAGCACAAGCAGCAGGCGTTCAGGTGTTCGCACAAACTGAAGTGCGCCGTTTGCTCAGCGATTCACACGCGGGCAAAAATCGCATTGTCGGTGTGGAAACCACGCAAGGCGTATGGCAAGCCCCCGTGGTCGTGTTGGCTGCGGGCAGTTGGTCGAGTTTGCTGGCAGAAGCCACGCACTTGCCCGTAACACCTGTGCGCGGCCAGATGGTCGCCGTTGCCAGCCCCACACCGGCAGTACGACACGTCATCTATTCTCGTCGCGGGTATGTGGTACCGCGCGCCAGCGGCTTTTTGATTGCGGGATCAACCACCGAACAGGTGGGATTTGATCGGCGGGTAACGGCGGGCGGTGTGGCTTCGATCATTGCGCGCGCCGAAGAGATTTTGCCGGGGTTCGGCGATCTGGCGCTGCTTGAAACCTGGGCTGGCGTTCGCCCCGGCTCAGCCGACGAAATGCCCGTTCTCGGCGAAGACCCTGCTGTCGCCGGTCTGATTTATGCCACGGGACATTACCGCAACGGCATCCTGCTGTGTCCGATCACGGCGCAACTCATCAGCGAGCTGCTGACCAAGGGCGAAAGCTCTGTCAGCCTGACGCCGTTTAGCGTGCTGCGATTTGCACACCGCCGGGCCGTCGGCTAAGCGCCAGAAACAATCCGACCAGCGTTTTGGCGTCGCTGATGTCTCCGTTGCCGATCATCGCGGTGATTTCGGCACCGCTAAACCCGCGAACTTCATAAATCACTTCGCCCACATCCAGCGCCTGTTCTCGCGGCTGCAATTCGCGCGCGAGAAAAATGTGCATCAGTTCATCGCTCAGCCCCGGCACAGCGTAACAATCGGCCAACAATTCAAATTGCGCCGCTTGATAACCGGTTTCCTCCAACAACTCGCGCGCCGCACATTCTTCCGGTGTTTCGGTCGCCAGCATGCGGCCCTGTGTTTCGCGCCCGCTCAAGGTTCCGGCGGGCAATTCCCACAACGCCGTATTGACGGCATAGCGAAATTGCCGCATCAGCAAAATGCGGTCGTCGTCCAGTTGCGGCACGATCACGCAAATGCCCGGATGCCGCAAACAGGCGCGCGTAACCAGCTCGCCTGTTTGCGTGTTGCGGATGGTTTCGCGGTTCACCAACCAGCGCAATTCGTCGCCGTGTTTGGAAGGCCGCACTTCGCGATAAACCGTTTCAGCCTGTAACCATTCAAAAGAAGCGCTCATTTTTCGGTTCTGCGCGGTCCGGTCAGAAACGGTTTGATGGTGGCAAAAGTCCCATCCGCCGCGCCCGAAATCTGTTCCAGGTTGAGTTGCAGTTCCTGCGCGTCCACGATGCGCAAGGTCAAATCCGTGCGCACAAACAAATCGCCATCGCTATCAATGCCGACTTTGACCCGGTCAAAGTCATCGTTCAAAACCATCAGCTTCTGCAAGGCATCCACTGTCAACTTCAGCGCCTTCTTTTCCGCGATGGTCGCCGTCAAAATCAGCATGCCTTCGTGGCCGATGACCAGCACGTTGAATTCGCCAATCTGATCGCCTTTGTAACGAATGAGCCAGACGTTGTCCGACGCCTTGCTGTAATTCAACCCGGTCGCTTCGAGCATCTGCACGATTTTGCCCGCCGCAGCTTTATCGAGTACGGGTTTCTGCTGCGCGGCAGCCGGAACCACCAAGCCAGCCAGCAGCAAACACAAAACAGGGAGCAACGTGACAAAGAGTTTTTTCATGTTATGGGTGTTCTCCTCAAAAGATTGGCCGGGCAACCTTACCAATCGCCTGGCCAGACGGAACGCACTTGGCGTTCATTGTTTTCGGTTACGGAACGAAATCATCACAAAGCCGCCAACCAGCAGCAAACTGACCAAGGCACGCGCCCAGGTCGTCGCGCTCAAATTCGGCACGCGCAAGCCCCAGTTTTGCGCGGTTGTCTGTGGCCGACGCGGTCGTGGCGGCACATCGTCCGTCACGGTGTATAGCTGACCGTCACGGATGTACATGCGCCGCATTTCTTCCAGGTTAAAGGGACGCGCGCCGCGACGGTTGAACACAGACAATTGATTGCCGGTTTCATCCACCGCCCGGTCACGATCCAAACCTTTCGACAAAGCCAGCGCTTCGCCTTTGAGCTTGAAGGTCGCAATCAGGCGCGGCGTCGGTTTGGGCGAAAAACCGTAAATGTTCGGGTTCTCTTCGGGCGACATCAGTTGCACCACGCGCAATCCGTTGATGCCGTCGGCCACATAGGCAAAGAGCGAATTGGCCACCATCCCCAACTTCACATCGTGCGCATCGTTGATTTTGCCGTCAGCATTGAAGGTCTGATCAATCTTTGGCTTTTCGGGCTTTTCGATGTCCACGATGATCAACCCGTTTTTGCCTGCTGCGACATAGGCATAAGTGCGCGCCAGATAAAGGTTATGCGCATCTTCCAGCCTGAGCGTCGCCGCTTCGACCAATTTCGGCTGTTCGGGCAAAGTGATGTCAATCAGCTTCAAGCCATCGTGATCGGTCACCCAGGCATAGCGGAATTGCACCGCCACCGCCGTCGGCTGGTTGAATCCGCCGAGCACAGTCACCAAACGCGGTTCCAGCGGATTGTTCAAATTGATCACCCCCACGCCCCGGTCACAGGTGATATAGGCGTAATACCCGGCGATGGTGATGCTGGAGGCGCCGTTGAGCGCTCCGTCAGGATTGAAGGCGAGCGCGCGTTTCAGGAAGTTGTTGCGCGGGTCGCCATCGAGCAAGGTCGCCACGCCTTTTTTCTTGTCGCCGATGACAACCAGCCCTTCGTATTTGTCGCTGACATACAAGAACGCGTACAGCGGATGGATCGGCTGCCCGTCGTCGCGGTTGATGGCTTCCTGATTTTCGGCGCGGTGCTGCCGCGTCGGATCAATCGCCAGCGTCGAAGGCGACGCAACGCCCGTCGCATATTTCGTGTCCACGTAAAACCGCTGCCCCAGAGGCGAAACCGGCGCGGTCGTGATGCGTTCGCTGAAACCTTTGTTGTCAATGTTGGCGATGTCATACACGCGCAAGCCGCCTTTGCCGTTGGCGACATAGGCATACTCGCCGCGAATCTGAATGCCGAGCGCTTCGTTGTTTGTCGTGTGCTCGTAAGCTTCCGTCAACTGATCTTCGCGTTTGACGTGTTTGTTGTATTCCTCCGGATACGCCAGCTTGTGCAAGCTGGAACCGATGACCGCCTGCGGTTCGTCGCGTTCGGTGACAACGACCGCGTGAATGCCGTGCTGTCCCGCCGCCACCCAGGCAAACCGTCCGATGAAGTTGACGAAATTTGTCCCCTGCATCAGCAATTGCGCCATCAAGGCATTGTTGTCATTCGTCTTGGCAACGTGGCAATCGGTACAGACTTTCGTTTCTGAGGTGCTGACGGTATGCGGCACAAACGTGCTGAACGCGTGTCCGCTGTAACCTTCAGAAGAAACGGTCTGCTGCTGCGAATACAGCCATTCGCGATTCTGGTTTTGCGAACCGACCAACACGGCGCAAGTCGAACGCGTCGGCGCAATGCGATGACCGGTAACAGTGCCGTCTTTGCCCAGCATATAAATGTCATCGCGCAAGGTCTGGAAGTTGTATTGCGTGTAATTACGCAAATTGTCCTGGCCTTCGTTGTGCAACATCGGTTTCTGTTTGTTGGCAGTCATTGGCAAATGACAGCCAAAACAACTGGTCGTCCACGACGTGTGACAGGAGTAACAGGTCATGTTGCTGTTGGCGTGCGCCAGCTTGTTGTCCGCCACGGTGGTATCAGCCCAGGTTTTGCCATCGCGTTGCACGGTTTTGGCATACGCCGAAGCGTCGTTGTAATCGCGGCTGCGATATTGCACATCCTGATCGCCAATTTTGACCGTACGCGATTGCACGGCGGTGTCTATCGTTTGCACCACGCGCCACCACTTGCCGGGAATGACGAGCGAGTTTTGTACGACGTCCCCAGGGCGAAGCTGCACTTCGCGTTCTTTGCCATCCTTGTCGAGTTCGGGTTTGCCGTCTTCGCCGATGACTTTGCGCGCGGTCGCCTGTTGTATGCGCTGGAACATCGGAATCGAACGCCCGCGTTCGTTGCGTGTGCGCACTTTGGTCAGGTCTTTGGTGACGTTGATGACCTTGCCTTTGAATCGCGCCGTGCCTGCCGCTGGCCCGGAAGCTTGCAAGGTCGCAGGCGCATTCACCGTGCCGTGACAATCAATGCAATCCACCTGAATGGCGGCGCGCGGTTCGTTATAAAGATTGCCGTTGCCGTGTACGTCAGAACCGACGTGGCAATCAGCGCAATGCATGCCGTATTTCTGATGCACGTCTTCCAGATGCACGCCCTTCTTGAATTTCTCCGGGTCTTCGGGCGCGATTTTGGCGCCGCGCGAATTCAGCATGTTGCCTTTTTTGTCGGTCTTATAGACATTGCGAAAGACCCAGCCGTGTCCGTGAAAATCGCCGAATTGCGTACGTTTGGCTTGCGGATTGACCGTCATCCACATGTCGCGCAAAAAGTCTTTGTCCTGTCCCCATTTGCCGCGCAACGCAGAACCTTCCGGATTGCGAAATTGAATCTTGTCTTTCTGCTCTTCGCTCAATTTCGGCTGTTTGGCGGGATACATCAAATCGCCGTCGGTTTCGTTGTCCCACCAGGTCATGCCGTAATAGCTGGTCAGCATGTTTCCGCCTGGGTGTATGTGGCAGATCATGCACTGACTGGAAGGAACACCGTTGGTCATCTGGTGTTTGATCGGATGGCCGGATTCGTTTTTGGGGATGGTCGGGTCTTCGGTCACGGTCTGGCCCTGATTGCCGAATTTGGCATATGGACCAGAGTGTTTCGGGTCGCGGTCGTTGGCATACACCACGTGACACGCCGTACAGCCTGACTGGCGATAATCGCCCGGATTGTCATTCGTGCCCGGAAACGACAGCAGCGGGTCGAGCAAACGCGTTTTTTGCAAACCGAGAAACACCGGATCAGTGCGCAAGCGCGTGCCGAATCCGCGGTCGCTGAGTTTGACTTCGGGTTTGCCGGGCAATTCAAAAATCGCCGGGCTGCCAATGTCAGACGGCAAGCCTTTCAATTCGCCACCGCGTTCAAACACACGCAAGACGTTGCCAGGTTGCATGACTTCCCAGCGCGGCAGCGGCATCAAATACGGCAAAATGCCTTTTTTCAGCGTCTCTTCCGCCGTCGGCGCAGGATTGGTCAGAATCATTTGCGGTTTGCCGTCGCGGCTGTAACTTTCACCGAAGTGCGCGTCTTTCAGCGGATAAGCGCCATTGTTATAAAGCGCCGCGCCCCACAACATGCCGCCGTGCGTCATCATGCTCTTTTTTGACCAGGCGACTTCGCGTTCGTGGCATTTGCCGCAAGCCAGATCAGCCGCGCGGTAATCGCCCGGATTGATGAAGCGCACAAATTCGGCGCTTTCCTGCAGCCACAAAGCGTTCAGGCGTTCGGGATTGGCCGTGGATTTCCACCAGTCGGAATTGCGCGGTTCGACGTGCGCTTTCTTTTTGTCCTGCGTCTCTTGTGGATTGCCGCCGTGACAGTCGGCACAACCGATCTCCAACTCATCATCGCCATCGGCGTGCATGGATTCGGTGCCGGTGTGACAAACCACGCAACCGGCGCTTTGCGGATTGACCTTCTTTTGCCGCTGTTGCGCGGGTTGTTGTTGAGCGCTGTCGTCCGTTGCGTGACCGACTGCCACGTCGGTTTCAGAAGCCACCGCCAACGACGCACGGTTGGCCGACGGAAACGTCCAGATCAACAGCAACGCGAGGCACAACAAAAAGATGAGTTTGACGCGCTTAATCGTGGTGGATGTATTCATGCAATTGCCTTTCAAACTGTCAGAGCGCGGGAAGCCAAATCAAATCAGGTCTGAAAAATCGGGAAGCCTCATTTGGGCTAATAGGTGAATTTCAAGGTGACGAATGCCGCCCACAACGTCGGTGAACCAGCACCGCAACCTTGTGGCAAGCCGTTGCAGTTGGAGCTGAAAATGTCTGTGAAGCCGCGTCCCGGACGCAGCCCCGACGCACCACTCACCAACACAACGTTTTCATTCAGGAAGGGGCGATAGATGAAGCCAACGCCCAGATCGTGCCCGATTTCGTGACGGACGGAGTTCTGGAACAGTGCCAATTCCAACGGTTCGGTACGGTTAAAGCGCAGGTAGTTGTAATTAATGAAGGCACGCAGTTTGGGCGTGACGTCCACGTCAATGCCTGCGTTGTAAAGCGTCAGGCCCGGATTGACGAAATTGGCCTGGCCTTGTGTTTTGCTGCTGCGCAAACTGGGAATGAGGCTGCGCGGTTCAACCAGGGCCACGCCCGTTTGCGTCAAACGCAATCCTTGGGAATTCCAAAAACTGAATTTGCCGCCCGCAAAACTGGTGTTGTCCAAAATGGCGTCAAATCCGCGTGCCGTGCTGTCAGTCGGATTGGCGTCGCCAGAACTGTAAAACGCGCCGACGCGATAACGCAGCCAATCAAAATCTACCGAAAGTTCTGCCGCCGCCATTTGCGCATTGATGCGCGTGGAACGCCCAGCGAGTTGGTTGAAGGTATCGCGCCCGATGACTTGATATAGCGCGTGTGTGACGTTCAACCGTCCGAAGTGCCCATCACCGGTCCAGCCCAGATATCCGCTGCGCACGCGATGCGGTCTAACCGTACCGATGCGCGCCGGACGCACCAAAAAACCGTTCTGGTCGAATTCGCGCGTCGCCCGGTCATCGCTGTAATGCAAACTGAATTGCGTGGTGTAACCGAGCACAAACGTGTCTTGCCGATAGAGGTTGGCGATATAGACCTGCTGATTGCGGAAATTTGTTTCGGCAAAGTTGATGGCGTTGAGCTGGCTGTTGGTGTCTTTTTCCAGCATGTTGAAATACGCCAGATTGTACTGCCAACGATTATTGGCAAAGTTGCCAAACAGTCGTGCGCCCAAATTGGAATCGCTGAAAATGAAGCCGCGAAAATCGCTGGTGAACGGCTGAATGCCGACGCGAATCGAGGTGGAGTCGAAGTTGGGCGAGCGGCCGTTCTTGCTGCCTTTGCCGCGCAAAAACGGAAACAGCTTGGTGGTGTCGCCCAAACGATATTCAAAGAAGACTTCTTCGATTGAATTGAACCCGTCCAGCCGCGAAGTGCCTTCGCGCACATCAACGTTGACGATGCCACGTTCGCGCGCTTTCAAAAGGTTGAGATTGGCGATGCCAGTGACTTTGAAACGCCAATCCACCGGTTTGAACGACGCATCACCGTGAAACAGGTCGAAGGAAAAGATGAAATTCTGATTGAAGGCTTCCTGTCGCCCACGCCCGAAAAATTCCAAACTGCCGGGCCGTTGGCTGCTGACGTCTTGCGGTAGGGCGACCCGGCGTACGGTCAAATCGCTTTCGCTGGATAGCGTGACATTGAGAAAGGTCGCCACGCCAATAATCGGATAATCCCCTTTGAGAACGTTCTGCCGGTACGGATTGAAGATGTCCCCTTTGCGAAAACGCGGGTCTTCTGGAATGCCAACGCGCCAGCGGTCTTCGATGACTTTGAATTCGGCGTCTTCCACCGTCGGTTTGCGGTCTCGTGACGGCCCGGCAGCGCCCAGCGGCTTTTCCTTGGGAAAGCGTACATCCGGCGGCGCAGCTTGCTGATCCGCTGGTTTGTTCTTTGTGTCTGTCTGGGTTTGCTTCGCTTCGGGTGTGGCCTGGGTCTGAGCACGCGCGAGAGTCACGCTCGCAATGAGCACAATCAAAAGGGCAAGGGTATAGCTTCGCACCGGTACGCCTCCGAAAAGATGGCCTCAATGGGGGAGATGGATAATTAAAACGAGCAGCGATGAGGCAACAAACTGCAACGACGGACGGATGATCATTATTGTCGGACTGCGAGTTGAACCGGGCACGTCTGTTCAACGTGAAGGCTTGATAGCATAGCTTTTCGAAGCAAGTCAATCATTGATTTTCCCCAGCCAGCGCAGAACGCCAATCGCCGCATCATGCAATGCGCGCCGCTGGTCGGCAGGATTTTTTGCTTGCGACGGTACGGGGCTGCGGCTATAGTCTGCGGCGGTTCTCGCAAAGCGCTCTTGTTTCAGCTTTCCCAATAAACGCAGTTCACGGCCCCACTTTTTACAATCACAGTTTGAGGTTTTGCCGATGCGCGCACGTTTTCAGCCCAGCAATCGCATCCTTTTTAGCGCTCTTTTTCTTGGTGTCATTCTGTCTTGCTGTGGTCTGCTGTGGAATCGGCAGATGCGCGCGCAGGCCGCCGCCGATAATGCGGCAGTGGTCAGCGTCAATGCGGCGAGTTTCAGCGGTCCGCTGTCTCCAGGCGCGATTGCCGCAGCCTTTGGCGCGAATCTGGCATCACGCATTGAAACTGCCACCACGTTGCCGCTTCCTACCTCACTGGCCAACGTCACCGTCAAACTGATTGACAGTCGCAGTATCGAACATCGCGCGCAACTCTTTTTTGTCTCTCCGGGCCAGATCAATTATCTGATTCCTGAACAGGCGGCGCTGGGACTGGCGCAAATGCTGGTCAGTAACGGAGACACGGTGCTGGCGCGTGGCGAAATCCAGCTTGTCGGCGCGTCTCCTGCCATTTTCACCACTTCTTACAATGGACGTGGCATTCCGGTGGCGCTGACCACCTATGACGGTGTGCGGTATGAGAACGTGGCGCAAGCGGACGGCTCCGCCAAAGCCATTGAAGCCGGTATGCCCTGGCGTCCGAATTACTTGTTGCTGTTTGGCACAGGATTCCGCAACGGTGGCAATTTGCGCGTGCGCATTGGCAATCAGGAAATCACACCGCTTTACAATGGGCCACAAGGCGGATTTGCCGGACTCGACCAAATCAACCTGATGCTGCCGTCCAACCTCTCTGGTGGTATGACAGATGTGACGGTCTGGGCAGATGGGCGTCCCAGCAACACGGTGCAATTGCGCCTGGCCGGAGAAGCCAGTCAGGTTTTGCCCGCGCCGTTTGTGGCCCTGACCGATGTCGAAGTGCAAACCATCATCGCGCAAGCCGTCGCCAAAGCGCAGCAACTCGGTGTGCGTGCGACCATCGGCGTGCTCAGCCGCGAAGGCGATATTCTGGGCGTTTTCAAAATGACCGGCGCGCGCACTGACGTGAAATTGGGCGTTACGGATTTGCTCACCAACCAGGCCAAAAAAGCGGCTGATCCGGACGGACTGGAACAAGTCAGTGTGCCAATCACGCAAAATGGCAATTGCGTTGTGCCCGCCGCCAATCCGTTGCGCGCGTTGCTGTGTGATGGTCCGGCGCTGGCCTCGCTTTCCAAAGCAGGCACCGCCGCCTATTTCAGCACTTTGGGCAATGCCTTTTCCACGCGCAGCGCCAGTTTCATCATTCAAGAACATTTTCCGCCGCTGATTGATTTCACGCCGGGCGGCCCGCTTTTCGGCGTGCAATTCTCACAGCTTCCCTGTTCGGATGTCAGACCCGCATTGAAGTTTTTGCCTTTCGGGTTGGCAGGTGATCCGGGCGGGGTGCCGATTTACAAAGGCAATGCTGCCGTCGGCGGTTTGGGCATCGAAGTAGACGGGTTTTATTCCATAGACATTGATCCGTCAGACAACGACCAATCCCTGGAAGAAATCATCGCCCTGGCTGGCACACAGGGATTTGAACCACCGGCGGCGATTCGCGGCGATCAAATTCTGGTGGACGGCATGCGGTTGCCCTATACCAATGCACCGTCGCAAACCGTGCAAGCGCCTGCGTTTGGCAGTTTACCCGGCACCTCACTGTTCCCGCCGCGCGCAACACCGGCGTCAGGCTTCACGCCGCTGACGCTTGGCAATGTTCCGGGCCGCGTGGACGCACGTTTCTTCCCATTCAAAGCAGGCGCGGTCGCCAACGGCAATCAACTGACCATTGCGGATGTCACGCTGATCATTACGCAGGCTGCCCAGCAAGCCTATCGCACACGCGCTGCGATTCGTCGCCCATTGGGCGCGCCCGCCGAAGTCAATATTTCGGTTGTGGATACGACTGGCGCAGTGTTGGGATTGTTCAGCACGTTCGACGCGCCGATTTTCGGCTTTGACGTCAGCGCGCAAAAAGCGCGCACGGCGGTGTTTTTCAGCAGTGCGACGGCGGGCGCACAATTGCGCGCAGCCGAAGGCGGCAAATTTGCCAAATTCGCAGATGCCGCCCTGGCCGACGGCATTCGGCTGGATGGTTCGATTGCCTTCAGCGACCGCGCGCACGGATTTCTGAGTCGCCCATTTTTGCCCGATGGCATCAATGACACGCTCAATGGCCCGTTCTCAAAGCCCTTGCCAGCCTGGAGTCCGTTCAATGTCGGTTTGCAAATTGCGCTGGCGCGCACGGCGCTGGTCAACATCCTAAGCGGACAGGCTGCGCCGACTTGCACGGCGATTCCCAGCTTGCCCAACGGCATACAGATTTTCGCGGGCAGCGTGCCCTTGTATAAAAACGGCGTGCTGGTCGGAGCCATCGGCATCAGCGGTGACGGCATTGACCAGGATGATCTGATCGCGTCAGCGGGCAGCGTCGGGTTTGAAGCGCCCGCCAACATTCGCGCCGATCAGGTGATTGTACGCGGTGCACGCTTGCCGTATGTCAAATTCCCACGACATCCGAATATCCCGTAAGTGCCAGGCCACTCCGTTGCGGAGTGGCCTGGCATAAAACGAATCAACCGAATCCAATCCAAACGCAGATGAAAAGCCTTCTGGTACTTGCCGTTGTCCTGACCTTGAGCGTTTGTTACGTGACGTTTGACACACAGGCGCAACGGAGCCGCCCTGCTCCGCCCTCGAAATACGCCAAATTCACGCACAAATCCCACACGGGCCGAGTCAAAAGCCTGCTGGACAAAACGCTGGCCGTTGAGCTGGATTGCGCGTATTGCCACGGCACCGCCGTGCAGGACAAGCTGGGCAAGAATCAGCACGACATCGAAGTCGCCGCCGCCTATCCCAGCCACAAATTCGGCAAAGCGAGCGAAAAAACGCACTCTGCCTGTACCGAATGCCACGCCGATACAGGCTCTGCCGCGCCGCGCGAAATGTGCACCATCTGCCACACACAGCTTTCGCGCGATCCGAAACTGATGGCGACCAACATTCGCCGCTTGCCCAATCCTGACGGCAGCAACAATTCACAGTTTTTCGATTTTTATTCGCACGGCGATCACGTTGGCTACTTTTCTGAATTCGCCCTCAAAACCGTGCTGAAAGACCAGCTCAAGTTTTATGACGCCAAAGCCGATGCCAAAGCGAATAAAGGGTTGGACAAGGACAAATTCGAGTGTGCCGCGTGCCACACCATGAGCAACGCGCCAACGGCGGCGGGCAAACAAAACTTTGCCGCTGGCGTAAAAATGAGCGCGCCAGGACATCCTGATTGTTTCGTTTGCCACTTCGATCCGAAAATTGTTGCGCCGCCCAAGAAAGACAAACCCGATCCGAAAAATACGTTTGCGACCAATTGCACCGGCTGCCATTTGGAAACAGCCAAACCGGCCAAAGATCGCCCGGTCAAAGGTTCAGAACCGGCCGTCTTATGGTTTGCGCGCCAGATCATCAACACCGAACTGAATCCGGCAAAGCCCGGCGTAAAAGCACCGTTGCCATTCAGCCACAAAACGCACGACGAAAACGTAGGCAAGAGCGTCACCGATTGTCTTTCCTGTCATGCGACGGGCAAGACAGCCAACACACGCAACGACTTTTTTGCCGAAGATCGCAAAACCAAAGAGAAACAGCCCGTCGCCACCAGTTGCGTTGAGTGTCATAAAAAGGAAATGCAGACGAAGATCGAAGGCGCGGTCAAACTGGAAACGGCCAAGTGCAATTACTGTCACGCACTGACGACGGTAAAAGATTTCGCGGCCAAAGGCGTAGCGCTGCCTCCGCCCAATCATTTCGGCGCCAAAGCCGCCGCGCCGACAACAGTGGCGGCCACAACGCCGCCTGCGCCGACACCAGCAACGCCGACAGAACCCAAACCAGCGCCCGCGCCGACACCGACGCCAACGCCTAAACCGGCGCCGACACCAACGCCCAAACCAACGACTGCGCCAACACCGACGCCGACGCCGACACCTAAACCAGTCATCGCTCAGGCAACGACCACTCCGACGACCACGACGACGCCTGCGCCGACACCGCCCAAACCGACGCCTGCGCCTGCGCCAACACCAACGTCTGCACCCGCGCAGACAGCGACTCCTGCGGCAGCGCCTGCAGGCAATCAAACGGTGCCGATGGGCATCATTCGTTTAGGCGATCCGAAAGAAAGTCCGCATTGGGGGCAGCACGCGAAATGGGGCGTGGTCGAAAATTTCAATCACGGCAC
>JAEUQO010000463.1 GCA_016789605.1 Acidobacteriota bacterium
GGCAACGCCGTGCTCACCATTACGCCGAAACAGATCACCCCCACGGCAGAACGCAAACGATTGCGCGCCGCCAAATTCAATGCTGAGTTTTACGAAACCGGCAACGTCATCAAAACTTTTCTGGCCGATGGCAATCCAGTGGCCGAGTTCGAACCGTTGCAACCCGAAACCAAAGGCAAGGACGGCAAACTCGTCAAACGTCCGAAAAAGACGATGAGCGGCAAGAAGATGACGGCCAATTTGTCGCAGCAAACTCAGGATGTGGTTGATTTGATCGTGGACGGCGACGCCAAATTCACTGATGGCGACCGCACCGCGACGGCGCTGCGCGCGGTTTACACCGGCGAAACGCAGTTGGTGACCTTGCGCGGCAAACCGCTGTTGTGGGATTCGTCAGCCCGCGCCAACGCCGACGAAATTGACGTCAACGTCGGCACGGACGAAAGCTTTTTGCGCGGCAAAGTGCGCACCACATATTTCAGCCGCGAGACGACCGGCGGTGCGGCTCCGTTTAAGAAAGAGAAAGCGCCGGTGACGATTGCCTCTGATCGTGCGCAGGTCAAACACCGCGAAGGCGCCGCTCGTTATCAAGGGAATGTGCGCGCCTGGCAGGACAACGATTTTGTGCGCGCCGACAATCTGGAACTGGACAAGGGCGAACGTCTGATGACGGCGTGGGGCAATGCGCAATCTGCGTTTTATGATTTCGAACGCGAAGTCGAAAAAGGCAAAAAAGAAGTGGTGCCGGTGTTTGCCACTGCCGAACGCATTGTTTACAGCGACGAGACGCGCACCGCGCATTACGAGGGGGCGGTCAAAGTCCGGCAAGGGACAGATGTGATTGATGCCGCCGTGGCTGATGCGGTGATGGATCAGGAGCACAAACTGGTGCAAATGACGGCGTCAAACAACGTCGTGGTGACGCAACCGAACCGGCGCGCGACCGGCGATCAGGTCGTCTATACGGCGGCCAATGACACGGCAATTCTGACCGGAAACTTGGCGATGGTTGAGGATCGCGAGCGTGAAGCAGTCACAAAAAGTGCAAAATTGACATTGCATTTACGCGATGCTAGGATCGAAGCCAATGATGACAGCGGCAATAAAAAGCGTGTAAAAACAACGCACCGCATCCAAAAATGAGCCGCCCGAAGGTGTCAACACAGCTTCTTAATCTGCCGGGCCACGAGGTCGCTTTCAAACCGGAATACATCAAGCCAGAGGCTGACAAATCCATGAGGGAGAAGTTTTTGATGCAGCAGGAGGGGAGAGGAAAATGGTAGGCGAGGTGCTTGATCGTAAGGTCGAACACACGACACCAACCCCCACTCTTCAAGCTGGCGCGTTGCGCGCCGAGCATTTGAAGAAATCCTATCGTCGCCGCTGTGTTGTGAATCAGGTCTCCATCGAAGTCCAACCGGGCGAGATTGTCGGTTTGCTCGGTCCGAATGGCGCGGGCAAAACGACCACCTTTTATATGGTGGTCGGCCTGGAAGAGCCGGACGAAGGCCGTGTCTGGTTGGGCGAGCAAGATATTACGAAATTGCCGTTATATAAGCGGGCGCGATTGGGGATCAGTTATCTGCCGCAAGAGGCATCGGTCTTTCGCAAACTGACGGTTGAACAGAACATTCTGGCGATTTTAGAAACCTTGCCCTTGTCCGGCGCAGAACGGCACGCACGGCTGGAAGAATTGATCGAAGAGTTTCGCCTGAGCCATGTGCGTAAAAACAAAGGGTATGCGTTGTCAGGCGGCGAGCGTCGCCGTACGGAAATCGCCCGCATGCTGACGCTTGAGCCGAAATACATTCTGCTTGATGAACCATTTGCCGGCATTGACCCCATTGCCATTGACGATATTCAACAGATCATCGCGCGTTTGCGCGATCAGGGAATTGGCGTGTTGATCACGGATCACAATGTGCGCGAGGCGCTGGAAATTACGGATCGCGCCTATATCATCAGTGAAGGACAGTTGTTCCGTGCGGGCACGCCGCAGGCGTTGACAGACGATCCGGAAGTCCGCCGGGTCTACCTGGGAGAAAAATTCCGATTGTGAGCGAGTTGCTGGTTCTGACGTGACAGCTTTTGGGCGCGGAGCGTGTGGGCACTCCCGTGCGAAACAGACACTGAAGAATGCAGAACTCAATAATTGTGTAGCGTTATGTCGTTCAAACCCACACTCGTCCAAAATTTGTCGCAGCGTCTGGTGCTCACACCGCAATTGCGCCAGCGTATCGAGATGTTGCAAATGACCAAGCTCGAATTGTCCGATCTGGTCACGCAACAATTAAGCGAAAACCCGGTGCTCGAAGAATTGGCGCCGGAAGAAGTCTCGGTTGCGGGCGACCTGGCCAATATTGACTACACCGAAGTTCCCACCAGTCTGAACGGCGCTGCCAGTGGTACGGAAAACCCGCTGAGCAGTGCAGAACCTTACGACCGCGGAGACAATTCCTTTTCCGCTGCTGACGCCGGCGATTTCGACAATTCCTACAACGGAACTTCCACGACAGAATTCAATGCGCAGGAATTTGGCGATTACACGCCCAGCAGCCCCAACGCGGAAAGCGCGCCCGATGGCGGAGAACCGCGCGAGGCTGAAATTGGCGAGCGCGATTCCTTTGAAGAGATTGATTTCGGGCAAACCTTTGAAGAATACCTGGACCCCGGTTATCGCACCCGCGAAAACGAGGTCAAAGACACGCCGACGTTTGAACAGTTTCTGTCAGCGCAAGAAGGGTTGGCCGATTATCTGAACTGGCAGTTGCGGCTGACGATCATGAAACCCGACGTGCAAGATGCCGCCGAAGCCATCATCGGCAATTTGAACGACGATGGCTTTCTTGATTGTTCGCTGGCTGAAATTGCGGCGCTCGGCCCCTGGCCGATGGAAACCGTCGAAAAAGCGCTGCACATCGTGCAACAGCTTGATCCGACCGGCGTCGGTGCACGCGATTTGCAAGAATGTCTGTTGTTGCAATTGAATTATTTCGGTTATGGCCAACGGCTGGCGGCAGTGTTGGTGCGGGATTACTTTCAGAAGCTGCAAAGCCACAAATGGCCGGAACTGGCGCGCGAACTGAGCGTGAGCGTCGAACAGATTTCCCAGGAAATGAAACTGGTGCGCCAGCTCGAACCCAAACCGGGCCGCAAATATGCGCCGCGTGAAGCGCAATACATCGAACCCGAAGTTTATATCGAAAAAATTGACGACGAATACGTCATTCGCTTTAACGATGACGGTCTGCCGCAACTGCGCATCAATCGCCAGTATCGGCAGATGATGGAAAACAAAGAGACATCAAAAGAAACGCGCGATTACATCAAAGATCGGTTTCGTTCGGCGGTCGATTTGCTCAAGAACATCGAACACCGCAAACAAACCATCTACAAAGTCTGTGAACGCATTGTCGAACGTCAGCGGGAGTTTTTGGACAAAGGCGTTGAGTTCATCCGCCCCATGATGCTCAAGGATATTTCCGAAGACATCGGCATGCACCTTTCCACAGTTTCGCGCGTGGTGAACGGGAAATACGCACATACCCCTCAGGGAGTCATTGAGTTGCGCCGCTTTTTCACCGAAGGCATGACCAATGACGATGGTGAAGAGGTTTCGACCCAGATCATCAAGATCAAAATTCGCAAGATGATCGAAGCCGAAGACGGGCGTAATCCGTTGACCGATGATGAAATTGCGGCGCGCCTGGCCAGGGAGGGGCAAAAGCTGTCGCGTCGTACGGTCGCCAAATATCGTGATCAGATGAAAATCGCTGGTTCGCGAGAGCGGCGGCAAGTTGTTTGAGCACTTTGGCGGGGCGAGCTTGGTGTGCTCGGCTCAGTTGTACACACCAGTTCCATCCGCAGCTATTATTCCTTCCTCCCGTTTGACCAACCGAGTACCTGCTTGTGAAATGCCTCGACGAGCAGGCCCTAATCCGAAGGAGTCTTGGGATGAAAATCGAATTCACAGGACGTAATTTCACCGTCTCTCCTGCCATCAAAAAGCACATCACCAGTCATTTTAAGAAACTTGATACGTTGTTGAATGGCGCGACCCGCGCGCATGTCATCTTGAGCGTGGGCAAGCATCATCGCCACCTCGCCGAAATTGTGGTCAATTGGCTCGATCACTCGTTGACCAGCAAAGCCGACACGACGGACATGTACACCTCTGCGTTGCAGGCGATTGACAAGCTGCAACGGCAGGCCGTCAAGGTCAAAGGCAAACTCATCACTCGCAAACATCAGGCCCCATCGGCCAGTGAAATCGCCCCCAGCCCTGTGCCTCCGGTTGAACCGGAAACGCCAGCGCCGCGCATCATTCGTTCGCGTCGCTATTCCGTCAAACCGATGACCCCCGAAGAAGCGATGCTGCGCGTCGCTGAAGCCCCGGAGCAATTCCTCGTCTTTCGCGATGCTGAAACCGACCGCGTCGGTGTCATCTATAAACGCAAAGACGGTAACTATGGCTTGATCGAACCTTGACGAGTCTGGTGAGAGCGGCGCGGCAAGGGCGACAAGGCTCTTGCCGCGTTCGCCTCCTGCTCGTTCCTCTAGCACAGCAATGACACCGCAACTCATTATCATCACCGGCTTGAGTGGGTCAGGCATGTCGTCGGCGATGAACGTCTTTGAAGACCTGGGGTACTTTTGCGTAGACAATCTGCCCGTGCAACTGATCGCCAGCTTTGTGCATTTGTTTGAGCGCAAGGAATTCGGCGTGACGCGCGCGGCGCTGGGCATCAACATTCGCGAAGGCGAGTTTCTGAGCAGCTTTCCGCAGGTATATGCGCAACTGCGTGGACGCGACGATCTGGAAACCACCGTCTTGTTTTTGGAAGCAGGCGACGCCGCTTTGCAACGTCGTTACAGCGAAACGCGCCGACCGCATCCCCTGGGCGAAGGCCGCGTGCTCGAAGCCATCGGCGAAGAGCGCGAGCGCCTGGCGCCGATTCGGGCGCTGGCGGATGTGGTCATTGATACCTCCGAACACACCGTGCATTCCTTGCGCGCGTGGTTGAAAAACCGCTTCGCGCCGGAAAATTCCGCGACCCAGACTGACATTACCATCATCAGTTTTGGTTTTAAGTATGGCGTGCCGCTGGACGCCGATTTGCTGCTGGATGTGCGCTTTTTGCCAAATCCGCATTTCGTGCCGGAATTGCGCGCGCTGACCGGCAACGATCAACCGGTCATCGAATATCTGGACAAAAGCGAAGAAGCGCGCGAAACCATTCAGCGATTTAACGGCTTGCTCGATTATTTGATGCCGCTCTATCAGCGCGAAGGCAAAAGCTATGTCACGGTCGCCATCGGATGCACGGGCGGCAAACACCGTTCGGTGGCGGTCGCCAATGCGCTGGGCAAGCATTTGAACCAGCAAGGCATGCGCGCGCGTGTCACCCACCGCGACGTGAAAAAGTGAGGGGTTATGTCATTAGTCGGAGGCGTGGTCGTTACGCACGGCAATCTGGCGACCGAATTGGTCAACGCCGCGGAAACCATCATCAATGAAGACATTCGTCACATCACCGCCGTTTCCATTGGCTGGCACGACGACGTCGAAGCCGCGCGCGAACAGATCGAAAACGCCATCGGACGCGTCAATCAGGGCGCGGGCGTGCTCGTGCTGACCGATATGTTTGGCGGGACGCCCACCAATCTGGCCTGTACGTTTTTAGGCATGGCTCCTATCGAAGTCGTCACGGGAGTCAATTTGCCGATGATCATTCGGTTGGCGCAACAGCTTCCCGAGGAGAATTTAGAGACCGTCGCCCGTCGCGTTCGCGACCAGGGGCAAAAGAACATCTATCTGGCGAGCGAAGTACTCGCCCCCGGCAAACCTTAAGCACTGCCGCCGGGAACATACCCTGCTCTCCATGCAGCAACGCACCGTGATCATTACCAATCGTTTGGGCTTGCACGCGCGCGCAACGGCGAAGCTGGTCAAGCTGGCCAACACGTTTGCGAGCGACATCCTGCTGGCGCGCGCCGAAGCGCGTCATAAAACGGTCGAAGCCAAAAGCATTTTTGGCGTGTTGTTGCTGGCGGCAACCAAGGGCACGGAAATCGAAATCATCTGTGAAGGAACAGACGAAGCAGCGGCGCTGGAGGCCATCTGCCAATTGATCGAAAGCAAATTCGGCGAAGAGTGAGCGGGCGGCGTTCTTCGTGCGATGACGGCTTGAGGGATTCTCAATGCGGGGCATCGGTAGAAAATTTCCTGAAGAGCGACTGGAAGGCATCGGCGTCTGCCAGGGAGTCGCCATTGGCAACGCCTTTTTGGTGGACGATCCGCGCGGACGCGTGGTGCGGTTCTTTTTGCCCAAACAACAACTCGACGCCGAGATCAATCGCTTTCGCGAAGCCTTGCATCTGGCTCAGCAACAGGTGCGCGAAGCCATCGAACGATTGCGCGCCGCGCTCGGTTCTGATCACGCTTACATTCTCGAAGCGCACTTGCTGATGCTGCAAGACCCGCATTTGCAGGGCCAGATCGAAAAATTCATTCTCGAAAATCAGGCCAACGCCGAATGGGCCGTGCGCGATGTGACCGGTCACCTGCTCGAAGTCTATGCGCAAATCGAAGACGATTATTTGCGCGAACGCGGCAGCGACGTCGTGGACGTGTCGCACCGGTTGATCAAGATTTTGTCCGGCACCGAAACGCGCGGCCTGAACGAACTGGCCGAAGAAGCGATCATCGTCGCCGATGACCTGATGCCTTCGGTGACGGCAGACCTCGACCCGCGCAAAGTCCTGGGTTTTGTCACCAATGCCGGCGGCTGGGCGTCGCATACTTCGATCATCGCGCGCAGCGTCAACATTCCCGCCGTGGTCGGCGTGCGCGGCGTGACCTCGCGCGTGCGTTCGGGCGAAACCATCATCATTGACGGCACGACCGGCACGGTCATTTTGAACCCTTCGCCTGAAACGCTGATCTTTTACACCGAACAGCGTTCGCGTCAGCAACAGCAGGAACAGCACGACATCGAAGAGCGCGAGCTGCCCGCCATCACCTTTGACAATCAGGAAGTGAAGTTGCGCGCGAACATCGAACTGATCGAAGAGATCGAAGTCTTTCAGCGTTTCAATGCCGAAGGCGTCGGGTTGTATCGGTCAGAGTTTCTCTATGCCCAGGCCGAATCCGGTTTGCCGACGGAAGAAGAGCAATTCGAAGCCTACAAATTTCTGGCCGAAATGAGCGGCGAAGCCGGCGCGGTCGTGCGCACCTTTGATTTGGGCGGCGACAAATTGCACCTGGAAGGGTTTAAACCCGAACGCAATCCGGCCTTGGGATTGCGCGCCATTCGTTTGTCGTTACAGGTCGAATACGTCTTTCGCACACAGGTGCGCGCCATCTTGCGCGCCGCCGTGCACGGCAATCTGAAAATCCTGTTGCCGTTTGTTTCCAACCTCGACGAAGTGCGCGCCGCCAAACAGATCATCGCCGACGTCGAACGCGAATTGCGCGCCGAAAAAGTCGCGCACGCCGAAGACGTTGAAATCGGCGTCATGATCGAAGTCCCGGCCGCCGTTCTGATGGCCGAAGTCCTGGCGCGCGAAGCAGACTTTTTCAGCCTCGGCACCAACGACCTGATCCAGAGCATGCTGGCCGTGGATCGCGGCAACGAAAACGTCAATTCGCTGTTTGATCCACTGCATCCGGCGGTGTTGCGCGCAATCAAACAGGTCGCCGACGCAGGCCGCAAACTCGAAATCCCGGTCAATGTCTGCGGCGAAATGGCGTCCAATCCCGCGCAAGTCATTTTGCTGCTGGGGCTGGGCTTGCGCGATCTGAGCATGACCCCCACGGCCATTCCGACCATTCGTCGTCTGGTGCGTTCGATTGACATGGCCAACGCCGAAAAACTGGCGCTGCACGTGTTGACCCTGACCACGCCCAACGAAGTCCACCGTTACGTGCAAACCCATTTGTCCGAACTCGGCTCTCAGTTTCTGACCACCGCACATTTTGGCTAAGGCTGACCGTTGTCCACCGGGCCGCCACGCCCGGTGAACCCGCGCGCAAAAAGCCGCTCACAGGTCAGACATCCACTTGCCACGCCGACAGCGGGCGAGACAGCCCGCTGTACGGCGCGAAAGTTTTGGCAAAAAACGCACATCCCGCTACAATCCGCAACCGCAGGTTTCGGCCCCAACATTCATCAGCAAGTTGTCAGCAAGAATTCAGCAAGGAGCCAGCCCAATGGAAATTCAACTGTCACTGTCTGCCACCGAACTCGACCGGGACGAATTGCAACAACAGACGCGGAAGCTGTGCCGTGCCTTGCGCGACGAGGCAGGCGTGAATGCTGCCCCCGTCAGTGAACAGTCAGCGCCTGGGTCCAGAGGCGATGTGCCGTTGTGGGGCCAGATCGTGATGACGCTGATCGGCAGCGGCGGCGTCATCGTCACCGCCATCAAAGTGCTCGAAGCCTATGTCAAAAAGAACCGCAAAGTAGAAATCAAAGTGAAAACGCCAAAAGGCGAAGTCACGATCAAAACCGAAAACTGCGACAACCCCGAAATCATCGCCCAGGTCAAAGCCCTGATGTCAGACGAACAACCGCCCGCCAGCAACTAAACGATGAGCCAAAAAGGACGCCATCACGCCATTTTGATCGGTTCGCACGAATTCGGCCCGGAATCCGGGATGCAGAATCTGGTGTGCCCGCCCAACGATGTCAAAGGCATGGCCGAAGTGCTGACTTCGACCGAGTACGGATTGTTTGCCAAAGACGATGTGCACGTCTTTCCCAACAAACCGCACTATGAAATTTTGCCCGCCATCGAATCGGTGTTTGCCGACGCCCAGCCCCAAGACCTGATCCTGTTTTACTATTCGGGGCATGGCGATTGCGATGCCAGCGACCGGTTGTATCTGGCGACGGCTGACAGCCGCGCGGATCGGCTGACTTCGACCTGGCTGCCCGCCGAACGCCTGCGCCGGATGATTGATCATTACAGCCGCCGCCGTGTGGTGATGATTCTGGATTGCTGTTTCAGCGCCGCCATCAAATATGACTTTCTCAGCCGGGGCGATGACGGTCATCAGATGGATGAGCTTTCGACCGGCATTTACATCATCACGGCGTCTTCGGCGGTCGAAAGCGCCATCGAACGAAAAGAAGACAAATACGGATTGCTGACCAAACACATTCTGGAAGGCGTCAAGCAAAGCAAAATCAAAACCAGCGACGACGGATTGATCAGCGCCAGCGCGATTTACCAATACGTGTTTGCCGAAGTCACCAAAGCCGGTCACCAGCGCCCGCGCTTTTTCGGCCTGGAACAACACGGCGGAGAACTTTTCATTGCGCGCGCCGCTGCCGTGTATTCCAAAGAGCAACTGCAAGCCTTCCGCAAACTGATTGGCGAACTAGAAAACAAAGACGAACTTGACGAAGAGCTTTGCGATGATGTTCGGCGCGTCATTCGGGAAAACCAGCCAAAACGCGATAAACAACTGTTCGATTTGCTCAATCGGCTTTCCAAACAGCAATTGACGCCTGTTCGGTTTAGCACGCAATGGCTGAGACTTACGCTGGCCGTCCCGCCCAAAGGTGAAACTGCAACCGAACCACCGAAAGCCAATGCGGTACCGGGAGCGGTAGCGACCGGGTCGGTTGCCGCGAATGGATTCACTGACGATCTGAAGGGCGTCAAGCTGGAGATGGTTTATGTTCCCGGCGGCAAATTCATGATGGGCGGAGATAAGTACGATTCCGAAATGCCTCTGCACGGAGTCACCGTACCGGCGTTTTACATCGGCAAATTCCAGATAACTCAGGCGCAGTGGAAAGCCGTGATGGGCGACAAGATCAAACCCAAGTTCAACGGTGACGATTTGCCGATGGAAAGCGTGTCATGGGAAGACGCCAAGGAGTTTTGCCAAAAGCTGACGCAGATGACCCACAAGGCCTATCGGTTGCCAACCGAAGCAGAATGGGAGTATGCCTGTCGTGCGGGAACGACTGGCGATTATGCGGGGACGTTGGATGAGATGAGCAATCAATCCAGCAACAAAACGTATCCAGTTGGTCAGTACAAACCGAACGCATTTGGTTTGTATGATATGCACGGCAACGTTTGGGAATGGTGCGAAGACGTTTGGCACGGCA
>JAEUQO010000338.1 GCA_016789605.1 Acidobacteriota bacterium
CGTTCGACCATCCGGCGAAAACGACACCGACAAGACACTATCGGCGTGACCTTTCAGCGTCACCTTCTCCGCTCCTGACGCCACATCCCACAGCTTCACCGTCTTGTCAGAGCTCCCGCTCGCCAATGTCCGACCATCCGGCGAAAACGACACCGACAAGACACGATCGGCGTGACCTTTCAGCGTCACCTTCTCCGCTCCTGACGCCACATCCCACAGCTTCACCGTATTGTCATCGCTCCCGCTCGCCAACGTTCGACCATCCGGCGAAAACGACACCGACCAGACACTCAAGGCGTGACCGCGCAGCGTCACCTTCTCCGCTCCTGACGCCACATCCCACAGCTTCACCGTCTTGTCAGCGCTCCCGCTCGCCAACGTGCGACCATCCGGCGAATACGACACCGACACGACACTCCCGGCGTGACCTTTCAGCGTCAACTTCTCCGCCCCCGACGCTACATCCCACAGCTTCACCGTTCCGTCACCACTTCCGCTCGCCAACGTCCGACCATCCGGCGAATACGACAACGAATAGACAAACCCGGCGTGACCTTTCAGCGTCTGTTTTTCATCGTGCATCTGCCGCCACAGATAGAACCAGTCGAAGCTGCGCAGGTCGTTTTTGGCGGGTGTGCCGGGTGCGGGAAACGAAGCATCCAGAAAATCCTGGGCACGAAGGTAATTTTTCTGGTCAAAGGCATTCCAGGCCAGCAACTGGTTGGAAACATAAAGAAGGCTGCGCGAATCTCCCAAACTCTTTTGCAATTCACTTTCTTTGCCTTGCAGCAGCAGATTCTGTTCGGCTACCAATTTCTTTTGGAGTTCCTCAGCTTCCTTCGCCTCTTCAGCCAGCCGTTTTTTCTCTTCGGCATCCTTGGCTGCCGCCAGGGCTTCGTTTCTGGCCGTAATCGCATACCCTTCTTGCAAGAGGGCTTTGCCTTCGCTTTCCTGCGCTCGTTTTCGCTGCTCTTCAGCGCTGACTCGCTGGGCCTCGGCTGTGCGATAAGAAGAAAATGCCGCCCACGCCGCTGCAACCGCCAACAACGCCAGCAAGATCGCAGCACCGGCCAGCCGCCGCAATTTCCGCGCGGAATTTGCCTGCTCTTCGGCGCGTTTCTGCTGCTCTTCGGCCAGGGCTTGCGCTGATTCCAACTCGCGTTTGGTGCGCGCGGCGTCTTCGCGTCGCTGGGTGCGCCGCTGGGCAATGTCGTCAAGTCGTTTCTGTTTGCTGGCGGCCAGAAAGTTCAATGCGTTCTGAAAGCCCGGCGCATAGCGTTTGGCCCAGAAGGGATTCGGCTCGGTGTTTTTCCGCCACTTCAGCGCCGGTTTCAAATCCAGCCGGCCCCACAATTCAGCTTTCTTTGCCGCATACAATTGCGCGGTTTCCGCCAGACGGCGATACAGTTGCGCGGAATCAGCTTCTGATTGCACCCACAATTTCAACCGCTGCCAATTGCGCATCAGACTTTCGTGCGAAATGTCTATCAACGATTCTGTTGTCAGCGTCGTCCCGACCGGCGGCATCAAGAAGGAGCGGCCTTCCTGGCGAAAGGTTTCGATCACACGGACGATTTCCGGCTCCGTGGCTTCGACGACGTCGCACAATGCGCCCAAGGTCACCGGACGGCGGATTTCACGATTGTCTGGCCCTTTTTCGGTCAGCGCCTTGAAGACTTTTTCGGCCACCTTGCGATGTCGTTCGTCCGGCAATTCGTAAAACGCTTCGTCAGCGTGAAGCGATAGCGCATTGGTCATTCCGCCAATGGCTTCGTAATCTTCCAAATCAATTACGTGGTCATTGTCTGTCTGTCCCGCTGTCCCGCCGTCTCTTTGCCGACTTGCCTGGCAATGATCCCAGGTGCGCATCAAGGCGTGTTGTAAGATGGGCAATTGGTCGGGATTGTCGCCGACGTCATTGAGCAAGCGGTTGACCAGACGCGGCGTGATTTCTGCGCCGCCGACAAACGCGGGGCCGGTGATGGCGTCGCGGATTTGCGCGCGCGTCAGGCGCGGAATCAGATACTGGCCGTCGTTGATGGCTTCGGGCAAATCCCAAAACTGGGCGCAATCGCCCAGGTAATCCGAACGCATGGTCAGCACGACGTAAATGTTCGGGCCTTCGTCGCGGCGCTGGCGGGCTTCGAGCAGCAATTTCACAAACGCCGCGCGGTCGTTTTCCTGCTCGCCCGCGTGCGCGCCGGCTTGCGTGCCAGATGACGCAAAAGATTGTGTGCTTTGTTCGACGCGAAAGAGTTCTTCGAACTGGTCGGCGACGATCAGCAGATTTTCGGTCGGCGGCATTTGCTGGTGGCGGGCGGTTTCGACCAGTCCCAGGCTGCCGCGCCGCAATGTGGCTTCGGTAAAATTGATCTGCAAGGCGCGTGCGGTGTCGTCGGCGGGGCCAAACACAGCGGGTTCGTTGAGGGCGCGCGCCAGATTGCCCAACGGATCATTGCCCGGTCGCATAATCGCAATGCGCCAGGCCGAACCAGCGCCGGGCATAAATCCGCTATAGAGCGCGGGCAACAATCCGGCATGCACCAGCGACGATTTGCCGCTGCCCGATGTGCCCACAACCGCCAGAAAGCGCGTGCTGGCCAGTTTGGCAAGCAGGCGTTCGCTTTGCCCGTCACGGCCAAAAAACAGATGGCTTTCGTCAAATTTGAAGGGCCGCAACCCCGGAAACGGATTGAAGCGCGCGGCAGGCGGCGCAACCGCGTCGAGCGTTTGCTTGCTCATCGTGCGCCTCCTTTCGCCTGGGTCAGTTTATGCATGAACTCTCTGAGCAAGGCGGGCAAATCGGCAGAAGCGATTGCGCCGAAGTTTTTCACGACCAGGGCATCGGGAGTTTTGAAGATTCGTTTCTTGAACGTTTCTTCGCCAGCCAGCAACACTCCCACGGCGGCAAACGGACGCCTGCGGCCAAATCCGGTCAGACCGCGCAAGCGCGTCTGTAACCACATCTCAGGCGCTTTGTCGAAATAGAAAAGCACGGCCTCGCAATCGAGGACGTATTGTTTGTGCGCCAGCAAGGCGTTCTCATCGAATTCAGGCACGAGCACGCCATAGCCTTCCTGGCTGAGATAGTTGTAAACGGGTTCGATGTCTTCGAAATCGCATTGATCGCAAACCAGATAAACGCGCTTCACGCCATCGTCTGCTTTTTCAGTGACAACCGTTTTGGGCGGCGCGTTCAGCTTTTCCTGGATGATCGTTTTGAGGTCTTCGATCTTGGCTTCGATCAGATCAGAACCGCCCGCGGTATGAACGTTCTCTTTCAATTCGGCGATAAAACGGCGCTGTGGTTCTTCTTTGGGTTCCAACCCGGGCGGCAACCAGATCAGGCTGGTGAAATCGTGCTGCTGGCTGTATTCGCGGGCGAGTTCCTGTTGCAGTCGGACAATGGAACGGTTGTTGTTTTCGAGTTCGGGAATGAGGCCGTAATGCGCGCCGAGCAAATGCACTGACAAGCGCGAACGTTGCAGATGTTCGCGCACCAATCGCTCAAGCTGTGGTCTGTTGGCGGGCAGCGGTTGATCCGGCAAAACAACGTGACCGAATTGGCGTAATTCGCGCCGCACTTTGTCGCGCGCTTCTGTCACATCAGACGTGGTTTCAGCCAGAAAGATGGTTGCGCCGGGTTTGGGCGCTGGCGTTCCCTGTAATTCCTTGAGCAAGGTCGTGATGTCTTGCGCCAGATCGTCGAGCCGTTCCCAATAGCGTTTGTCCTTTTCGCCGTTGGGGCCTCTTTCATGCTCATATTCGCGAAAGCGTTTTGTGATGGGGTCTTGCGCGTAAAACTCATATCCCAGCAAATCGCGAATCGGTTCGGGATGAAGCGCAAGCTCAACCGGCGTTTTGACGACTTTGAAAATGCGGTGCTTATCGCCCAAACGCAATCCGCCGTTGCGCGGAGCGGCGTTCAAAAAACCTTCCAGCTCTTCCTGGCACGAAGTCGAGTCAAGATAGCGCGGCGAAAGGATGGACAGAAAGACGCCTGTTTCGGTCAATCCGATGGCAATGGTGTCTTTGAAAACACGATTGCCTCGCAACTCGGCTTTGTCACGCCAGAGAACGGGTTTATGCCCCAGCAACTGCGCCAGGCGCAATTCGAGGTTTTCTTGCAGATGATCCACCCAACCGCGCGACACACTTCCGGGCACTGCGTTATCAATGTGCGCGTAACTGATGAATACGTGTTTGGGAAAGCTCATCGCTCTACCGATCCCCAGTTGTTTACGATGCGTGCCGACCAACAGGCTGGCGTTAGAAAGACTAAGACTGAGCACAACGGCTGCCCCGGCTGGGCGGGCGGATTATATGAGCAGAATGTCGCACCTGTGAAGGCGCGTCTCGCAATTGCTTGTCTTTAAGACAATAACGTTTGTGCGGCGCGCTGTGGATCGGTGAGCAGGTCAGTGCCGGAAAGCAGGCGGTGGCAGGCGGCGTGTTGGGTCAACGCGGTTAAGGCCGCCCATTGTGTGCGGGTATGGTCGGGCCAGAGTTGGAAGAACATGCTTTGTTCGGCCAGTTTTAGCAGCGCGTCGCTGCGGTTCAAGGAAACAAGGCGGCTGGTCGGTTCGGGAACGATTTGCGGCAGGACAAGGTGGTCTACGCCGTGGAAGGTGAAATCCGCGAGGTCTGTGGCGTCAAAGAATTCGAGGCCGCCGACGCAAGTGCGGTCAAGGTATTGGTGATGCCGCGTGATGTCGTCGAGCGCTGGCCAGCGCCGCAGCAATTCGTCGCCGACGTGGAAGTATTTTTTGAGCGCACGCAACTGTATGCCGCTGTCGTTTGCGCTCAGCAACAGCGAATCATCCGAAACCGGTTGCCAGCCTGCCAATCCTAACGCCGTGGTCAGCGTCGTTTTTCCCGCGCGTTGTGCGCCGCAAATCAACCAGAGTTTGTCATCCGGGGACACGATTGCCGCCGCGTGCAGATGGTACAAGCCGCGCGAACGCAAAAGCAGCAGCAAGGCAAACAAAGCATACGTGTTAGCCAGAATGTGCGGGTATTTGAGTGCGGCGGGGGTGACCAAACCGATGGCGCTGCCGGTGGCGATGTCTACGCGAAAGGCAGCCACGCCCAGATCGAAATAGAACCGTTCGCGTGGCGATTCGTTTTCGCCGGGCAGGGTTTCGCGCCACAAATTGACGACGCCCGTTTGGGAAAACAGTTCTGCCCGGGCCGGAATCAATGTTGTACGCGGCGGCAATGCACGGCGCAGTTGCAATTCGATGGTAAGCGGCGCACGGGTGACCGGGGGCGCTTCGGGGGTGATTTGCGGCTGGTAATAGCGGAAGTAATCGGCAAAAAGGCGAACCAGGCGCGGCGAGCGGGCCGAAATGACGACCGGCACTGCGCAGATCGTCAAAGAAACGGCAGGCATATCTGAGAGCAGGAAAGTCAAAAATGCGAAAGGCGGGAGAGTGAGAGAAAGGAAGCAGTCCCGCAGGACGGCTTGGGCCTCTCTCTCAATCTCCCGCCCTTGGCGTGGTTGATTACAGGCCGCCGGTGGCGATGGCCGCCGTCGCAATGGTTGAAGACCCCGACAAGGTGACTTGCGTCAGCGAGTTCGAAAGTTTCAATTGCGGCGGTTCATAAGCCGGCAATTCGCCCTGGATGTTGGCCAGCGCTTTGCTGTAAACACCGCCGTCGTTGTCCGCAGATTGGATCAAGCCGTTGCCTTCCAGTTCATCGAGGAAAGCGCGCGTGTCCAATTCGGCCAGATCGGCGTTGATTGCGAACGCTTGAGACAAAGCTTCGGTCAGGCGAGGGGCCGTGGTGGCCGCGCCTGAACGCAACTGTTTCCACAAAAAGACAGCCGCGGCGTTCAGCGTGTAATAGTGAAGGTTCTCCATATCGAGGATGATCCCTTCCTGATTATCGAGCAGTTCGGTAAATGACGCCTGCTCTTTGGTTACGATCTTTGGGTTGTTGGTATGCATGGGAGTCTTCTTGCTTCCTTTCAGAAAACTTGTGTTAGCGCGTCGGTCTAGCCGGGCGAACCGTATCGCTGACGAAGACCGCGCCATCGTCCATCCCCAGATTGTTGGTCAGACGTTCGACTGTACCGGTGCTGACGCGGAGCAGGTAAAGTTCCGCATCGCCATCACGCGTCGAAGTGAAGAGCATACGATCCCCGCGCGCGGAAAGCGAGCCGTTGAAATCATTGCTCTCGGTCACCACGCGGAAGCCACCCGATTCGACGTCGGCCAACGCAATGCCGCTCAGTTGTGAACTGGTCGCCTTGGTATTGAAGACCAGGCGTTTGCCGTCAGCGCTCCAGCTCAAACCGCCCAGCACATCAGCGCTGCGCGTCAATTGACGCAAGCTGCCGCCCGCGCGGGTATAGAGCCAGATTTCGTGTGCGCCGCTGCGATCCGACACAAACGCGACTTGCGTTCCGTCCGGCGAAATGGCCGGTGCGAAATCACGATGGTCTTTGCTGGCCGGAATCAGCAGTTGCTTTCCCGCTCCGCCGACGGTCATCAATTCGATGCCGCTGGTGGATTGGAACACCATATAACCGCCGTCGCCCGCCACGGTGGGCGTGAGTTGGTCTTCGGTATCAACCGTCAGACGGTTCAAGCTCAAAATGGCCGGACGGCGAGAGCGCCAGGAAGCGCTGAGCGTGCCGCTGAACAGTTCGTAATTCGCGCCTTCGCGGGCGGCGAATACGATGGCACGGTTGTTGGCGATGGAGGGCGCAAGATGCCCACGCCCCGTGTTGGTCAACTGGCTGACCTGACGGGTGTTCAAATCAAGCAGATAAAGTTCGGCAGCGCCGTTCCGCTGCGAAACGAAGATTGCATAACCTTCGTCGCGTCCAGCGTCGAGTGCCGGTTCCTGTGCCAGCGCGGTTCCCGAAACGGTGAGCGCGAGCAACAGGGAGGCCATTCCGCTAACGGCGCGAGCCTTCATCCATTTAAAATTCATAAAAATCACTGCCTCCAATTCTACTGGCAATTATTTTCCTTGGCTTGCCAGCACCGGACGGCTTGCACAGCCGCCCGGTACTGACCCTATCCGCGCCTTAGCGAATACGGCGGATCGCGTTGTTCTTGCTATCGGTGAAGATGATTTCACCACTGGGTCCGAGCGTGATGGTCACCACCGCGCGCACCAGCACCGGCGAACCCACCGTCGCAACGTTGAAGTCGTCAGCCGTCAAACGCAATTGCGCATTGAGCGGCGCGCCGC
The DNA here is from genome assembly GCA_016789605.1 of Acidobacteriota bacterium. Classification (GTDB taxonomy): domain Bacteria; phylum Acidobacteriota; class Blastocatellia; order RBC074; family RBC074; genus RBC074. Next base: position 7,207 of record JAEUQO010000338.1, read on the forward strand.
CATCTCCGCTGTAACCTTCGGTCGTGCCGGCAAAATCTGCTGCCGTGCCGGTCGTACCGCTGACCGTGACACGCACCAGTTTGTGCACACCACCTGACGCCGTCGAGTCGCCGACGTTCATCACATAGAGCGCTCCGTCTTTGCCTTCGACCACGTCACGCGGACGTTTCAAGCCGCCCGCCGTGCCGGTCAACAAGGTATCGAACCCGTTGGCGGCCGTGCCACTGCCTGCGGTCTTTTCACGCAAGAGCGAGTTGGAACCAGAGTTCACCACCAACAGACGGCCTTGCGAGTCAAAGGACAAGCCGTTGTATTGGTCGGTGTTGGAGCCAGTGCCCGCAGCCGGCAACACCAGGCTGGAAACCACGCCCGTAGCGCGCACGACTTTACGCACCAGGCGCTGGCCAGCGTCGGCGATGAAAATATCGCCCGTGGTCGGATGAATCGCCACATCGGTCGGACCGACGAGTTTCGCACCACGCGGCGCAGGACCGTTGCCGACGTTACTCGGATCGGTGCTGCCACCGACAGCCGTCGTGATATTGCCCGGCGGCACGGTGATCGCCACGGTTCCGCCATAGAGCGTCACAGCCTGGCTGGTGATGTTCACAAAGCGGATCAACCCGGTACGGCGGCCGCTGCCACCGGTGGTTGCGCCACCTTTCTTCGAGTCAGCAATAAAGAGGCCTTGCGGCGTCCAAGTGATGCCTTGCGGCGTATCGAAACCAGCCTGGTTGACCGGAACGTCGTCCGTCGCACCAGAACCGACGTCTTTATTCACCGTCACGATGCCACCAGCAGGCACAACCTGTTCGGCGCCCGTGCCGGCAAAGATCGTGACCGAAGTGGCGCCCGTGTTGGCAAACCGCAATTTGCTGCTCAGCGTGTCGGTGATCCAGAGGTTGCCGTTCGCGTCAACCGCCACGCCGGTCGGCGTGTTGAATGAAGCGCTAGTCGCCAACCCGCCGTCAAACGGAGACGCAAGACCGAGGCCCGCGATGGTATTGACGTTGCCCGCAGCAACGGTCACGCCCGCGACTTCGACCGCGGCGGCGCTGACGTTGACATAACGGATGCGGCCTTTCGAGAGCGTTCCCTGGTCAAGAACGAAAAGTCCTTTTCCGTCAGAAGCCAGACCAGCCAGCGGCGGTTGTCCCGTGCTGCCCGTCAGCGTAAAGCCCGCGTTGGTTGCCGCTTCACCATCACCGCAGGTGGATGACGTGTAATCGCAAGCGGTGTTGATCGTACCAGCCACGGTCGAGGTCGCAGGCGAACCGCCCGGCGTATCAACGCGCGCGATGTCCTGCGAGTTACCGTTGGCCAGATAGAGCTTGCCGCCCAGGAACGCCAAACCCGACGTGAAGGGGTTATTGGTGTACGGTGCCGCGCTAGAGTCGGCTTTCGGCGGGAATTGCGCCATCAATGATGCCGCGCCGCCTGCATCCACTTTGATCACGCGCGCGTGACCGGTGTCTGCCACATACAGGTTGCCCTGCGGATCAAATGTGAGCGCACGCGGTTGCAACAACGGAGCGCTGGTCGCCGGTCCGGCAGAGAAAACGTCCTCCGCCTTCGTGGTCGCGCCGTTGCCTGCCACATCTGTGGGAGCGCCGCCCGCAGGAGCGATCTTGAACACCTTGTTGATGCCCGCTGTGGCATCCGCCACATAGACGTCACCGCTGGTGGGATGTACTGCCAACCCGTTGAGATTCGAACCGAAGCCAGTGCTCGACAGCGTCGTCACTTTGCCCGGATCAATGGTCTTGTTCGCAATGGATTTAGGCGCACTGCCCGCGTTGTATGCACGAACCGCCGGAGCACCGGAATCAATCCAGTAAACCACGTCGCCGTCATTGCTGACCGCCAAACCGCTGACGCTGCCTGCGTCAGCCGCACGACCAGAAATGTCATCGGCAATATCCAGGCCGCCGCCAACCACGGTCTGAATGACTGCGCCGCGAATCTTCTGCCCGCCGATGGTGACGGTTTCACGTTTCGTGTTGAGGAAGCGGATCAGGTTGCCCGAGTTCGTCGCGTCCACAAAGTAAACGCCACGGCCTTGCGGGTCATTGGCGACCGCCACCGGATTGAAGACCGTCGCACGGCTGCCCGGGTTGCTATCACCCAACACGCCGCCCGCGATCGTTTCGATGATCTGGTTGGCATTGCCGGTAAAGCTCGAGCCCTTCGAATTGACCGTACCGCCAGCAACCAGTTGCAGAGCGCCCGATCCGCTATTGTTGATTTGCGAATTGGTGGCTTGCAGGTTGATGCCTTCGACAATGACTTGCGCTGCGCCTAACGAGCAGGCCGAATTGGCACCACCATTTTGCACCCGCACATAGTTCAGGATGCTGGCCGCAGTCGCAAGGCGCGAGAAGAACAACGCGCCGAAGTTCGCCCCACCAGTGACTTTATCGAACTCGATGTATTTGTTCGATGTGGCCGCTTGGGTGCCTTGATAGAAACCACCGTAACCGTTGGCCGCAATCGCGCCCACACGGTTGGTGAGGTAATCGCCAGCCTGGAAGTTCAGGTCGGCCGCCAACTGAATCGTGGCCGCAGGGCCAACCGTCAATTCAGCCGCTGCTGCCGGAGGCACCGCACCGACGATGGCCGGGTTGGCGCAATTGCCGCGAATGCGGATCGGCGTGCTGCCTTGCCCAACCAACACACCAGATTTGGTGAAATCGTTGGACGTGGCGTCAGCGTCAGTACCGATTTGCACGGCGTTGACCTGGTTACCGGCGAAATCGTTCGCCGATGAATAGTAGAAGCCGGCGTCACCAACGCTGGTGGAAACCGGCGTACCGGCTTCGGCCAAATCGTACAGGCCGAGCGAAGCATTGCCGCTCAACAAAACTGCCGGGTCGTTGGCCGACGTACCATTGTTTTCGATACGGTTACGCGCAAAGCCAACCACGCTGTCGCCTGCGCCATTGGCTGCCAGAGCGCCACCAGCACCACCGCGAATGATGCCGTCCGTGAACCGCAACGTGCGGCCCGAACCGGTCAAGCGAATCGCGGCGCTGGTCGCGATGCCAGCGTATTCCACCACAACGTTGCGCATGGTCAACGTCGAGCTGGCTGCTGCCGATGCGTCAATACCGCCCCAAGCGCCTGCACTCGGAGCCGCGGCACCGGGTGAACGTTGCGCCGTGATGACGATTTGCGCTGCGTTAGCAGTAACGCCCGGCACACCACCGTTCGCCGAAACATTGCCGCTGCCTGCCACGGTGATCGTTGCACCGTTAGCAACATAGATAACGGCGCCAGCCGGGATCGTCACGTTATTCGTGATCGAAGCCGAACCAGAAACCAAATACGGACCGGCGTCTGCAAGTGCCGGAATCGTGCCTGACAACGTGTGCGCGGCATCAGGCACACCAGTCACCGTCAGACGACGCAGCAACGTGGATGACCCACTGCCGCCCGGCGTACCGCCAGGATTCGTCACGCGAACACTGTAGATGCCTGCGGCAGTGCCAGCAGGAACCGTTCCCGTAATCGAAGTCGCTGTCGCGTTCACCCCAGTCAGCGCAATCGGGGAACCACTGGCTGGCAGCAATTCCACGGTCGGCGTGCCGGTGAAGCCTTGCCCCGCGATCGTCACGCTGGTGCCTGTCGAAGCATTGACCTGCACCGCAGCCGGAGCAACGCTCTCGGCAGCCACGCCGATGTCAGCAATCACGCGATAGGCAAAGAAGAAAGCAGGCGGTTGCGCCCCCAAAGCGAAATTCCAAACCTGCGTCACTTTGCCGCCCGCAGGAATGTTGCCATAAGCGCGCGAAACGGCCAGTTTGCCACCATAAGCAACCTGACCGTCATTGAAGTACGCAAATCCGTTTGCGCCTGGCAGATTTCCTGCATCAGCGCCGTTTGCGTTGGTAACTTTGAACGAGGTGAACACAACGCGGGTGTTGTAAAGCGTCGTGTTCGTGTTATTGGTCAATTCAACTTCACCCGAGGCTGTGTTGGGTGTCGCCGATTGCGCAACAGGAGTCGTGTTCGCCACGCGAAACAGGAATTGTCCTTGCGGGACTTCACTGTTTGGGTCGCTGCGACTGAAAATTCGCCGATCCTTTGCCGGGCCACGCTCAACAATTTGCGGCTGCAATGTAAGCGTCTTGCCATCAAAGAACCCTTCGTACTCGGCCAAAACCGCTCCCTGAACACCATCGCTCATGGGGAACGTACGCCCAGCCAGTGATGCCAGGGTTCCAGTGTTAGACGTCACAGCAGAGCCCGGCACGCGAGTTCCATTGCTTGACGCCGTTGTACGCTCGGCCGACACCTGGCGCAGCGTCATCAGACCACCGCTTGCCAGACAAAGTGCTACGAGCGCAACCAATACCGACGAACGTGATGTTCGGCGATATAACCTGATTAGATATTCACGACCAGCCATTGTGATTCTGACTCCTTTTTCTAATGGCGCGGAGATTGGCCACAGCCCCTGGAGCGACTGCAGCTAGCCACTTTAAAGATGATCAATCAACAAACAACTACTTAAAACCAAAACGAGAACGTTAAAACTATTGGCATCATTGCCGAAAACTTGCTTGCGCAATTCTGCGGTGCTTTTTCAGCCAACGCTACGCCTTCTCGTTGCCTTCGTTAGGCAAACGGCTTCAAAACCTCAAGTAGAGCAGAAGGCATAGCATACACACTACGCCATCATTCATTACCAAAACTGCTCATACTGAGCCGACAAAGAGAAGCTGCTGGAAAATATATGATGGAGCACCGGATTGCGTGTTTGGAGCACCACACCCACGACAGCAACTGAACTACACAGATCGAGGGAAAACGAAATTGCTTGTCTCTCTAACTCCGACATAGCACGCTACAGCAATCACGAATGTAAAATGAGAGTTGAGATTGGCGGGTGATAAACGGACTGGCTTGGGGCAAGACTGGAACCTTCCTTTCAATCATCAATCAATCTCTCATTCACAAAATCTTCATTCGCTAGCTTTGGATCCTCAGACCTGGGGGCATCAATTCGTTGTCAGATCTTAGGTCGAACCCTAACATCGCTAAGATTTGTGAGGCACGGCAATTGAGAAGCAACTGTAATCAGTGCCAGTGAGGAGAATAAGGTGTTGCCGTTCAACATCATTCACCGAATCCGTCGCGCATCTTAGCCAACGCACCATAGTCAGTCAAGCGATAATTTGCGCAAGCTTCCACGACCTTTGTTCAAGCTACACATGAAGCGAAAAACGCCGTAAAACCGTGTAGAAAATGGATTTTTGACCATCCGCCAACAACTAAAAAGACGCGTCTCGTTTGTTGGGAGTTCAACACCGAATGGCACTCCTGGACTATGAAAAAGACCACTGATTCACGTGCGATAGAGATCTGAAATTATCGCCCAAGTCGTTTCTTGAAAAGGCTTCAAGCCGTTGCTAAGATTGCCGCTGCTTTGACGGGTCACAGTCCGTCAAGTCCAGGGTTCTTCGAAACTTTCGTAGTCACAGAGGAGTGAGAGGTATGGAAACTGGCTTCGATCAAATTATCAATGTCAACCGCCATCAACGCTGGAACTGGACGTTGCTCAGCGTTCTCGGCGTGGGCGTTCTGCTAGTTGGTGCTGTTTTTGGTTCTGCGGCTGCCTCGCAAGGGTGGTTCAACGGCGGCGGTGGCGGAAAAGTGCCGATTTATGTGTCGTCAGACTCGGCTATCAATCAGCAAATCACGCTTAATGGCGGATTCTCTGCCATCGCCAAGGCTGTCACCCCTGCGGTTGTAACCATCAATGTTTCCAGTCGGCGGCAGGCATCTACCAATCCTTTCTTTCTCGACCCCTTCCGGGACCTGATCCCAGACCAAGAGGATGAAGGCTCACCACGTCGGCGTGTGATCCCTGCTCCGCGCGACCAACAAAGACAGGGACAGGGCCAAGGCCGACTGGTTCCCAGTGGAGTAGGTTCAGGCGTGATTGTCAGCCCCGACGGATACATCCTGACCAACAATCACGTTGTGGACGGTGCGGAAAAGGTTGAAGTCGAATTGAATGATCGCCGTCAATTTTCTGCCAAAGTCATCGGCACCGATCCGCCCAGCGATGTGGCGTTGATCAAAATTGACGCGACCAACCTGCCAACGGTGCCCTTCGGCGACTCCGAAAAAGTCGAAGTCGGCGATTTGGTGCTGGCGGTTGGCAACCCGCTTGGCATCGGTCAAACCGTGACGATGGGCATCATCAGCGCCAAAGGCCGCCAATCGCCCGGACGCGGCAACACAACGTATGAAGACTTCCTGCAAACAGACGCCGCCATCAATCGCGGCAACTCTGGCGGCGCACTGGTCAACTTGCGCGGCGAATTGATCGGCGTGCCGTCGCAAATCCTTTCGCAAACGGGCGGCAACATCGGCATCGGATTTGCCATTCCGACCAAACAGGCGCGCAACGTCATGGACCAATTACTGCGCAATGGCAAAGTTCGACGCGGTAAACTCGGCGTGATCGTTGGCCCTGTGACCCCTGAATTGGCTGATCAGTTCGGATACAAAGGCACGGCAGGGGCATTCGTTCAGGATGTGCCGAAAGGCGATCCGGCGGATTTGGCAGGCGTTAAACCGGGAGACATCATCACGGAATTCCAGGGACAACGCATTCAGGACAATTCGCAATTGCGCAATATGGCGTCGCAAACGACGCCTGGTGCGTCAGTCAAATTCAAGATTTGGCGTGATGGAGCCGAACGCGAATTGACTGCCAAGCTGGGCGAAATTGACCTGACAGCGGCAAACACCGAAGCGCCCAAGAATGCAGAACCGAGCGCTGCCAGTGGTTTGCTGTCCGGGGTGCGCGTGGAAAATTTGACGCCGGATGTCACCGGTCGCGTTCCCAATGCGACACGCGGCGTCGTGGTGGTTGAAGTGGAGCCCGATAGCAACGCGGCAGCGGCCGGTTTACGGCGCGGCGACGTTATTGAAGAAGTCTCCAGACAAGCCATCAGCAATGTGGATGAATTCAAAGCAGCCTTGCAAAAGCTGGGCGACAAGAAAAACGTGCTACTGCGCGTACGCAATCAAGGCAGTGCACGCTTTGTCGTTGTGCAAGCGCCGGAATAATCCACGTTGCACACCATTTAACCTAGCAATGATTTGGGGGCGTAAAATACGCCCCCTTTTTCTTGCCCAGTTCAGCCCGCTACAAACTCATAACGCTCCATTGACAGTCATGGTGTGCGGGATTATCGTGACGACGCTTTTCCACCCAACCAAGCCGGCTAGCGGTAATGGCTTGCGAAAGACGAGTCTATCTTCGTTTCCGAACTACCTGACAGAACAACGCACAACTCAAGGAGGTCATATGCTCACTGAGCCTTTGTTTGACGTTCCGGCCATTCTCGCGCTTGCGCTGCAAACCGATGGCGATGGAAGCTGGCTGACGGCTCCCTCGGGCGCGGACTTCGCGCGCATGATTTTACGTTGGGGACATTTCGTCTTTGGCATTGCCTGGATCGGAATGCTCTACTTTTTCAATCTGGTCAATGTACCGCTGATGAAGGAGCTTGACGGCCCAACCAAAGGCATCGTCATTCCCAAGTTGATGCCGCGCGCGTTGTGGTACTTCCGCTGGGGAGCGCTCGGCACAGTGTTTGTCGGTCTGACGTATTTCGCGATGTATATTCTGCCTTCGGATGCGCGTGCGGCAGGCACGACCTCCTGGAATTGGTTGGGGCAATGGTTCCTGATTGTCCTGGTGTTGTACGCCGTCATCTATTTTGTCATCCAGAAAATTAACGACGGGCGCGTACTGGCGGTTTGTGTCGCAGTAATCTCAATCGTCTTTTGTTGCCTGAACGTGTATTTGTTCAAGGGAAACAAAACCATCGCGATTGGTATTGGCGGCGGGCTGGGAATGTTTATGCTGCTAAACGTCTGGGGCATCATCTGGCGTGCGCAAAAGCGCATCATCGCCTGGACGGAAGACAACGCCAAAAACGGCACGCCCATTCCAGCGGAATCGGCGCAACTGGCGCGGCGCGCCTTTCTCGCTTCGCGCACCAATGCCTGGCTCTCACTGCCGATGTTATTGCTAATGGGAATTTCCCACGGCGATTACATCATGTTCATCAAGTAGTGATTTGCTGAACTCTCACCCTCAGAGGCCACCTACCGGGAGGCTTCTGAGGGCCCTGCGTCTCTGCCCACAACCTTCCGCCATAGATTCGCCAACCGCACGCAACAAGATTTCAAGTAACTTTAAGGGGTGGTTTGTTCCGAATGGCCTGAGCGGCTATGATGGCTGGGCGAGCCCTAGATGCTCGCCAATTCAATCAATTTCCCAAATAAAGCTAGGAGGTAAGGAATGGCGTTCTCCGCCTATCAAGCGAAGACTTTCAATCTAAGCAATCTGAATGGGATTTCCGACAAAACGTTGGCCACCCACTTCAAACTGTACGAGGGGTACGTTACCAATACCAATATTCTCAATGAAAAGATCGCAGATTTGTGCCGGGGTGATATCACGCCCAACGAAATGCCGGTCTACTCAGAATTGACCCGCCGTTTGGGTTTTGAATACAACGGCATGGTCTTGCACGAATACTACTTTGGCAATCTGAAAAGCGGCGGCAGCGGCGATCCAGACAAGACATCGGCCTTCGCACAAGCTGCCGAAGCCAGCTTTGGCAGCTACGAAGCCTGGAAAAAGAACTTCGTGACCACCGGCAAGATGCGCGGTGTGGGTTGGGCAGCAACTTATCAAGACCCCGCCAGCGGACGGTTGTCCAATCACTGGATCAATTTGCACGAAACGGGCAATGTGGCGGGCTTCACGCCGATCCTGATCATGGACGTTTGGGAGCATGCTTTCCTGCTTGATTACGCTCCGGCGGATCGTCCGAAATACATCGAAGCTTTCTTCTCGAACATTGACTGGGATGCAGTCAGCGCGCGCTTGAAAAAAGCCTAGACAAGCAATCCTGCCGACCTAAAAAGCGGGGAAGCATACACAAACTTCCCCGCCCTCTTAACTTCCCTCCTCTGCAGATTTTCGGCCACGTTCCTTGCCTGTCTTACACTTGGCACACGTGAAACAAAATCTGATCCGCTATCGCTTTTATTGGTCTGCATTTACAGACAACCACAACATATAGTTGAGATTTGCGATTGACAAGCCCTATCTAGTGGACTATAGTCCGGCCCGCTCAACACCAAAAGACAACTGATTCCGCAGTGGCTCGACGCTTTCTCAGCGCCCAAATCCAAAGCGATTTGAGTCTCAGGTCGTCCTTTTGTCTGCCGACGGCCCAGGCCTAGTGTTGCCAAATCCTGCGCGAATTCGATCCCCACCTTTTGGCTGAATCGGGCAACTGCTCTCTGTATACAAATCCCAAAATAAACACTGCTCTTTCTGGTTGTTGGTAAAACAACCCCAAACAAGACCATTCGACTCACATTCAACTCTAAAATGAGGCAAGGAAGTTAGAGGAAGGCCATATGAGCGCAAGCAAGCAACAAATGATGCAGTTCGCCAGCCCCGTCACCCAAACCCCGCTTGGTATCAATGCCCAACGCGTAGTCGCCAAGCGTTATTCCCTGAAAGACCTCAAAGGCAATCCCCTGGAAACCTGGGACGAAATCGTCAAACGCGTCGTGTCGCATGTCGCCAAGGCAGAAACCGACCCACAGCGGCGCAATGATTTTCTCTTCAATTTGCTGCGGCTGATGAATGGCCGCAATTTCGTCCCCAACACACCGTGTCTGGTCAATGCCGGCAAACCCAAGGGCCAGTTGGCCGCCTGTTTTGTGTTGCCCGTGCCTGATTCGCTCGACGGCATTATGGAGCACGCCAAATATTGCGCCCTGATTCATCAGTCGGGCGGCGGCACAGGCATGACCTATGAACGCTTGCGCCCGGCTGGTACCCCCGTCGGCGAAGGCCGCGGTTTGGCTTCCGGCCCGGTGTCGTTCATGCAGATCGTCAACACGATGACCGAGACTGTAAAACAGGGCGGCGTGCGCCGAGGCGCCAACATGGGCATTCTCGCCGTGGCACACCCTGACATCCTGCGCTTCATTCACGCCAAAAACGATCAGAAGAGCCTGACAAACTTCAACATTTCGGTGACGGTCACCGACAAATTCTTGCGCGCAGTCGAAAACAACGAGTGGTTCCAGACAGAATTCAATGGCCAGCCGTGGGACATGCCGATTTACGATCCCAAAGCCACCAACAGCGACGGCAGCGAAGGCGGCGAATATACCTATCAAGGACAGAAACCGCCGCGCCCTGGCATGGTCTATGCGCCCGACATCTGGGAGCGCATCATCAGTTCCACACATCGCTGGGCCGAACCGGGCATCATCTTCATAGACAACGTCAACCGCCACAATCCGCTCAAGAACTCCATGGGATTGAAAAAAGCGTCGAACCCGTGCGCCGAACAAATGCTGCACGATTACAACGCTTGCAATCTGGGTTCGATTGACGTGGCCAAGTATTACGACGAAAGCACGGACGATATCGCCTGGGATCGCTTTGCGGCAGACATTTACTGGTGTGTGCGCTTCCTCGACAACGTGATTGATACCTGCGATTGGCCGCTTCAGCAAATTCACGAAACGGTACACCGCACGCGTCCGGTCGGTTTGGGCATTATGGGCTTTGCCGATCTGTGCCTGAAAAAACGCGTCACCTACGGCGCGCCGGAATCGGCGGAATTGGCAGACAAGATGATGGCGTTTTTCCGCAAAGAATCCTGGAAAGCGTCGCTGAGTCTGGGCGCGGAAAAAGGCGTCATGCCGGAATTCGAGCCCAACCGCGACTTATACGACGACCTGATCTATAACGAAGTCGGATTGGATCGCGCGTTACCGTTGACGCCGCGCAATTATGAAGTGACCACCGTTGCGCCGACCGGCACGATTTCGCTGGTGGCTGAAACCAGTTCCGGTTGCGAACCGAATTTCTCGTATGCGTATGTGCGCCGCGACACGTTGGGCACGCGCACTTATGCGCATCCGTTGGCAGCCAAAGCGCTCGGCATCGAACTGGACAACCACGATCCGGCCTCGATCGAACGCGCCGCCAGTTACATTGTCGAACACCGCGACGAACTCCCGGCCTACTTCGTGGACGCGCTGACGCTGGAACCGGATGATCATTTGCGCGTGCTCAAAGCGTTTCAGGATCACGTGGACAATTCAATTTCCAAGACGGTCAATGCCCCGGCAAGCTACACCGTGGCGGACACTGACCGCGTGCACCGTCTGGCTTGGAAAATGGGCGTCAAAGCCGTCAGCTATTATCGCGACGGTTCGCGCGATGGTCAGGTGTTGACGGCTGTCAGCACTGAAAAAGCCGCTGAACCCAAAGCCGCTGAACCAGCGCCAGTGGCGGCAGCAGAAAGCGTTCCAGCGGCTGCGCCTGCACGCCCTGTGCATTCACGCATCGAACGCCCGCGCGAACTGACTGGTTCGACCTGGCAAGTGCCGTTTGACCATCAAAATCTGTATGTGACCGTCAATCACGACGGCAAACAGGTGCTCGAAATCTTTGCCACTGGCGGCGGTTTGTCGGTGTCGGTCGGCCTGTTGGCGTCCAAGATGTTGCGCGGCGGATTTGAGCCGGAAGAAGTCGCCGCCAGTTTGAACAAGGTCATCGGCAATCATTCGATCTGGTTCAACGCGCGGTTGTGCACTTCGCCGGAACAAGTCGTCGCTGAATGCATCATGCTGACCAAACGCCGGTTGATGAATCAGCCCGATTCCGCCCGCGAAGCTGCCAAACAGGCAATGGCACAAGCAGCGCAACAACCTGCTCAATCAGGAGCAGTTGTGTTGACGCAAAAGCCTGCCGTGATTGATTCGAAAAAGGTGATCAGCGCTTGTCCCGAATGCAGCAGCAATCAAATCGAATACGCGGGCGGTTGTTACACCTGCCGCGATTGCGGTTTCTCGAAATGCGTTTAACCAGACGCTAACGCAAACAAAAAACCGGCCCGGAGTTGCGCAACTCCGGGCCGGTTTTCTTTTACAGGTGTTGTGCAAACGGAAATGTCAGCGCGGCAGCGGCATCAGCGATTGCGCTTCGAGCACGAATTCCGTGCCGTTGAAACGAAAATCCAGATTGCGCTGTTGCTCGCCTTTGGTCGGATCAGTCGTGCCGCCCATCAAGCGCAAAAGCGGCGCTTTGCCTTCTTCGTGCCGAAGCCCCATGCGCAAGAACTTGTCCCCGGCTTTGAGCGCGCGGCCTTGTTTGTCAAAGGCAAGCGGGTATTTCTGCAATTCACGCACAACCAGGGCGAAAAATTCCTTCCCGCCTTTCACGGACTTGGCATAGATCACGATCAAGCAGTCATACGAACCGCGTTGCACGGCATCCAGACGCGCAGCATAAATCAACTCTGCTTTTTCGCCGCCCGCCGCCAGCGTTTCCGCCGTCGCCGCGTCAAAATCCGCTTGCGTTAATTTCGGATTGCGCGCCAGTTGCGGCCCCGGTGCAGGTGCTGGCGTTTGCGGCGTAGTCTGTCCGAGAACGGTGACCGCCGCCAAAGCCAACACACCACACAACCCAACTGCGCGAAGTACACGAAACATCACGACTCCCTTCATTTTCCGTTGACCGCGACTTGCGCGCTGCCGACATTGGCGTTGGCGTCAAACGCGCGAAACGCCACGACGTGCGGTTTGCCATCGGGCAACGTCACCGACACGCGAAACTCTTCGCGCTTGGCGTCGGCAATACCATCCACGGGAAAAATGGACTTCCACGCGCCGCCATCGAGCTGGTATTCCGCACGACGAATGATGGACGTCGTGTCTACCGCGCGAAAGACGACTTCAGCGGTGTTGCCAGTCACACGCGGCGCATCTGCCGTCACCGCAGGCGGCGTGTTATCCAATTCAACCACTTCGGTTTCCTGGTCATCGTTCAACGCCAGCGAAGCAGGATTTGAAAGTCCATCCGAAACGACGACCTTGAACACATAACGACCATCCGGCAGCGCATTGGCTTCGACCGTGAAATAGTTGTCGCGCAAATTGGCTTTCAGCGGAAACCAATCGTTGCCATTTGCCGGACGATAGAAAACGGCATATTCCAACGCGTCGCCGTTGCGGTCTTCGGCTTGCCATTGCAACGAAATCGCTCCGCGCTGAAACAACCGGCGCGGCGGAATTTGCACCGCCGTTCCCAACACTGACGGGTCCAGACCGGCCTGATCAGCATTGGGATCAGCCGGCGGTTGCGGCAATGCCTGCAACGCGACCCCCGCCGGCAACACGCTGATGGAGTTGATGCGCGGCGCAATGTTGCGCGGCAAATACGAAACCGTCACTTCGCGCAAACGCGGCGCAACGTTGCCGCTGCGTTTGAGCGTCGCGCGCCATTGCAGAAAGCGCGCCGCCGGACTTTTAATGGCGTCGCCATCCGCGCCGGTAATCGCCGCCGACCACTCGCTCCAGGTCGCATCGGGATTGGCGGTATTGCCGCTGCGCGTTTGGATTTCGAGCGCGCCTTCGCCGACCCACGAGACACGGCCCCAACTGGCAGTCGTCTGCGCATCGCGCACCGATGACGTATAAGTCCCACTGGCGCTGGGTTCGTTCGTCAGCTTGAACAGTTTGCCCAGATTCGAAGCCGCCGCATACAACTGATTCCCTGCCCTGACAAAACGTGACGTTTGTCCTTCAGACAGTTGCGCCAACAACGCCGGTTTTTCACCGACCTTGGCGCTGTAAATGCGGCCTTTTTGCCCGGTGCCGACCAACACGCGACCATCACCATCCAGGGCTGCGGCAAACGCGGCGGCGTCTTTTGAATCCCACACCGTGTCGTTGCCGCCGTTGGCATCTATGCGATACAGCGCGCTCTTGGCTTGTCCGCTGGAAGAAGACGACGAACTGCTGCTGGCTGACGCAGGCGTGTCAATCACCTGCACGTCACCGAATGTGATCGTGACGCCGCCATCATCGCCGCCGCCGCTGGTGACCGGCACGCTTGCCGCTGCCGGCGCAGGCGCAGCATTGGTCGCGCCGCTGCCTGCCGTTTCAGCCAGCGCCAAAGCGTAAATTTCGCCGTTACGGCCCAGAACCAGCTCGCGCACTTCGCGTTGCGACGAATCAAACAACGTGAAGACTTTGTTGTCTGGCGAAATGCGCAACACCAATCCGCCCGGATCGGTTCCGGCAATGATGTTGCCCGCGCCATCCACTTTCAGCGCCGTGATGTTCTTTTGCGAAGTCGTCACCAGCGGCGCGCCCGTGCCATCAGCGTTGACGCGATAAATGACGCCTTTGTCGCCGGTACCGACCAGCAACCGGCCTTGTCCGTCAAACGCCAGCGACCAGATGTATTTGGTCTTCGGTTCAAAAAAGACTTTGGCGTCGCCGCCGGGCGTAATGCGGTAAACCTTGCCGTCGGGCGCAGTGCCTGCGTAAACATTTCCTTGACCATCTACTGCCAACGCCATCACATCGAGTTCCGCCGTTTTGTAGAGCAACGCGCCTTTGCCCGACGCATCCACTTTGAACACGCGGCCTTCGTGGCCCGTGCCCAAATATATGTTGCCCGCGTTGTCAGCCACCGCCGACCAGATGTACGCCTGTTTCGTATCGAAAATTTCAGCCAACGCCGGAGCCAGCGTCAATGTGCCGTTGTCGGCAATCGAAACGCCTTGCGCGTCGCCTTTTTCGACTTCGGCGCGCGTGTTGATGCGCCAGAACACCGGGCCACCGGCAGAGACAGAAAAGATGCACGAAGCAATGCACCCCAACACCAAAAGAGCCAGAAGAGTTTTACGCATTAAGCTTGAGCCTCGAAAAAATAATCTCGACGAAATTGTTACGGTAAGCGCCTGACGGAAATTCCTGACGGAAATTACTGATTCACCACGTTCACGGTCAGCGTCCGTTTGCCCGACAGCACAAAATCAGCGGGCGGCAATTCTTTTTCAAACACGGTCGCCGAACTGGTCAGCGTGTATCCGCCGTTGGTGCGGTCTGAACCGAGAGTGGCCAACACGGACGGCGGCAAACTGGGCAGCTCTTCATTTTTGATCACAGCGCCATTTTCGGCGCGCGCCAATCGCACATACAGCCGGTCAGATTTGCGAATGCGGTTCAATTCGCGCACCAGTTGATCAACGGATTTGGCCGTGAAGCCCGCGCGCAATTCAGACGATTGCAACGCCGCGCCGTCACTGACGATGATTTGCAATTGTCCCAGCGGCGCATCAGCGGGGATTTCGACGGGAATGCGTTCGACGTATTCGCCGCCGCCTTCTGTGCGCGCAAACGCCTGGATTTCCAGCTTCTCGCCGCGCCGAACGTCCGTGCGGTTAATCCACAGCCGATCCAGTTGCCCGGTGCTGCGCGCATCACGCGAAATGATGTCGTAGCTCAACTTTTCGACCTGCAAATCCTTAAACCCACTGTTGAAGACGATGCCCAACGGACGCGACAAGGTGAAGGCCGCCGCCAGCGGCGCATTGATCGAAACCGACAAGCGGTCTTCCAAACGAATTTCCGGCTGGTCTTTGAGTTTGATCGTGCTGCGCAGTTGCAGCGTCGAATCGCCGATCGTGCGTTCGGTCGAAGTCAGCGACGAAATCACCGTCATCTGCATCAGGATCGGCGTCAAAAAACGATCGGCCACGACTTCAAATTGATACTTTTTGCTTTCGCCCAAACTCGTGCGCAAGTTGATTTCGACGGGAATCAATTTCGGCGCAACGCCCAACTCGCCATAGATGCCGGTCGAACGGTCGCCGCGCATCGTGCCGACCATCGCCGTCGGCGAACTGATTTTGAACGACACCGCCGACGAAGACATCACGGTCGTCACTTCGCCTTCGTGCATCGGGAATTCCGACACGCCCAGCGACAGGAACGGATGTCCAAAAGCGTAAATGCGGTTGCCGTCGCGATAGGTCACGGTGCCTGCGGCGGCGACAGAGATGTCTCCGCGTACGAGCGGCACGACAATCGTCGAACCGGGTTTCAACGTATTGGCGTCGGCTTTTTTCAATTCAGTGATGTCTGCGGCGCTGGCCGTGCCTGCGACGGGCGCAAAGCCCCACGATTGAAAGAGCGGTGCAAAACGCGCCACGGTGTCAGACGAAATGCCTGAAATCGCCAGCGGCGTCGCAATCGGCATCAGCACCGGCACACCACCCGGACCGCTAACAGCTTGCGCGCCGGTGTTGCCGCCGCCGCTCAAGCCCTGCACAAAATCGGCAAAAGCTTTGGAGTTTTCATTGAAGACGATTTCGGAAAACGAAACCTGACGGGATTGGTTGATGGGCGGGTCTTTGCGTTCGCCGGGTTTGTCACCGTTGGCGCGCTGTTCAAAGACTTCGATCATGTTCTGAATGGGCGTGATGCCGGCAATCGGGTCTTTGGCAAATTGGTAGCCGAACGCAACAGCGCCCAGCAACTTGCCTTCGACGTATACGGGCGAACCGCTCATTCCCTGAAACACACCCGTGTGATTGACTTCGTCGCCGACCAGTTTGGAAAGCACCGCGCTCTGTTGCGGATTCTGGAATCCTTTGAGCACGCCCAGAATTTCCAGTTCGAAGGGTTTGGGTTCGCTGCCGCTGAACACCGTGTAGCCAATGGCGCGCATCCCCGGTTTCAACTGCTCGAGCGGAAAGAAATCGTTCTTTTGCGCGTCACTCGCTTTTGGCGCAGCGGCCTGTTTCTCTGCCGCACGCGTGACCTGTCCCCAGACTGTCAGCGACATGGCCGACAGCACTCCAGCGAGAAGAATCGAAATCACCAATCGCCTCATACGCATGTACCTCATTGTTTTGGGAAAGATGGCCGTTTCGGTTGCCCGCCCTCACGGCCCCAGCAATATAGCACACGCACGCACCACCCACGACAGCCCCCTCATCCTCTGCACCGATTTCCGCTGAGAGCACCTGTCCGCGCGCCCTCTCTCCAAACCAGTTTGTGATCGGCGAGAGCCTCTGTCAAAAATCATCCTTTTCCTTTGCCTGCATCTTGCCTTCTGAAAAAGTTCAGCGCTATATTGCGCACGTCTTTCAGCAACCGGCCAAGCACGCTGCCACGTTGCTTGGCTTTAGAGGAATCAGCATTCAATTGAGGACGCCATATGCTGAACACTCGCAAGCTTTCGTCAGGCCATAAAGAAACCAGAAGACTCCACGAACGATATGGAGGCCGATTGCTGTGTGTGGGCTATCGGCGCTACACCGCACAAGGCAAACGCTTCAAAACCGTCGAACTCATTATCGAAGAAGCTTCCTGGCAACCGCTGATGGAGTGAGCAGGCGGGAATCAGCGATGGTTGAAACTTGGGTAGGAACAGAAAGGCCGATGTGTTGTTTACGGCCAGGAGCTGACGTATGAAGGCGACTGGCACATTCATCATCTGAAAAAGCGGGTGGATGGCGGAAGCGAGGCCTTGTCGAATCTGTTGCTGCTGCACGCGAACTGTCATCGGCAAGTGCATCAACAAGGTTGGCGACTTGCGAAGCCGCGTCCCGTGAAAGGGGCGTTATCCGAGGCTTGAGCCGTGTGCGGTGAAAGTCGCACGCACGGTTCTGAGGGGAGGAGGCAACAGCAATGCCGGCCTCCTTACCCGCCCCTTATAGATGAGGAGGGATAATGATTCAGCCAGGAGGAGAAGACCATGGTATATGGTGTCCATTATGCAATAGGAAAACTCGACTCTTACGTGTATCAAACGCTGCAAAAATGCTGGATGTGCATTCAAGAACAATATACCGATATATTGAAGAAGGGCTTGTTCATGCGATCAAAATTGTGGGGAAGACGTATAGGGTATGCGGTTCCTGCTTGTTAAAAGCAGAAGGCAGCAAAAATAAAGAGTGACAAATGTGACTTTTTGCATTGAACTCTTCCCCTTCGTTTAAGATCTTGATGCCGATGGGATTGCCACGAAAGTAGCTTATTTCAGAAAACTCAGATAAATGTTTAGGAGGTTCATAATGATCAAGGGTGACATTCTTCGAATCGCTCGATTCAGGATAGTTTTTGGAGTATCTATGTTCGCCTTACTTTTCTGTTTGAATCTGACCACACTCAACAAAACTGTGAATGCGGCAGTCAGTAACAACATTACAACGCATTCGGTAGTCACTTCTTCTGTTGCTCAAGGAGATTGCTATGGGAGTGTAACAATATATCCCCCAACAGATATTGGCGGCGGGTGCATTTGGGGAGGGGCTACAGCAACAGATTGTAATGGTAACGGCTGCACATGTGGAATGTCCATTTGCGAAACCCCAAATGGAGTGGCGATTGAGTTCGGATGTTACGGTGGATGTGCAAATTAACTAAATCGAAGCAAAAAACTTTGAGACAGGATTTTCAGGATGTTTCAGGATGAACTGCATTCAAACCCGATTGGGCGTTACTGGCATTGGTAAATCTGTAAATCCTGCTGAATCCTGGAAATCCTGTCGAAAAAAAGCGTGTCTCAATGTTGTCTATTCTGATTTAGCTAAAGAGGAGGTTGAGAAATGATGAAAAACATAAAACTTTTAGTGAGTTTGGCGGTCAGCGGGCTTTGTCTTCAAGTTGCTTTTGCTCAGAATCCAAGTAACGGCAATAGAAGGTTGAATGTTCAATACGATGCTCAAACATTTAACCTTGTCAACGCAAATCGTTCGCTAAACATCAAGGTTGATAAACAAGACAGGGCTGACGTTTTGGCAATTAAACTTGCCTCAAATAGTGAGCCGGTTAAGGTGATGGGTTGGGCGCTCAACTATAGTAAGTCAAGAGGGGCTGGTGGTGATGCTATGAACTTCAAAGGGCTTGAGAGTGTTGATAGTCTTTCTTCGTCGAGTTTTGCTTTCAATGGCGCAGAATTAATTATCAATACCACAAGGCAAAACCCACATACCAGAATCGTACTGCATGTAAGTTTGCCTTCAGATTTAAGCGTGAGCCTGCAAATCAACGATAAACTGGTTAGTGTTGGGCCATTGACAAAAGGGATATTAATAAAAGGGGGCAAAATAATTGACTCTGCCCAAGGGACAGATCCCAAAATGACCTTGATGGAAGCCCTGATGACACCTCTAGACGGTGTGATGACGAAGAACGTTGAAGAAAGCATTGTGCCCCCACCGCCTTCGCGCCCAGATTTACCTTGGCAAGTCAGTTGGAGCAAGCTTGAGAAGCTAGCAATCGGTTCTCATCAGGATATCTATAGTGGAGGGGAAACAAGCGGTTGTGTAAATTGCCGATTCGCAGTATTGCAAATAGTTGTTGGTAATAATGGTTTAGTGATCGAAGGTCAGAAATTAACTGGAGGTAATGAGATAGGTGAAGCGGCTTTACAATCTTTGAGGCAATGGCAATTTAGACCTTTTCTTGTTGATAATCAGCCTGTAAAGGTTAAAGCTATAGTTACTGTCAAAGTCGTAAATGGTCGTCTCGTCTATGGCAACAAGCCTTAAAGACTAACTACACAAAAAAATAAAGACACTTAAAAGCGTGACCTATGATGTGATTTATAGGGGCACGCTTTTCCCCATTTTTGGCCTAACATCGGTTCAACCGGAGCCGCGCCAACGAATGCTTCGCTTACTCCCATTGCTTCAGGCGCGGCCCGGTTAACATGGCCGTTAGGCTTTGTAGAAGTAAAAAGCTGCGTCCTTGTTGAAGATGGCGCGGCTTTTATTTTGTCGCGTGGGTGCGGATGCGGACGGTGCGTTCCAGTTCGTCGGTGACTTCCAGCACTTTTAATTCCAGGTCGCGGTCGAGGGGCGTGCTGGTCAAAAAACTGCGCACGTCGGTGAGCGATTCCCGGCTCTGTTGGCCGCCGATGAAGGCATTCAGCCAGGCCAGAACAAAGAAAATCTTGCGTTCGCGTTTGACTTGCGGCAGGGCGGCCAGCGCCGGTTTCAGATACGGCAAAGTCAGTGTCGCCTGGTTCAAGGAATTGAACGCGCTCAAACTGCCTTCGACCCAGTCTTCGGGCACAGTCTTGTTTTTCAGGTAATCCTCAAAATAGCGGCGTTTGGTGTCGGCGTCGGCACGGGCGGCAGCAGCGATATAGGCCTGTTTGCGTCCGTCGTCGCTGGCGTCGCGTTGGCGTTCGGCGGCAAAGAGCGCGTCGGCGTCGGCGTCGCCGCTGGCCAGCAAGACGCGCACGATCTGCCAACGGTCGAGCGGTTTCAGCTCTACGCCGGGAACCGTCAGTTTGCCCGCGAGCAAGGCTTTTAGTTGTCCACGCGCGGTTTCGGTTGTGGCCACGGCGCGAAAGGCGCGCAAGTACGTGATGCGCAGCCCCAGCGTTTCGGCAGTCGTCATCTGCTTGAAACAAAGCGTTTCGAGTTGCGGCGCGCTGGTTTGCTGCTCCGCCGCCGACAAATAGCGCTGAAAGGCGCGCGTGCTGCGGTCGAGCAAACTTTGCGTCAGCTCTTCATCCCGTTCGTTGGGCAAAGCTTGCAAGGTCAACGCCAGATAGTCAGTCGGTTTCAATTCGGCTTCGCGCACGGCATCCCACAACGCGCCCCACAACATCGTGCGGTGAAATGAATCTTTGATCGTGTTGATGCGCGTTTGCACGGCGGCGCGGCTGCGCGCGTCGAGCAGAAACCGTCCGTACGCGTAATCTCCGTCGTTGGCAAACACATACGTCGGGCAGGTTTTGCCGACGGCGGCGGGAATGGCCGTTTGCGCCCCGGCAAAGCTGACTGGCAAGCGCAACGGCGGTTTGTCGTCATATGCCAGCAGCAATTGTGTTTTGATCGGCCACAATCCGTTTTCGCCCAACACGTCGCGTTGCGACAATTCCAGGTGGGCGATTTCTCCCTGTGCATTGCACTGTAAAGAGACTCCGATTTGCGGCATGCCGCGCCGTTTGACCCAGGCGTCGGCCCAGGCGGTCAGTTTTTGCCCCGAAGACCGTTCAAAGGCGCGAATCAAATCGCTCCATTCGGCGTTGGCGTATTTGTGTTCGCGCAAAAACAACTGCACGCCCGCGCGAAAGTGGTCTTCGCCCAACACGAACGTCAGCGCGCGCAACAGGCTGGGCGCTTTTTGGTAAACAATCGCGCCATAAGCCGATTTGGCGTCTTTGAGATTGCGCACTTCCTGGTAAATGGGCGTGGTGCCTTTGGTGGCGTCAATGCCATAGGCCAACGGTTTGTGCGCCTGATAAAAGCGCTTCCACATTTCGTTGGGATCATCGAGCGCCGCCAGTGTGTGTCCGGCCATGAAATTGGCGAAGCCCTCTTTTAACCACAAATCGTCAAACCAGCGCATCGTCACCAGATCGCCAAACCATTGGTGCGCCAGTTCGTGCAAGACCAGCGAAGCCCGTCCCAGTTTGTCATTTTTGGTTGGCGTGCTGCGAAAGAGGATCGCGTCTTCGCGCAAAAACGTCGCGCCCGCGTGTTCCATCCCGCCGTAGGCAAAGCCTGGAATTAAGACCTGATCGTATTTGGAAAACGGAAACGGCTGGGCAAAAAACGAGACCATGTGCCGCAAACCTTCGTGCGTCAGACGCGCGACTTCGGGCCATTCTTCCTGTGCGCGCGCCAGCTTTGATTGGCGCACAAACAGTCGCGTTGGCGTTTTTTCTGTGTGTGGCAATTGAGGAACCGCCAATTCACGAAACGGTCCGGCGGCAAAGGCAAACAGATAGGTGCTGATCGGTTGGGTTTCGCCAAATTGCGTGCGGCGAAGCTTGTTTGCCTCTGCCCCCTGCAAATCAACCGCAGCAGCTTCGGTGTTTGAAATGGCAACCCACGATGCAGGCGTGGTCAGCGCCAGGGTAAAACGCGCTTTCAAATCCGGCTGGTCAAAACACGGAAAGGCCAGGCTGGCATCCATCGGCACAAACAAGGTGTAGATGTATTCGCTGCCGTCGTCCTGGTCTTTGTACCGAATCACCGGACGCCCCGCCGCAGCAACGGCGGCGTCGAATGCCAGGCTGATCGTGTTTTCGCCGACGTTGAACAGCGACGACGGCAAGACGATGTGCCCTTTGAGCTGGCGCACCGTCAGCGCGGGCGTTCCGTTGACGGAGACGTTGCGGATCGCGCCTTCGCGCAGATTGCCGGTGTCGTCCAGATCACGAAAATCGAGCACGACCGGCGCGCTCAGATCGGCCAGTTTCAGCGTGATTTGTGCGCTGCCGTCGAAACGCGCTGCGCCGGGTTTGAGTTCCAGCGCAAGCCGATAGCGCACCTCGGAAATACGCGCGGCGCGGTGGCGCGCCAGTTCACGCGAAACGCCTTCGGTAAGCAATTCATCGTTATTCATCACAGGGTTTAGGTGCATAGCGGCATTAACAAAAGGCAAAGACAACACAGCCACAAAAAGCGCGGAAACGACGAACCAGAATCGAGTGTTCATAAAGTTTTTTGCGTGCAGTCGTGCATTGGCGGATCAGAAACGTCACCCAACAGGATTTGGGCGGGCAAAAAAATGGCGGGCAGAAAAAGACGCCCCATTTTTCTCTCAAACATTTTCCTGTCTCTCTTCTCTCTATCTATCTCTATCCATTTTCTATCTATCTTCGCCCAGGCCTGTCTGTATTTGCGGCTACTTTGCAGCAACGGTTAGCGGTACGTCTTGTTGCGCTTGGTTGCCGAAAAAGTCTGCGGCAAAAACGCGCAAGGTGTATTGCCCCGGCGGCAGCGTTGTCGTATCGCAAAATGATGCGCGCGCTTGGCCGCCGCGCACGACGTTCGTCACCAGATAGGCAAACACTGTCACGCCTTGATAACCGGATTGGCTGCCTTCGGCATAGGTCAATACGGTTGCGCTCCAATCCGCAGGCAATCGGTCAAACACAAACTGATCGCGTCCGTCACGCACGATTGCGCCGTTGGCAGCAAGCAATTGATACCCCAACCGATACAGCCCCAAACGCCGATGGCGCGCATTGCCGTCGGCTTGATCATACGCGCGCACGGCAACGCGCAATTTGCCGCTGACGGCGATGGGCAGCGAGGCGTTGGCCGGTGGTTTTGGGGCCGGTGGCGCGGCTTTCGCTCTTTTCGCCGATCTGGCCGGTTTCGCAGCCTTGGCGGGTTGCGCGGTGCTGAATGCGGCTTCGCCACGATCGCTAAAAAGCGAAACAGATTCAATCACCGGCGGCACGGTGTCTGTCAGTCCGGGCAACCGCAATGCCGACAGCGCATTGAATTCGTAAGCAGACGCGCCCGCAATCAAATGCACGTGATTCATGCGGTTCAAGGTGCCGATGGGCGCGCCCGCTTGAAAGACCGTCCCGCGCCGCAACCGCACGGCGGTGACGCGGCCTTCGTTGTCGCGCTGAAAGGTGAAGGCGCCAGGCGGAAAACCGGGCAGCGGGTTGTCGTTTTGATCGCGCCCCAGCCGCAAATGAATGTAACCAAACAGCGGCAACCGCACTCGTTCGCGGCCAGTGCCGGGGCTTTCAATCGCCAGCGGACGCGTCACGGTTTCGGTCAACATGGCCAGAACTTGTTCGCCGTATGCGCCCGGAATGTCCAATCCGTTGTGAAACCAGGCATCGTGATCAGGCAACCGTTCACCGCGTATTTCGCCGAATGTGCCTGCGATTTCGCGGCGGTTTTGCACGGGCGCAAACGGCCAGCGTTCGTCGAGCAAGGCGCGCAATTGTGCAGGCTGAACGATGGCGCGCGTCGCATCAGCCTGAAATCCCAGCGCGGCCTTGGCCGGAACCAGCGCGCGCACCAATCCATTGCCGCTATCGGCGACGGCCAAAGCTCCGTCGGGCAACCACGCCAATCCGACAGGACGATTCAACCGCGCGTTGGCCAGTTCACCATCCACCAATCCGTAAGGGAATCCGCCCGCCAGCGTCGTCACCGCCGAAACTTTGTCAGCCGTCTCGCTCAGCGTCACCAACCGCACGCTGGAACCGCCCGCATCGGCGACGAAAAACGAATGTTTGTCGCGTATGGCGATGGCCATCGGTTCGCTGAAGGCCGCCTCGAGCGGCGCGCCGTCGCGTTCGTCGGGTTCGCCCGTCCCGGCAACGGTTGTGACAGCGCCGTCTTTGGTCACGCGGCGAATGCGATGATTGCCCGTGTCGGCAACCAGCAACGAACCATCCGGCGCAACGGCAACCCCGCACGGCGTATCGAACCTGGCTTGTGCGCCGACGCCATCGGCAAAGCCTTGCCCTCCGCCCGCCAGCAATTTCAACCGCTGAAACGATTCCCACAACAAAATGCGGTCGTTGTATGTGTCAGCAATGAATACGTCAGAACCGCTGACCGCCAATCCCACTGGCCCGTTGAAACTGGCGCGCTGCGGGTCGTCTTCGGCCAGGCCGCTTTCGTTTGCTTTTCCGGCCACGGAAAGAATCGTTTTTCGCTCTGGATCGAAGCGCAAAATCGTGTGCGCGCCAGTGTTGGCAATCAGCAGCTTTCCGTCGTCATCCAGCGCCAACGCCGAGGGCGTCGCCAGATTTTCAGCAATGAGTTCGAATTGCGGTTGTTTGCCTGTGACATAGCTTCCCGCCACGAGACGATAAACGCGACCGGTCGTGCTTTCGCTGACATAGAGATTTCCATCGTCGTCTGCCGCCAGCCCAAATGGTTCGTGCTGGGCGCGCACGGGCGTTTCGTGTTGCGCGGTGCCCGCCAGCGTCACAACCGCAACAAACGGTTTGGGCGGACGTTGCCGCCACCAAAGCCAGCCAAGCAACGCCAGCACAAACACAGTCGCGGCTGACAGCCAGCGCCAGCGGTGCGCGCGCCAGTGGTGAAACACAAATAAATTGGCTGGCGATTGTCTGGGAGAAGGCGTCCTGCGTGGATTCATGCGCCGGGCAGTGTAGCGCATGAATCCACGAAACAGACAGCGATTGCGCACGCCTGAGCCGTTGCGTTGATTGTGCGTCAGCAAGGCTCTAAACTCTGCATCGTGCAAATTGCCAACCACGCACAATTGACGCCAGCACAACTGGCAACCCTGCAACAAGAAATGCCGCCGTTTGGCACGCTCCACGAGTTTGTGTTGTGGGGCCAGCGCCAACATCCGCCGGTTTTTCTGGGGGAAACGATTGCCCAGGACGAGTATACGCATGACGTGCTGGCACGCTGGCGTGATGGATTGTGGTTGGTTTTTGGCGCAACCTGACTGGGCGAAATCACCGCAGTTGCCGTGTGGAATCATCCCCCCAGCGCAGACGAATTGCTGACCGAACGCCATCGTTCTGGTTGGCAACCGACGCCAAGCCCCTTGCGCGATGGCGCGCGCGTGCTCGGTCACGCGGCGTGCCTGTTACGTGGAAGCGACACGGACCAGCCTGTGGCGGGCCGTGTCTGAACAAACAACACACACGTATGCCGCACGGCATACGCAGCAGCAATCGCAGAGGAATTTCAACATCATGGCCAAAGGTTGGGAAAGCAAAGCAGTTGAAGAGCAACAAGAAGAAGCCGCGCGCACACAGGCCGCGCCCGAATCGTCAGCGCCGAGCGCCGATGACGCCGAGCGCCGCCAACGCCGCGAATCGTTGCAATTGACGCGCAGCCATTTGCTGACGCAATTGAAAAATTCGCAGATGGTTTCGCATCGGCAGATGCTCCATCAATCGTTGCGCGCGCTGGAAGAAGAACTGGCGGGCCTGACAGACAAATAACCTTAACCGCTGACGACCGAATTTATGACCGAAATGCACCCCGCTGGTACAACTCCGCTCAATCCCCAGGCCACCACGCCTTTGCCGCCGCCCGCCAACAAACGCGGGCTGAAGTTTTATGTGCAAGGCAGTTGGGAATTTTTCAAAAAGATGTGGCCGGCGATTTATGACCTGACGACGACTGAAACCTATGTCAACGCGTCGGCCATCGCCTTCAACGTCATGCTTTCGCTGTTTTCCTTTATCGTGCTGGTCGGCGTGTTCCTGCTCAAAGTCCTGCATTGGCCGCGCGCTTACGAAGCGTTGTATTACCTGTTGCGTTCGTTGGTGCCGATCGAATCGGGGCTGATTTTTAACAGCCTGGACCGCGTCACGCAGGGACCGAGCAGCAAAGCGACGCTGCTCTCTTTCGGGCTGATGATTTTTTCGGCGTCGGGTATTTTTCAACCGATTGAAGCGGCGCTGAACCGCGCCTGGGGATTCAAGGAACGGCCGGTTGTCCGCCAATATCTCATTTATTTGATTCTGGTGGTGATCTGCGCCGTGCTGATCTTGTTCCCGGTCGCGGTGGGAGGCGTTTTCAACTACCTGTTTGTCTCGTTTTTGGGTCAGCAATCCCACGCCGCCGACCTGTTCTTTCAGTTTTTGGGGCCGCTGATTTCCCTGCCCTGCATCGTCGCGCTCTTTTTCGTGGTTTATTACGTGGTGCCAAACGGCTCTGTCCAACCGGCGCAGGTCGTCTTTACCGCCGTGGCGACATCGGCCCTTTGGCTGCTGGCGACGTTCGGATTTTGGCTAGCGCTGCCGCTGCTCGATTTTCCCGGCAGTTACCAGCAACTCGCGCCGCTGATGGCGCTGGTGACCTGGGTGTTTATTTCTTCGTTCCTGTTGATTTTGGGCGCGAACCTGTCAGCGCGTCAGGTGTTGCCCACGGCCTGGACGGGCTTGCTGCCTTTCCGTCGCCGAAAAGTTGCCAGCGAACAAACCGCCGTGCAAAACTGAACGCGGCAAACGTTCAGACGATTGTTTTGCCGGGCATTCCCCTTTTGCCTCGCAACCTGCATTTGAAGGAGGCAATGATGAGAACGACCAAGTTCGCGCGATTTTTGCTTGTGCTGTGCCTGTTGGCGGGGCAAATGGCGTCGTTGACGCCACCGTCCTGGGCACAGTCAGGACGCAAACCGCAACCGAAACCTGCCGGGCCGAAATACGAGCCACAGGATGCGAGCGGCAAACCAATCAATCCGTCTGACGACAAATCGTCAGACAAACAATCGTCAGACAAACCGCTGGCCGACACCACGCCCGTCAACGTCAGCGACGACGGCACCATCAAACTCGACACCGCCATGGTCACGATTCCGGTCAGCGTGCTTGACCGCGACAATCGTTTTGTCCCCGACCTGCACAAACGCGATTTCCAGCTTTTCGAAGACGGCGTCGAACAACAAATCGAAAGCTTCGAAGAAGTCTCAGCGCCCTTCAACGTCGTGCTGGTGCTCGACACATCGGCCAGCACGCGCTTCAAACTCGAAGACATTCAGGACGCGGCCTTTGCCTTTGTGCGTCAGTTGCGGCGCGATGACCGCGTGATGGTCGTGTCATTCGACGACAAAGTGTATGTCGAATGCGAATTCACCGACGACCGCGAAACCTTGCGCAGCGCCATTTACCAAACGCGCACCGGCGGCAACACCAAACTGTATGACGCAATGGACCTGGTGTTGACCGATGCGCTGGGCAAAATCCAGGGCCGCAAAGCCGTGGTGGTGTTCACCGACGGCGTTGATACCTCCAGCAAATACGGCACCGCCAAAAGCACGCTGGAACTGGCCGAAGAATCCGGCGCGTTAGCCTATCCGATTCACTACGACACCGAAATTGACAATCCGCGCGGCGGCAATCCCGGCGGGCAAGGCACACCGCCCATCAATTTGCCATGGCCGATGCCGCGTGGCCGTCGTCGCTGGCCGCTTTCGCCGGTAACGCCCTGGATCAACTTTCAATTCCCCGGCCAATGGCCACAAGGCCGCGTTCCGTTGCCTGGGCAGGGCGGATACCAGCGCGGACGCCAGTATCTGGAAGATTTGGCCACACGCAGCGGCGGACGTTTTTATCACGCGGATTCTCTGGGACATATCACAGACGCGTTTGCCAAAATTGCCGAAGAGCTGCGGCACCAATACGCCTTGAGCTATTACCCGACCAATGCCAATCGCGACGGTTCGTTCCGCCGCGTCAAAGTTCAAATCAAACGCAATTCCGGTCTTGGGATGATCGTGCGTGCGCGCGATGGGTATCGCGCAGGTTCAGACACCCAGGCGCCTACCGACAACAACAACGGACGGAAACGTCCCGAATTGCGACGGCGGCAGTGGGCTGGCGCAAATTGAGCGACGTTCCGTCCTTCTGAGCATTGCCGGATCGCCGGATCGCCAGTTTGCCAGTTTGGAGGACCGTATGCAGGGAAAACCGACGAAGTGGCTGACGCTGTTCACTTTGGTGGCGGCATCAGCCTCCGCGTTTGCACAAGCACAAACAGCGCCAGCCAAACAAGAGCCTGCCTTTCGCGCCGGACAATCGGTTTACGTCATTACCGTCAAAACGGCAGCGCCGCGCGATCCGTCCGTGTGGCGGCAGCTCCACCGCAATTACTTCAAGGGCAATCCCCCGCCCCCGATGCACTCTGGGACGCTGCCGCCAAACAGCAGCTCCGATGACCGCGTCACACTGGAAAAAGCGCCCACGGAGCGCGTCACACTGGAAAAAGCGCCCACGGAGCGCACCACGTTGGAACGCACCACGTTGGAACGCACTGCGCCAACACGGCGCGTTTTGCCGCCCGGCGATCCCATCCTGAAACAGCGCATCGAAGACGAAATTCGCCGACAAAAGAAATTCTCGCTTGCCGATTCTCCTGAAAAAGCCGATCTCGTCATTTTGGCGCACGGCGAATACATATACCTTGAAACCATGCGTGAGGGGACGACATATGGGACGATCGGGCTGATCGGTTCGGGCGATGAGAATCTGGACCTCAACACACTTGTCAAACTGAGACTCGGCGCGATTCCCGCTGCGGCCTATCGTCAGTGGCAAAGCGATGTGTCACAACTGCTGACGGCGGCAAAATGGCAGGTCGAAGCCTGGGGAGAATTTCGCCGTGAACGCGACCAATCTCCGTACGAAGAACCTCCGCTCAAAAAACTCATCGAGCAGTTTCATAAAGAAGCCGTGCAGAAATAAACTGTCGCGCTGCGTATAACCAGTTCAGCCAATCCTGATTCGGGAGGTAAGGATGCAATACCGCCGCCTTTTTGCCGCACAATTTGTGTTTGTGTTCCTGGTTTGTCTGCCGTTGCCTTCGTTTGGGCAAACACCGCCAACTGAAAAACCCAGACCAAAACTGAAATTGCCCGACGAAGACCCGACTGCCGCACAGCGTCCGAAAAAGACGGAAGAAGACCTGACGCTCAAGCTCGATACGATGTTGGTCAACGTGCCGGCGCTGGTGCTCGACCGCGACGGCAAATACGTGCCGAACCTGACACGCGACCATTTTCAGATTTATGAAGACAGCATCAAGCAACAAATTGACGGGTTTTACACGATGGAAGCGCCCTTCAACGTGGCGTTGATGCTCGACACGTCAGGCAGCACGCGCTTCAAACTCGAAGACATCCAACGTGCGGCGCTCGCCTTTGCCGATCAGTTGCGGCAGCAGGATCAACTGATGGTGGTGTCGTTTGACAGCAAGATTTTTGTGGACTCCGAAATGACCGGCGACCGGCGGCAAATGCGCCAGGCGATTTTGCAGACGCGCACCGGACAAGTGACCCGGTTGTATGACGCGCTGGATTTGGTGCTGACCGAGCGGTTGCACAAAGTCGAAGGCCGCAAAGCCATCGTGCTTTTCACCGACGGCGTAGACACCGCCAGCCGTCTGGCAACGGCTTTGAGCACGCTGGAACTGGTCGAAGAATCCAATGTGCTGGTTTATGTCGTGCAATACGACACCCAAGGCGACATGCAAGGCGGCGTACGAGTTATGACCATTACGCCGCAAGGCCGCATCTTGTCAGACAAGCAATTGCCGATTTCCAACGGCACCGAAAAACAATACCGGTACGGCGACCAGTTTTTGCAGGAAGCGGCGGAACGCAGCGGCGCTCGCCTGTACAAAGCCGAAACCATCACCGACGTCAATCAGGCGTTTTCGCAAATTGCAGAAGAATTGCGGCATCAGTATTCGCTCAGCTATTACCCGGCGAACGAAAAACGCGACGGCACGTACCGCAAGATTCGCGTCATCGTCGAACGTCCTGACACCGCTGTGCGCGCTCGCAAGGGGTATCGCGCTGCCAGCGAAATTCAATCCAATCCGAGCAAACCCCAACCATGAAAAAACCAAAACCGCTGAAAACCGTTGTGCAGGCCGCCGGGTTGCTGTCGCTGTTGTTGCTGGCGCTGCTGGGTTACACCTTTTTGCCGCTGAAACTGGACGTTGCCGCCAATCAGACGCCCACACCGGCGACGACGCGCGGCAAACCTGATCCGGCGCAATTGCCCGACGTCAGTTTGTCGTTGCTCAAAGCGGGCAAAATGCCTGCGCGACAGGCGTTCGCGTATCGCGGCGGAAACTGGGGCGGCGCCTATGAAAACGGCATGGCGGCGATTCTGGTACAACATCCGCAGGCGACGTTTCTGATTGACGCCGGATTTGGCGCAAACGTCGCTCAACACTGGCAGACAATTCCCTGGCTGATGCGGCAACTTTCCAGCTACGTCGTCGAAACGCCCGTCGCCGTGCAATTGCCACAACACGGCATTGCGCGTGACCAAATCAAATTCGCGTTGCTCACGCATTCGCACTGGGATCACATCAGCGGGCTGGAAGATTTTCCCGGTCTGGAAGTCCGCCTGCCAACGGCGGAAAAAGCCTTCATCGAAGCGCACAAATATCCGGGGCTGATTGATCAAATGATCGGGACGATGAATGTGCGCACATTTGATTTCAACAGCGGCCCGTACGAAAACTTCGACCGCAGTTTTGACCTGTTTGGCGACGGCAGCGTCGTGCTGGTGCCGCTGCCCGGTCACACCGACGGTTCGACCGGCGTGTTCGTCAACTTGCGGTCGGGCAAACGGTTTTTGTTTACCGGCGATTTGACCTGGTCGCTCGAAGGCTTTCAATTGCCTGCCGAACGTCCCTGGCTGGCGCGCAAACTGGTGGATGTGGACGAAGCCGAAGTCCGCCGCTCAATCATCAAAGTGCATTTGCTGTTGCAACAATATCCTGACCTGGTCGTGGTTCCGGCGCACGACCGGCGCGTTCACGAGCGCATCGCCAGCTTGCCCGCCGTCGAGCGCTAGGCGCGGGTCACAAGCACGCTTTCGTCAGCGGCAGGCAGCAATAAAAACGCGGGCGGAAAAAGAGAGTGAATCTTTTTCCGCCCGCGTTTTTTGCCAGAAACCATTTGGCGCATCAGCCACCGGCCAAACGGCTTTCAACTGAGTTTCGGATGCTGCTTGTGCCATTCCGTCGCCTGTTCATAAGCCAGGGCGACGCGCAACGGAGCGGCTTCGTCATACAGATTGCCGGTGAACATGATCGCTTGCGGCAAATTGTTGATGAATCCGCATTTGGTCACGACCGCCGGATGCCCCGTTAAATTCGTGATCAGCAAACTGGCGCTGCCCGGCGCGGGCGAAACAAACACATCCCATTTGGCCATCAACTGATCCATCTCGCGCATCAACAAGGTGCGCGCCCGCTGTGCCCGCAAATATTCGACCGCCGGAATGAACCGCGACGTGCGAAACGTGTTTGGCCAATCGCCCGCGCTTTGGCCGGAAAGCTGGTTGACGCGTCCATCGCGCGTGATGTCGTCAAACGCGGCAGCCGCTTCGGCGCTCAGAATTATGCGCAAACTTTGCGCGTCGAATCTGGGCAATTCCATCGGTTCGAGTTTGGCTCCGGCTTTGCGCAAAACTTCCAATGCATCCAGATACATTTTGCGGCGCGCGTCGGCATTGGCTCCCTGCCCGCCGCCACCGCCCGGCGCATTTCCGCTCGGCTCAAATTCGGCTTTGAGATAGCCGATTCGCATGGCGCTCAGCGGACGATCCGGTTGCCAGTTAAATGGCGCATCACCCACCGTGATGTCGTGTCCATCAGGCCCATACAACGCATCGAGCACCAGGGCGCAATCTTCGACGCCGCGACAAATCGGCCCGATCTTGTCCATCGTCCAGCTCAGTCCCATCGCGCCATAACGGCTGATGCGTCCATACGTAGGCCGCAATCCCGCCGTGCCGCAACGTGACGACGGCGACACAATCGAACCCAGCGTTTCCGTCCCCAGCGAAAAGCCCACCAATCCCGCCGCCGTCGCCGAAGCCGATCCGGCGGATGAACCGGACGAACCGACCGTCGCCTCTTCCGGTTGCCAGGGATTGCGCGTCACCCCTTTGAACCAGCGTCCGCCCTGTGCCAGCGCACCCATCGAAAGTTTGGCCACCAGCACCGCGCCCGCATCGCGCAACCGTTCGATGACGGTCGCGTCGTAATCAATCAACTGGTCTTTGTATGGTTCCGCGCCCCAGGTCGTCTTGAACCCTTTGGTGGCAAACAGGTCTTTCACACCGCACGGAATGCCGTGCAACGGCCCGCGATATTTGCCGCGTTTGATTTCGCGGTCGGCGGCTTCGGCCTGTTGCAGCGCGAGTTCTTCCGTCAGCGTCACAACGCACAACAACTTGTCGCCATATTGTTTCAGCCTTCCC
>JAEUQO010000339.1 GCA_016789605.1 Acidobacteriota bacterium
TGGAAGGCAGATCCCATTCGCCGTCGCTGAAAATGATCGAAGGTTGATAGCGCGTGACGACGTCTTTGAATTGCGGCGTCATGTGTTCGCGGATGTATTTGGCGCGGTCGGTTTTCCAGAGCGGGTTGTACCATTCGTAAAGCGAATAATAGAACCCGAACTTCAATCCTTCGGCGCGTGTCGCCATAGCCAGATCGCCCAGCAAATCGCGTTTCGGTCCGATTTCGACCGAATTCCACGGACGCCCCCAGGTGCGGCTGGCTTCGGCGCTTGGCCACAGCGCATAGCCTTCGTGGTGTTTGGAAGTCAGCACGACATACTTTGCGCCAGCCCGTTTGAAAATGTCTGCCCACTGTTTCGGGTTGTAGAGTTCGGCTTTGAATTGCGGCGCGAAATCCATGTAATTGAAATTCTCGCCGTACTGTTTTTTGTGAAACTCGCGCCACGGAGCGAACTTCTCCTGATTGCCCATAATCCGATTCCAGTACCATTCGGCATATTCGCCAACCTGCCCATACCCCGGCACCGAATACACACCCCAGTGAATGAAGATGCCGAATTTGGCATCCAGAAACCATTCGGGCGTCGGACGTTTGTCCAGTGATTCCCAGTTCGCGTCATAACGTTTGCCCTGCGCGTTGGCGACGCTCACGATCAGCGCCAGGCAAAGCAACAGGCAACACAGCCGACAGACAAAAGTTTTCATCTCACCCTCACAAGAATGATGTGCGATCCGCACGGTAGGAAATTATGCCAACACCTCTCGAATGACGTGCCCATGAACATCCGTCAAGCGCCGATTGGTGCCGTTGTGGTAATACGTCAGACGTTCGTGATCCAAGCCAAGCAAATGCAAAACGGTCGCATAAAAGTCATAAACCGTGGAGACGTTTTCGACCGAGCGCCGCCCAAATTCATCCGTTGCGCCGTAACTAACGCCGCCTTTGACGCCCGCGCCCATCATCCAAACCGTGAAGGCATCGGGATTGTGATCGCGTCCGGTCGAACCTTCCTGATGCGTGGGCATACGTCCGAATTCCGTCGTCCATAGCACCAGCGTGTCTTTGAGCAACCCGCGCTGTTTCAAATCCGTCAGCAAGGCTGCCGTCGGTTGATCCAGGATCGGGCAATGCCGCTCGTAATCGGTTTTCAGCGTGCGATGCGCGTCCCAGTTCAGCAGCCCGTCAATGCCGCTGGCGCGCGAAGCGCAATACAAACTGACGTAACGCACGCCGCGTTCGAGCAACCGCCGCGCCAATAAACAATTGCGCGCATACGCCGCCTTGAGCGGATTGCTGTCGTCTGTGCCGTAGAGTTTGTGGATCGCGACGGATTCGCTTTTGAAATCGGTGACTTCGGGCGCGGCCAGTTGCATACGTGCCGCCAGTTCATACGAAGCCATACGCGCGCGCAATTCGCTTTCGCCCGGATTCCGCGCGGCGTGCACGTCGTTGAGCCGCTGCAAAAAGTCGCGCGTCGCCAGTTCTTCATCTGCGGAAATGCTGGTTGGGCGCGTCAGGTTGCGCAGTGGTTGATGCGCCGCCAGCATCGTGGCTTGGTGTTGCGCGGGCAAAAATCCGTTCGACCAATTGGCTTTGCCATTGGGCGGTTCGCCGCGCACGTCTGTGATGGCGACGAAAGTCGGCAGATTGTCGTTCAAGCTGCCGAGCGCGTAACTGGCCCAGGCGCCCGCCGCTGGAAAACCTTCGCGCACGGACCCCGTCGCCATAAACACATTGCCCGGCCCGTGCGTGTTGGTGCGCGAAGTCATCGAATGAATAAACGCGATGTCGTCGGCGTGTTTTGTCATAAATGGCAACAGCGTCGTCAACATCTTGCCGCTCTTTCCGGCAGGGGCAAACGGCCAGGGCGATTTCATCAGATTGCCGTTTTTGCCTTGAAAGGTGACTTCGGCAGCGCCTGGCAGCGGCGTGCCGTCGTATTTTTCCAGCGCCGGTTTGTAATCCCACAAATCAATGTGCGACGCCGCGCCGGGGCAAAAAATCTGCAACACCTGTTTGGCTTTGGGCGCGTGGTGTTGCAGGCGCTGGGCCAACGTTTCGTTACCGAGCAAATGCGTCAACGCAACACCGGTCAAGCCGGTTGTCGTATCACGCAGAAAGTGGCGGCGGGTCAGGAAAAGAGGGGTCATCGGTGCGCCTCAATGCAAATAAAGCAGTTCGTTGGCATTCAACAGCGCGCGGCCAAAAGCGCGCCAACCGTATTTCGCAATCAATGTCGAAGTCGCGGTTTCTTCTTCCGGCGTCGGCGTTCGCTGAAAAGCGAGCGCAAAGGCGCGGCGAATCTGCGCGCGTTGTTCCTGCGGTTGCTCTGCTTGCACACGCGCGGCCAACGCTTCGGCCATAGCGAGCGTGAATTGGTGATTGAGCAGCGTCAATGCCTGCAAGGGCGAAGTCGTGCTGATGCGGTTGGGCGCGGCGCTGGCGTTGTCTGGCAGATCGAAATCCGTCAGGCCGTCAATCAGCGAAGAGCGGGCGTTTTGATGATAGACCGCGCGGCGATAGCTTTCCGGTCCGTGTTTGTCGAGCGGAACATACGTGGCGACGTTGTCTTCCAGGTAACGATATAAACGAAAGCTTGGGCCGCCCATTTGCAGATTCAGCTTTCCGGCAACGAGCAGCATCGTGTCACGGATTTCTTCCGCGCTTAACCGGCGGGGCGGAAAACGCCACAGCAAACGCGCGCCGCCGTCCTGTTGCGCGGCTTCTGCGCGATGGGCGCTGCTCTGCTGATAAGTTTGCGACAGCAGGATTTCACGATGTAGCGGTTTCAAGCGCCAGCCGTGCGCTTGCAGCCGTCGCGCCAGCCAATCCAGCAATTCAGGATGCGAAGGTCTGCCACCCAGATAGCCAAAATCGCTGGGCGTATCCACAATGCCCGTACCGAAGTGGTAATGCCAGATGCGGTTGGCCAGCACGCGCGCCGTCAGCGGATTTTCATCGCTGGCAATCCAGTTCGCCAACGCCAAACGACGCTCGTTTTCGGGCGCATCGGCGGACAAGGCAAACGGTTTCAGCGCGCCTGCCAGCAAAGCCAAACTTGCCGGTTGCACGTCTGCACCGCGCCGCAATGGGTCGCCGCCTTTGTGCACGTAAGTCGTCGCTTTCGGCTGCTCGAACTTTCCTGCCCAAACAATGGGCAGCGCTGGAATCGCCTTCAACTCGCGGTTAAGGCTGACAAGTTCGGCATCAATCGCCACGCGCCGTTGCTTCTCTTCAGCGGACATCACGGCGGCGGCAAAGCGTTCGACCAGGTGCGCTTCGTTATACGGCGGGCGCGAAGTCGAATCGCCTACAGCTTTCCACTCTTTGCCGTCCAGCGAAACCAGCAACGCATATTCGGTGACGAAAGGCCCAATGCCGGAAACAATCGTGTCTGGCGCAGCGGTGCGGTCGTGTGAAAAGACAATGCGTTCGACGATTTCAACACGCGGCAATTCAATCGTTAATTCTGCTGGAGCGGCGACAAACCAGCGTTCACC
This sequence comes from Acidobacteriota bacterium, assembly GCA_016789605.1. Lineage (GTDB taxonomy): Bacteria > Acidobacteriota > Blastocatellia > RBC074 > RBC074 > RBC074. Next base: position 3,503 of record JAEUQO010000339.1, read on the forward strand.
GAATTTGCCGTCGTTGACCAGTTCCACGCCGTACGCTTCCGCGCTGGCCAGGTCTTCCGCTTTGCGCGAAGTTGCGCC
>JAEUQO010000341.1 GCA_016789605.1 Acidobacteriota bacterium
CGCTGTTGATCTGGAAACCAAACAGGAACGGTTGTTGGTGACAGCGTATCTGGAACGTCCTCCGCTGACGGCAACCCGTGCGATCGTTTGGTCGCCTGACAGCAAATGGATTGCCTATCTGGCGACCGGCGAGCGGGCATTCACCAACGTAAACCTGATTCCGGTCAGCGGCGGCGAAAGCAAACCGGTCAGCTTTCTGGCCAATTCGTTCAGCAATTCTGTGTCGTGGGGCCCGGACGGAAAGTTCATCCTTTTCAATACGACGCAACGCACCGAAGACGGGCGGTTAGCGCGCGTGGATTTGTTGCCGCGTACGCCGAAATTCCGCGAAGACCAATTCCGCGATTTGTTCAAAGACCAGACGCCGCCGCGTGGGCCGCGTCCGGCAGAACCGGCCAGACCGGCGGAAGCCGCTGCGCAAACGCCGACTGCTGACAAAGCTGCTGCTGACAAAGCTGCTGCGGACAAAGATGCCAAAAAGTCCGTCGACGTCGTGTTTGACGGCATTCGGCAACGGCTGAGCTTTTTGCCGGTCGGTGTTGATGTCGGTGCGCAAACCATCAGCCCGGACGGCAAATGGGTGTTGCTGACGGCCAGCGCCGAAGGCCAGCAAAACTTGTACATCTATTCGCTCGACGAATTGGCGCGCGAACCTGCCGTGGCGCGGCAATTGACCTCAACGCCCGGATTCAAAGCCGACGCGCAGTTTTCGCCGGACAGCAAGGACGTCTACTTTCTCGAAAATGGCCGCATCGGCATTTACAACCTCGACACGCGGCAACAGCGTTCATTGGCCATCAACGCCGAATTGGACGTGGATTTCGCGCAGGAAAAAATGCAGGTCTTTCGGCAGGCGTGGAGCTATTTGCGCGACCATTTCTATGACGAAAACTTCCACGGCGTGAATTGGAACAATGTGCGCACCACCTATGAAGCGCAGGTCGCCGGTGCGCGCACGCCGGATGAAATGCGCCGTCTGTTGAACCTGATGGTCGGTGAATTGAACGCGTCGCATTTGGGCGTGTCGGCTCCGTTTGGCGGTGTTTCGACGGTGCCGGTCGGGCGGTTGGGGCTGCGTTTTGAGCGCAGCGAATACGAAACCAATGGCCGGTTGCGCATCACGGAACTCATCGCTCTGGGCCCGGCAGCCATCAGCGGGCAAATCAAAGTCGGCGAATATTTGCTGGCGGTGGATGGCGCGGACGTAACGGCGCAAACCAACCTGGACGAATTGTTGTTGGGCAAAGTCGGTCGCCGCGTTGAACTGACGGTCGCGCCAGCGGCAGACAGCGCCGACAAACGCACGGTTGTGTTGCAACCCGCCAGCCAGGGCACGGAAAAAGGCTTGCTCTATCGCCAGTGGGTCAACGAACGCCGCGCTTATGTCGAAAAGGCGAGCAACGGACGGCTTGGGTACGTTCACATGCCGGACATGTCGCAAAACTCCCTGACGCAGTTGTATGCCGATCTCGACGCTGAAAATCATGCACGCGATGGCGTCGTGGTGGACATTCGCAACAACAACGGCGGTTTCGTCAACGCGTATGCGATAGACGTGTTTGCGCGACGCGGATACATGACGATGACCGTACGCGGCTATCCGTCTGCTCCGGCGCGTTCGGTGTTGGGACAACGCGCACTCGAAAAGCCCACCATTCTGGTTATCAATCAGCATTCGCTGTCTGATGCCGAAGATTTCACCGAAGGGTATCGTGCGCTCAAATTGGGCAAAGTCGTCGGCGAACCGACCGCCGGTTGGATTATCTATACCTGGAACACCGGCTTGATTGACGGTTCCGGCTTGCGGTTGCCGCGCCAGAAAATTCAGGACAGCAGCGGCCAGGTGATGGAGCTCAATCCGCGTCCGGTGGATGTGCGTGCGGTGCGGCCCATCGGCGAAAGCTACACCGGCAAAGATAGCCAACTGGATGTCGCCGTGCGCGAATTGCTGCAACAGCTCGAGGCCAGCAAACAACCGCGCAGCGCGACGAACGCACCGCGACAGTAATTCGCCATCTGGATTTCGTATGCCTTCGTCTTCTTTTTTCTTGGGCGTGTTGTTGGCGGCTCTGCTGACGGTGTTCGTTGCGTCGTCCTGGCCAGGGCAAAGCCAGGCGCAATCAACTGCGAACCCGGCGCAAACGTCTGTGCAACTCATCAATGGCTATCCGCAATTTCAATTGCACGGCCAGCCGTTCTTTGCGCATTCTGCGGCGTTCTTTTACAACCGCATTCCGCGCGACGAATGGGGGCCTGCGCTGGCCAAGCTGAAATCGCTGGGCATCAATACGATTGATTTGTACCTGGCCTGGAACTGGCACGAACCCGAAGAAGGCAAGCTGGATTTTGACGGCCACAGCAATCCGCGCCGCGATGTGAAAGCCTTGCTGGCGATGCTGGATGCGATGGGCTTTGCGGTGATCGCCCGGCCCGGCCCGGTCATTCTGAATGAATGGCGCAACGGCGGTTATCCCGATTGGTTGCTGGCGCGCGCCGAATTTCAAATGCACGAAGTCGCGCGCCTCGATGGGCATTATCCGCCTTTGGCGGGCGTCAGCGCGTCAAATTCTGAAGAAGCCAGCAAACAATGGCTCGCCAACGAAACCCACCTGCAATACACCAAACGCTGGTTTGCCGCCGTCATGCGCGAATTGCTGGACGCGCGCCAAGCCACCAAAGGCGGCAATCTCATTGCCATTCAGCTTGACGACGATCAAGCCATCAACCGTTCCAATTACAACGGCCCGATTTTCTGGCGCTATATGAATACGCTGGCCGGATATTTACGCGCAGCCGGTGCAACCGTGCCCGTGTATCTGAACCCGACTGATATGCGCGTGTCGGCGGCGGGGGCTCCGCATCAGATTGGCGCAATGGGGCAATGGTATTTCAACTTTGGCAACGATCCGGCGTTGCGTTGGGAAGACACCGCCGTGTTGCAGTTCTATACCGAAACGCTCAAAACCCAGCCGCACTTTCCGCCGATGATCATCGAATATCAGGCGGGCTGGTATGGCAACGGCGAAGACACTTACGCCAAAACGGCTGATGCGACCAATACCTTGTTGTCTTCGCGGGTGATGCTGGGGCACGGTTTGCGCGGACTGAATTACTTTCCCGTGCAAGACACGCTCTATCCGGCAGGGTACGAGGTGCCGTGGACGAATCATTACTACATTTGGGAATCGGCGTTGACGTTGACGCGCGGTGAACGTCCGCGCGCAGACGCCGTGCATCGCAACGGACGTTTGTTGACGGGGTTGGCGCGCGAATTGGCTGCCGTTCACAAAGCCGCCGACGTCGGGCTGGTTTATCCGATCAGCTCATTTGCACAGGCGACGCTGACGCGCGAAGACATTTTGCGCATTTCGCGCGCGCAAATGCAGGTGCAGCAGTTCTGTCAGTTGAATCAAGTGGCGGTCGAATACCTGGACCTGGAATTTCAGCCGCTGAGCGCTTTGCAACGGCACAAGGTTTTGTTGCTGCCCGTCTTTGACGAACAGACGCTGGGCAAAACCGCTGCGCAGGGCAGAGAAGAGATCAGCGCCGCGAATGAGCGCACCGCGAGAGAACGCGACAGCGAAAGCGCAACGCAGAAAAACGGCCAGACGGGGTTGCGTCTGTCAGCGCAGGCGCAGCAAAAGCTGATCGAATACGTCAACGCGGGGGGCACGCTGTTTTGTACGCCTGCGTTGCCCGCTGGCGAACTGGGCAAGGCATTGGCCAATCATCCGCGCTTGCACGTGCTGCCCGATTTCTGGCGCGGCATTCCTATTGAGCCGGGCAAAACCAATCGCGACGAAGTGATCGCCAGCGTGCAAACGGCTTCGGTGGAATTCGTCAGCCGGTTGACGCGATTGGGCGTCAATCGCCGCGTCAAAGCGCGCGTGCTGGCCGAACCCGGCGCTGCGCCGTTGCCTGCGGCGGTTGGAGCGACGATTGAACCGAATCTGTTGGTGACGCAACTTGTGCCCGCTGACAATCGGCCTTATGGCTTTGTCAATCTGGTGAATTTTGACGCGCGCCGTGTTTTGCGTGTGAGCCTGAACGTCGCTGATCCGGCTGCGCCAAATTCAAGGCTGGAAATCCCCGGCGTGACGATTCGCAGCCGGGACGCGTTGTTGTTGCCGATGCGGTTGCCGCTGGGCGAATCCGGCGCGGAAGAAATCGTCTATGCCACGGCAGAAGTGCTGCGGCGTGAACTGGCGAACGGCAAAATCTCTTTGCGCGTGTATGCGCCCGAATCCGCCGAAATTGTGTTGCGTTTGCCGCACGCACCCGCAGGCGGCGTGACCATTAACGGCGCAACCGCCAGCGGACAATACGACGCACAAAACAAACTGCTCACGATCAAACTTGCCGCTCGGCGCAACACCGGTTTGCGCGACGAAGACGAACTGGCGGGCCGACGCGCAAACGAATACGATGTCGAAATCGTTTATGAAAAAGGTCAGCCGGAATTGCTGGTCAAAACGGCGCGCCTGTTGCTTGGCGAAAACAATCAAGTCGCTGTGACGGTTGCCAACCGAACGGCGCAACCGCTCAACGGGGAATTGACCTTGACGGTCGAGCACGGTTTGCGGCGCGAAACCTATCGCACGCCCGCCGCGTTGAAGGCGCAAGAATCCCGGCAATTCGCCTTCAGCGTGCCGGTCAGCGCAAACGCCGTCGCCGATGATCTGGTGAATTTGCAGGCGCGTTTGAGCGGCAAGGTGTCGCCTGTCATTGTGGCCGAAATTCAGCCGCGTTTTGACGTGCGCATTTATCCAAAGACAACCTGGCCGTTGCGTGCTGACACCGAGCAGGAGATTCAGCCGCCGTTGTTGTATCCGGCAGACGAAGCCGCCGTGGGCGCTCAATTCAACCTGCGGTTTGCCAACAACAGCGCCGAACGCATCACGCTGACGCGCACCAATCCGCTGTTGACTTCGTTGCCGCTCACGCTGGGGCCGGACGAAGAACTGATGAGCAGTTACACGTTCAACTATGCGCCGGGCGAAAAATCCGCTTTGAACCCGTTTGTGGTGTCTGTCAGCGACGGCAAAACAACCAAACAGGTCAAAGTCAATTTCGTGACTTTGCGCAAAGGCGAAGCCATCGCGTTTGCCTATGACATAGACCGTGATGGTTTTGACGAATACGTGCTGGAAAACGAACACGTGCGGTTGATTTTGTCGCCGCGCGCAGGCGGTCGGTCGTTCGCGTTGATCAACAAACGAACCGGCGCAAACATCTTTACCAGCGTGGGCGGATTGCGCGACAAATTCGTTGAACTCGATCCGCAAGACCCCACGCGCAATGCACGCCGCAAACGCGGCATGTATGGCACGTTCAATCGGCCTTACCGCGCCGAAATTGTCGAAGGCATGGGAAAACAGGCCGTCGTCAAATTGCGTTATGACGCGCCGGAAGTCTATCCGGCGGGCGTGTTGATCGAACGCACACTGACGCTGGCGGCGGGTGAAGAAGGCTTTACCGTGGATTATCGGCTGACGCCCAAACCGCAGTCCGTGGATGGCAAGCAGGCATTTTGGGCGGCGACTTCGTTGGGGATTGGCGATCCGGTCAAAAAATGGCGGCGCTTTGTCACGGCAACAGGCGCGCTGGAGTTTACGCCGACAAAAACAGTCACGCTGGTCGGGCCGGAATCCGCGCGCGAACCGTTGAACTGGCTGGCCGCGCCGGTTTCTGCGCAAACAAACTTTGCCCTGTTTTGGCGCAATGAAGAAGTCAGCGCGGCAGACCTGGAAATGAAAGAATTCTCTTCGCTGGTCAATGTGAAATTCAAACCCTTTGCCCAGGCAGCGCCGCACACATATCGGCTGGCGTATTACTTCGGCGCGTTGCCGGTGGCACAGTTGCCCGCCGTGCGCGAACGCATGTTGCGCCGCTAAACTGTCTCACGCCCCGCTTCCCAGATCGTAAAGCATCTTCAACGTATAAATGCCTGTGTCGTGCCCATCGCTCCAGACGATGTGATAAGCGTACCGGCCAACCGGGGCGATGTCTGTGATCTGCACGCCGGGAAATTGTTCCGGCTTCAGGTTCAAACTTTGCGACGGATGATGACCCTGGCACACCGCGCACGCACAGGCGGCGCGCAAGGCATCCAACCGCAACCGGCTTTGCCGTCCGTCGTCCCACACAATTTCCAGTATTGAATTGTCATCCGAAAGCGCCAACGATTCCGGAAAGGCTTCGTTCGTCAGAGATTCTTGCGCCATAACGTATTTGAATGATTCTCCCATGAATGCTTAAATTGCGACCGCGTCGGTACGGCCTTGCAACAGAACGGTCAGTTTAATCATCAAAGGCCGCCCCCACAACCAACGTGACCGATTCGCAAACGAAGGAGACTCAATTTGACCGACATCAGTTCCAAATCGAACGAACGCCGTCAGGCCCGCGGCTTTTTGCGCGAAGCCTTGATGCTGATCCCGAACCTGTTGAAACTTCTGTACCGACTGCTCAAAGATTCGCGCGTGCCGCTGGCCGAAAAAGCCTTGTTGGTCGGCACCATCGTTTATGTTGTTTCTCCGCTGGATTTCATTCCCGATGTCATTCCTTTCATTGGCGAAGTGGATGATCTGTATTTGGTGGCGCTGTCGCTTTTGCGTTTGTTGAGCCGCACCAGCGACAACGTGTTGCAAGAACATTGGGACGGAAAAAGTGACCTGGTCGGGTTGGTGGATAAGATCGCGCGCGCAGCGCAATATGTGTTGCCCAAACGTGTGCAGCGAATTTTGCTGGGCCGCGTAGACATCGCGCCCAAAGTCGCCGGTGGGTTGGTTTCTTCGCCTGCTGCGCCCGAATCCATCGAAGCCGCGCGTGAACGCGAAGCCGCGCGTCGGCGGTAAGCGGCGCAGTTCTCGACCAAAAGTTTAGACTCGACCAAAAGTTTAGACTCAACCTGAGGATTTCATGATCATTGCTTTGGCTGGTCGGCGCGTTGATGCGCCAGAGACAACCAAGGTGCGGTTTCCTGCCGCGCATCTTGAGCGTGTTCAACAGGACATCCGCGCGTATTTGCAAACCGCAAATGCGCGCGGATTGGTTTGTGCGGCGGCTTGTGGCGCAGACATTCTCGCGCTCGAAGTCGCGGGCGAATTGGGAATGCGGCGGCGTATCGTGTTGCCGTATGACCGCGAAACGTTCAAACAGTCTTCCGTGATTGATCGTCCGGGAGATTGGGGCGCACGCTATGACCGCATTCTGGACGAAGTCGCCGCCCGTGGTGATTTGGTCGAATTTGCCTACGCCAAAGACAACGACGAAACCTACTTTGCCACCAACCACGACATTTTGGATCAAGCCGCCTGGCTGGCGCGGGAACTTCAGCAGGAATTGGGCGTGCTGGTCGTCTGGAACGGCATTTCGCGTGGGCCGGATGATGTCACCGGTCATTTTTTGGCCGAAGCCCGCCACCGTGGGCTGCCCGCGACAGAATTGCTGACCGTCTAAGCAGGGAAAAGTCTTTCCGTACAGCAGTTATGTGCCTTGTGCCAAGCCGCGCCAGCGGTTAAAATCTGCCATTAAACAACACAAGTCGAAACTGACAATTCATCAACCATGAGCCGCCGCACGAGCAACAAGGCAGTCAGTGGCAGCCGCTAAGGTCATTGGTCACGCTTTCACACTTTCCCCAAACGCTCGTGCACGCTGAAGGTGGTCTACGTTTCTCAGGAGCTTTCAGAACGGAATGGATAATTTGCAAAGATCGCTGGTCAATATCGAAGACGAAATGCGGCGTAGTTATCTGGATTACGCCATGTCGGTCATCATCGGGCGCGCCTTGCCCGATGTCCGTGACGGATTGAAACCCGTGCATCGCCGGATTTTGTACTCGATGCACGAAAAAGGACTGGTTCCCGGCAAACCGTACAAGAAATCGGCCAACGTGGTCGGTGACGTGCTCGGCGCGTATCACCCACACGGAGACAGCGCCGTGTATGACGCGATGGTGCGTATGGCGCAGGATTTTTCCTTGCGCTATCCCTTGATTGACGGCCAGGGCAACTGGGGGTCGCTCGATGGCGATAACGCGGCAGCCTATCGTTACACCGAAGCCCGCCTGACGCGCATCGCCACCGAAATGCTGGCGGACATCGAAAAAGAAACCGTCCCCTTTGTGCCCAACTATGACGATTCGCGTCAGGAACCGAGCGTGTTGCCGACGCGGATTCCGAACCTGTTGCTGAACGGCGCGGAAGGCATCGCGGTCGGTATGGCGACCAAGATTCCGCCGCACAACCTCAACGAACTGGTCGAAGCGACGATCCAGCTGGTTCAACATCCCAACACCAAAACCGAAGAAATTCTGAACATCGTCAAAGGGCCGGATTTCCCAACGGGCGGGTTCATTTATGGCCGCGAAGGCATCAAGCAGGCCTACACGACCGGACGTGGTGTGTTGCAGGTGCGTGCGCGCGCCGCGATTGACAAGATCGGACGCGGCGCTTCTGAACGCGACGCCATCGTCGTGACCGAAATTCCGTATCAGGTCAACAAATCCAAATTGATCGAACAGATCGCCGATCTGGTCAACGAAAAGCGCATCGAAGGCATTTCTGAAATTCGCGACGAAACGGATCGCGAATCCGCCGCGCAAAAGAAAGTTCGCATCGTCATCGAACTCAAACGCGATGCGATTCCGCAGATTATCTTGAACAAACTGTACAAGATGACGCAGCTGCAGACGTCGTTCGGCATCATCAACCTTTCCATCGTCAACGGTCAGCCCAGAATTCTGACCCTGGTGGATACGCTCGCCGAATTCATTTCCTTCCGCCGCGAAGTCGTGCGCAACCGCACGATGTACGAGCTGAAAAAAGCCAAGCTCCGCGCGCACATCTTGGAAGGCTTGAAGAAGGCGATTGATATCATTGACGAGATCATCAAACTGATTCGCGCGTCCAAATCCACGGATGACGCCAAACAGGGATTGGTCAATAAGTTCAAGTTCTCTGAAATTCAGGCGCAGGCGATTCTGGACATGCAGTTGCGCCGTCTGGCGGCCTTGGAACGGCAAAAGATCATTGATGAATACGAAGAAGTCATCAAATTGATCGCCGAGCTGGAAGAAATCCTGAACAGCGAAACGGCGTTGCGCCGCGTGATCGTCAAGGAATTGCGCGAAGTGCAAAAAGCCTATGCCGACGAACGCCGCACGCAGATCGTGGACAGCGGCGTCGAATTGACGCTGGAAGATTTGATCGCCGACGAAGACGTCGTGATTACGCTGACGCATTCCGGTTACGTCAAACGCACGGCGCTGACGACGTACAAGTCGCAACGTCGCGGCGGCACGGGCCGCAAAGGCATGAGCACGCGTTCAGAAGACGTGGTCTCGGACATTTTTATCGCCTCGACGCACAGTTACCTGATGGTGTTCACCACGCAGGGGCAGGTTTACAAATTGAAGGTGCACGAAATTCCCGACGCAACCGCCGCGGGCAAAGGCAAAGCCATCGTCAATTTGATCAACCTGCCAGGCACGGAAAAAATCGCGGGCGTGATTCCGGTGCGCGAATTTTCGCAAGGCCAGTTCGCCGTGATGGTGACGCGCAAAGGCATCATCAAAAAGACCGAGCTGTCGGAATTTGCCAACATTCGTTCCAACGGCATCATCGCGATGGGCGTGGACGAAGGCGACGAATTGATTGCCGTCGAACTGACTGACGGCAAGAAAAAAATCTTCCTGGCGACGCACGACGGCATGGCCATCTGCTTTGAAGAGGAAGAAGTGCGCGACATGGGACGGCAAGCTCGTGGCGTGCGCGGCATCACGCTCAAGGATGAAGATTATGTGGTCGGCGTCGTGGCCGTAAGCGGAGACGAACAGATTCTGAGCGTCACCGAAAACGGATTCGGCAAGCAGACGTCATTGCGCGAATACCGCATTCAGTCGCGCGGCGGCAAAGGCGTCATCAACATCAAAACCACCGACCGCAACGGCAGTGTGGTGGCGGTGATGCCGGTTAACAAAGAAAGCGAAGTGCTCATCATCACCACGGGCGGCAAACTGATTCGCATCGAAGCTGAAACGATTCGCGCCACGGGCCGCAGCGCTCAGGGAGTGAAGCTGATTGACGCTTCGGGAGGCGATCTGGTGGCCAGCGCTTCGCTGGTTGAGCAACAAACCGGTCAAGTCGCCGAAGAAGCAGAAGTTGAGAAGTAGTCACATGCTGCAAGAGAAACAACAAAAGACGGAGGCCAAAAGTCAAAATTCGCTGCATCGGTTAAGGCGTTTTTGCCTTTTGCCTTTTGCCTTTTGCCTTTTGTTTTTGCCGGTCGCCTGTTCGCGACGGGCACAGCTTGACCAGGCGCAGACAGCTTGGGATGGCGGAGATTATGCGGGCGCAGCGGATCGTTACGAGGAATTTCTCAAAGACAATCCGCAAAGCGATAAAGCGGCGTTTGCCCGGTTTCAGGTCGCGACGGTCTGTCGTCGCGACCTGAAACAATTTGATCGCGCCATTCAGCATTACATTCACTTCATCGAGGATTTTCCCAAAGCCCCGGAAATCTATCAGGCGCGCCTTTCGCTGGCGGAATGTTACGCGGCAACGAAAAACTTCCGCGAAGCCATCGCCGAGTATGAAAACGCGTTGCCCTTGGCCGGCGACGACAAGGAAAAACGACGAGTGCGGCTGAAAATCGCCGATGCGTATTACGACGCAAAAGACCTTGGCCAGGCCATCGCCGAGTATCAAAAAGTGGTCAAGGATGTTCCCTATGACGAACTGTGCGAACTGGCGTATTTGCAGATGGGTGGCATTCGTCTATTGCGCAACGAATACGAAGACGCCGTGCCTTCGTATCAGTTGGTCGCGCAAAATACCCAGGACGCGACTTTGCGCCGGATGGCGCGTTATCGTCTGACGGATTGTTACGAACGCATGTTCCAGTACGATCAAGCGGTGCAAACGCTGGAAGGCACGGAACCTGACCCGAAAGACGCGAACTACATTCCACAGCGCATCGCCAGCATTCGCGAATTGCAACGTCAGCGCAATCTGACCGCGCCCGCCACCTTTGGCAGGCCCCGCAAGTAACACAGGCTGCCCCAGACTGGTGTTTCCCGGCGCAGTTCAGGCAGCCGCGCTCTTTGGCTGCCGCGCAACCACTCAGCTTTTACTGACCCGTTCCTGAAAAAGGAGGCCGCACGATGGGAGACGAAAATTTCAGTTTCAGTTTTGAAATGCCAGCTGCCGATCGCCGCGCGCTGTTGGCCGAAGCTGCCGAATTGATTGATTTGGACGCGGCGCATTTGGGCAGTGGCGGAACACGGCGCGGTCCTACCCGTGATGGCGGCGGACTGGGCGACGATGTGCGCGATGCGTTGGATGAAGACGCGCGTCTGGCGGCCAGCCCCGATGTTTATAAAATCACCGAACAAGATTACCTGGCGCGTTCGCTGGCGGTGCCGGTTCGTTTTGCCGATCTGACGCGCGATTTCGATTTTTACTGGGTGCGCTTTCCGGTCGGTTTGCAGCCGCGTCATCACTGGTCGTTCAACATGATCGAAGTCCGCATCGAATTTAATGCGGATGAAGCCGCCGGTCATTTGCGCCCCAAAGCCTGGCAAATTCTGCCGAACAAAAAGTTCCAGACGATGCTCAAAGCCGATCAGCATCTGGAATTGCGTCTGGATGAGAATTTCGAGTTTGCCGCGCAATCGGGTGAACTGAGCGGGCGCGCAGGCAAAATTGACATCGGCGTGGAATCTGTCGCCAATGCGGGCGCGGGCGTTGTCCTGGGGCCATTCAATTACCAGATCAAACGCGCCCAGATCGAACACAACGCGCCGGGTATGGAATGGGTGTTTTGGCGGTTGGATGGCGCGGAATTTTTCCAGGAAGACAGCCCGGAATTGGTCGTCATCGCTCAGGTTCCCAAAGTGACCAAAACCGTCAAAATCAACGCGGTCTTGCAAGCGTATCGCAGCTTCAATTTGTGGAGCGCCAGCTTACAACGCGTGATCGGCAACCTGCCGCAAATGTTTCGCAATTACTTCAAAGGCGGCGCTCCGTTGCGTGACGAAAAGGTCTGGGATATTTCCACGCGTCTGTAATCCGCGTCTGTTCTGTCGCGCCTGCTCAGGGCCGTGACTGCAAGCCAATGTCCAACCCAAATCGCGAATTTAAGATCAGGATTCTCAACGATGGTTCGATCGAAGCCACCGAAGGGGTCAAGGTCTATCGCGCGCAATTGCAACTCGATCCGGTGCGCAGGCAAACCATCGAAGTGCTGGTGGATATGCTACGCGAAAGCCGCTTGCGCAAACCGCAGGAGTTTCGCGCGCTGGGCGAAAACCTCTATGACTGTTTGCTGGGCAACGACATCGGCAAACACCTGAATCAGGCCATCAACAATCGCGAAATTGAATTTCTGCGGGTGGTTCTGGATTTCGGCGAAAAGCAGCAAGCGCTGGCAAGTTGGCCGTGGGAGTATCTGTATTGCCCATTGCAATTCGGTGTGGGCGGTACGGGCTACTTTCTCGCGACCAAAACGCGGCTGGTGTTGATGCGCGTCTTGCACCTTGACCTTGACCCGGTGCCGCTCGAAGTCAAAGACCTGCCGCTGCGCGTGTTGTTCGTGGCTTCCAGTCCTGATGCCGCCGCCGAAAACGAAGAGAAACTGGATGAGGTTTTGTTCGAGCGATTGCTCGAAGAGTTGACTCAGCTCAAAGACGAAAGCGCAGGCAAAATTGATTTGTTGCCGTTGACCTGGTCGCGGCGTCGCCACGTCAAACCCGAAGAGCGCGAGCGGATGATCGTTACCAAACGGAATTTCCGCAGCGCATTGCTCAAATTCAATCCGCACGTCATTCACTTCATCGGCCACGGCATTTGTAATGAACATGGCGGGCAATTGGCCTTGATGGCAGAAGACGGCACGCCGCATTGGTTGGATGGCGAAGCATTCGTCAATCTGCTCGAAGTCGCGCGCGATTTGCGGTTGGTCTTTTTGCACGCGTGCGAAAGCGCCCTGGCCGATCCATATCAAGCGGTGTCCAGCGTGGCGATGCGTTTGGCGCATAGCAATATTCCCGCCGTTGTGGCCATGCAATACAAGGTCGAGCAGGGCATTGCCAGCATCTTTGCCCGCAAGTTTTATCGCGCGTTGGCCGAAGCCAACTCGATTGATCTGGCTGTGCAAATCGGTCGTAACGAAATCGCGGATCAAGTCGAATCGTTGGCACAGAATTACGCGTTCGGATTGCCGGTGTTGTATTTGCGCGAACCCGGAACGTTGTTTCGTTTGAACGGTGCGCAGGTCGCCGACGGTCCGCCGTTGCCCAAACCGGCAGCGGGAGGCGCTTCATTGTCCGACGTGCGCGGCACAGCGGGGGACAATGCCGCACAGGTGATTTGCGACCGGTGCAACAACCCCAATCCGCCGGGACAACCGTTTTGCGACAATTGCGGGAATTCATTGGTGGTTGTGCCGCGCCTTTGCGCGCAGTGTAAACAGCCGCTGAAACCCAAGGCAAAATTCTGTGGCAATTGCGGCGCGCCCAGTGAAAACGCTACGCGCACTGGCGGGCTGTCTGCGGCGCCTCCAGCATCCACCACACCAATGCCAGCTTCGACGTCAGAGGCTGGCGGCTTCGATGACAGCCTGCGCATTTGGGGCGCGCGCCAATGGCAACAACCGGATAAATCATGAGTACGCCTGCCATCCTTCTTGATCTGCAGCAAGCGCAGCCGTTGCGCCAGCTTTATTATGAGCTGGCGCGCACGTTGCTGGCGCAAGGGCGTGCGGCTGAGGCGGGCGAATTTGCGCAAAAGGCGTGGCGCGAACCGGGCACGATACCGCCCGACTGGACATTGCGTTACATCGAAGCGCTTTCAGCGCAGGCGCGCCAAGATGCGAGCGCTGCGTTGCGCGCCTTGCTGGACGTGGCAAAACTGGCCCCAGAGCACATTGCTGAGGTTTTACCGCCTGCACGAACATTGCTAACCAAACACGTCGCGGGGCTAGAACCCAGTTGGCTGCATAGTGAATTGACGGCCTTGCTGGCGCAGGATGGTTTGTCCGTTGTCAGTCGCGCTGAGGTGTTGTTCCTCTTAGGCCAAGTTCAGGCCTTCACGGGTGATTGGGCGCAAGCGCGTGCGTCTTTAGAACAAGCGCGCATCCTGACGCCGGACAACATACAAATTCTGGAAAGTCTGGCGGAAGTGTTGCAGCAAGCGGGCGAGACTGAGCCAGCGGTCGCAACCTTGCGCGAAGCGTTGGCTAAATCCGGCGCTGCGACAACACAAAGCTTGCGCCTGAAAGTGTCTCTTGCCCGCACCCTGCTCGTGCAACAACGTTACGACGATGCGCTCGCCGAACTTGCCGACGAAGATGCCTCTGCCGAGCTGGCCTTGTTGCGCGGACAGGTTTTGCTGGCCAAAGGGCAATGGCGCGCAGCACTGGTCGCTGCCGAAAACGTATTGCAAAACGCGCCAGAAACGCTTGCAGCACACCTGCTGAAAATTCAGGCGTTGCTGGGGCTACATTGTTATAAGCAAGCCAACAGCGCCATTACGCTGGCGCTGCGCTATGACCCGTCTAACGCCGACCTGACCTTTTTCAAAGTACAAGCACTGGTCGAAGGCCAAACCGATCTGGCACACGCCGAACGGTTATTGGCCGATTATTGCGAAGATGCAGGCCTGGCTGGATTGCGCGCACAACTGATGGCTCCGGCGTTGCTGGCGCGTCAGGCAGACGGCAACGCGCGTTACTTTCAGGCGCAGGTGTATTGCTGGCGTTCTGCGGACTGGCCGCCTGCCCAGGCGTTGCAGGAAGTCGAAGCGGCGCTTGATCTGGGCCTGAGTGCGGATGCGGACGCCGAAGCGGAAACGAATCCGGCGGGCGCTGCCTGGGAACTGAAAGGAAAAATCCTCGCCGCCGAGGCTCAAAACATAGCAGCGGCACAAGCCTTTTTTGAGGCGGGGCGTTCAGCCTATTGGGATGGGGAGTACAAACGCGCGCAGGGATTGTTTCAGCAAGCACATTCCTTGGATGTCGCTGTACAGGAAGTGTATTGGTACCTGGCCGATTGTTTCTATTTGCTCGCGGCCAGTCAGGTACCGCCGTATTACACCGAAGCGGAATTGCAGCAGGCGCTGACTTGGTGGCAGCGCGGACAAGCATTGGGCCAGCCTGATGCGGCAACGTCCTGGGCCTTCATCACGCGCGGACGCATCAACAGCGGCTTTGCCCGTCTGGTTGGTTACGACCCCATGGCCTTGCAATGGGAAGCCACGCTCTATCTGGAACGCGCGATTTTACTGAACGATGAAGAAGAAAATCGCTGGGCTGATTTGGCCATTCTCTGCCGCGATTTGTTGTTGGATAACGTTGGCTTGCACGCGGCTGACCGCGCATTGCACATCAATCCAGATTCGCTGTTTGCGTTGGAAACGCGCGCAGCCGCCTTGTTGAATTTGGGCCGGGATGAGGAATCAGACATCGCTTTGGCGGAATTGCGCAAACGTGCGCCGGGCCCTGTCTATGATAGTTGGTTGGCGATCATTCGGTTTTATCAGCGGAATTACGAGGCGGCGATTGAACTGCTGAATGAAAGCGTCGAAGAAGACAATTTGTGGGCGCGTGCGCAACGTGCCAGTTGTTTTTTGTGTCTGGAACGGCTGGAAGATGCGCACAACGATTTTGCCTGGATTTGGGAGCGTCGCACCGATCCCGCTTATGCCACCAACGAAAACAGTTTTCCCTGGGCGGCGTTTTGGTTGGGATTGCTCGACGAAGCACGCGCGCGCTACGACGCGTTGCTCGCCAAACCTGAAGAAGCGCTCAACGCCCAGCTCAAACTTTGTTTCTGCGAACTGGCTGCGGGCCGTTTGCCTGAAGCGCGTGCGCATTGGAGCGCCGGGTTGGCATTGGCCAAAAGCGCGCGCGATTTCGATTTTGAAGAGGTGTTGCTCGCGCAACTGGAAACGCTTGCCGCGCGGGAACAATGGCCGCACGCGGCTGCGGTGTCCGCGTTGATCCACGGCGAAGATGGGTTGCTGGCAATGGCCGTTGCGCGCCGTACAGAGTTATTGCGCCAGCCGTTCACCGCGCGCCGTGAATTGGAACGCTGGTTGACGTTGCCACAGGCTCCCGCGCCGGGCAGCGACGCCTGGCTTGCGGTACACGCTGAACTGGGCCGGTTCTGCCACGAAGAAGGTGATTGGTTGGCAGCGTTTGAAGCATACAGCGTGTTGTTGCCTTATGCCGAAAAAATCCCCGAAGCGCATCTGGGGCTGGAAAAAACTTGCGCAAGTTTGACGCCCGCGGATTACTGGCAACTGCGCGACCATTTGTCTGAGATGTTTGCTCGCACGGGAGCGTCCGTACAGGTGCAAGCCACCGTTCGCACAGCCCTGGAAACGGTTTTGCCCAGCGCCTATCGCCTGGCTGCGGCGCAAGATTGGTGGCCAATGGTCACGCCGCTTGCTGTTGAACTCAGTCCCAAGCTGGTTCCCGAAGACACCAGTGCGGAATGGGTGTTGTTCAAAACCTACATTCCGGAAATGCGTGCCCGCTTGCAGCAGGAGATGGGCCTGATCGTGCCGAGCGTCCGTGTGCGCGTCAACGAAGGTGATTTGCCTGAGGATGGCTACCTTATTCTGTTGCACGACGTTCCTGTGGTGATGGGAGCGTTGCCATCGGGCCGCGCATTTTGTCCTGCGCCAATTGCGCAACTGCGCGCGCTGGGCATTCCCGATACCGCTTTGCTGGCAGCGACACATCCCGATGGCGTGACGCCAGGATGCTGGGTTGAATCGTCGTTTGTCGGCCTGATTCAGGCGCAAGGCATGACGGTCTGGCCTGACGAATGGGCGTTTCTGGTGCAACACCTCGAAGCGCTGTTGCGCGTCGCCTTGGCAGAGTTTTTGGGCGAACAGGAAGTCGCGGATTGGCTGACGCGTCAGGCACAGTCTGGTGTAAGCGCTGAGCTGATTGCCGCCGCCATTCCTGATGATTTGCGCCGGTTGCGACTGGGTCGCGTCTTGCGCGCCTTGTTGGCCGAACAAGTTTCGATTGCCGATGGGCAGGCGATTTTGACTGCGGTGCGCGAGGTCGGTTTGCCGCAAGACGACGTGCAATCGGTGGTCAGTGCTGTGCGGTTGCGTCTGAAAGCGATGTTGCCGGGCAATCGTCCGACGGATGAATTGATTACGGTTCCGCCAGCCCTCGAGCAATCCATTCCCCCGTATTTGAGCGCACACGGCGGAAAACTATATCTGACCGTTCCGCCCACGCAGACGCAGGAACTGCTGGCCGAATTTCGCTCGCTGTTAGAGACAGACGGACCCGGCAAAGTGTTGGTTGTGAACGATACGGTTGTGCGCCCGTTTGTGCGCCGTTTGCTCGAAGTCGAATTTCCACAAGTCATGGTTGTTGCACAGGCTGAGCTGTTGCCTCGCGCGACAGCCGTTGAGAGAGTTCGGGAACACCGTTGATGGCCCAGTTAGAACAACATTCAGGTGAACCGGTGTTGCGCGCCGAATTGGCTTTGGCGGAACCGGTGGCTGCGCGCGCTGACCTTGCCTTGTTGCAGCGCGAAGTGCAGCAAGAACTTGCCGCCGTGCAACAAGGCCTGGGTTTGCCCGGACGTTGGGACGTTGTGGTGACCAGTTCGACAGAACTAGCGCGCGCGCCCTTTGCGCTCACCATCAATGGGGAGCGTTGTTGGTTCAGCCTGGAGCTGCAACAGCGCGTCAGCTCATTGGTTTTGGATCTGCCGCTAGATGCTTCTGCCGTGGTCGCACAGGTTTGGACAGAGAAACAGCTTCATCAGTTTTTGCGATTGATGTGCAGCCAGATCGTGAAAGAGCGCCCGACGGTTTTGCTGACTGCTGACGTTGTGACGGCGTATCGCAATGCGCTGCGGGCAGAAGTTGTTGCAGAAGCGTTGCCAGCCGAAACTGTCTTGCGGGAGATGCTTTCCGCTGCGCTTTCGTTATGGCTTTCGGTGGTGGATGCGAAAACGGTTGCGCGGGTCTGGCAGGAATCCGCACACGCAAACGATTCTGTCGCCGCCGCGCAAGAGCTGTTGATTGCGGCTTTACGACCCGGCGAGATCGAAGTGCATTTGAGCGAGGCTTACTTGCGCGAGATGACTTCGCAATCGTCGTCAGAAGAGCAGGGCATCTTTGGTTTGCTGCGCGAAGGGCTGTTTTATGAACTTGGCCTGCAGTTTCCTGATGTGCGCTTTGTGCTGACGGATGAGCTGCCAGCGCATTGGTTTCGCTTTCGCCTGAATCATCTGACGACGTTGCCGTGGCGTGGTTTGGCCGCCGGAGAGTGCTTGCTCAACGATGCGGCAGATCGGTTGCGAGTGCTTGGCATCGAAAGTCGTCCGGCGTTGAACCCAGCCAACCGCAATGCCGTCAGCGTCGCAACGCAAGAGGCAAAACCTGTGGCTGAACAGGCGGGTGTTATCAGTTGGAGCCCGCTCGGCTATTTGATTCTGGCGCTTAGCGGTGAATTGCGCGCGCACGCCGCCGGATTCGTGGATGCCAATCTGGTCACCGTGATGCTGGACAAATTGCAACAGGTTGCGCCGCAATTGACGGATGCCGCGCGCCAGCGGATTTCTGCGCCGTTGTTGACGCAAACCTTGCGCACGCTGGTGAGTGAAGACATCGCCATTCGGGACTTGCGTGCGATTTTGCAAGCGATGCTGGAATTCGATTACATCGAGGCCAACGAAACCCAACAGCTCATTTTTGATGCGCGGCTGGCGGTGTCGCGCGTTCCCGGCGAAGCCTGGTTTTCTGATCCTGTGCCGCGCGCCAGCCACGTGCGCGAACAGCTAAAACGCTATCTCAGTCATAAGTACACTCGCGGTCAGAGCACTTTGATTGTATATTTGCTGGACTGGCAGATCGAAAACCTGTTGCAGAACGAACATCTGGTTCGTACGGACGAATTCCTGGCGCAGCTTGCGCCAGAAACCAAGGCGCAAATTTTGGAGGCCGTCCGTGCCGAAGTCAGTAACCTACCAGTGACGGCTTCCGTGCCGGTTGTGCTGACCACCACAGCGGTGCGCCCGCTTTTACGCGCTATCATTGCACCTGAATTTCCCGCGCTGTCAGTGTTGAGTTATCGGGAACTGGTCGCTTATATGAACATTCAACCGATTGCCCGCATTGCATTGACCCAAATGCCGTGATGGGCAGTAAATTTGTCGAATTTTGGAGGAGATTCTATGCCTACATTCAAAGGCCGCCGTCCGCCTGGAAAGAAACGTCCGGGAGGAGGAGGACAAGGCAGACCCGGCGGAAAACCAGGCGGACGTCCGGGAGGTAGACCCGGCGGAAAACCTGGCGGTAAACCTGGTGGAAAGCCCATGGGAAAAGGGGGCAGCAAGAAGTTTGCGAAGAAGAAACGCCCGGTTAAGAAGAAGGTTATCAAGAAACCAGCGATCCCCAATATTGAAAATACGGGGATGGAAGCCCTCTACTTAAAAGATTTGATGGTGGCCGAAGAATTGGTCGTCGTCGTGTTGCGCTCCGGCGAGGAAATTCTGGGATTCGTGCGGTATTACGACAAAGATGTCGTCAGCATCGGTCCGGCGGATGACAGTCCGAAAATGTTATTGCCCAAAGACAGCATCCGATACATTTACGAAGCCGAAGATGCGCTGGCCAAAGCTGGCGACGAGGAAGACGACGAATAGCGGCTGGCGCAAGCGCCGCAATCTGCTTCGTTCTTCAGCACGAAGCAGAAAATACATCTGAAAGCGCGGACGTCCAGGCAAGCACTGTGAATGCGCCGGATGTCTGCGCTTTTAGCCTTTGCGAGGTAGTTATGATTCTGAAGCGGCTCCTTCTCCTTTCAGCCTTGATCGTACTCACTCAGCTCGTTGGCAAGGCACAGACGCCTGAAAAGGGTGCTGCTGCATCGCCCGCCGAAACAGCACAAAAAGCCAAACCGGAACTGGAAAAAAAAGCGGCTGCCTTGCTGGATGAAGTGGTGACAGATGCGGGGGCGTTGCGCCTGATCGAAAACCGGTTGTTTGTGTTGACCACTGCCGCAAATTTGCTTTGGGCGCGCGACGAAGCGCGCGCACGCACCTGGTTGCGCGAAGCGATGAATCAGTTTTACGCCATCGAACCGCCCGCACAATCGGCTCCCGTCGGCCCGGAGCAGATGCAACAATGGGAAATGCGTTCTATGTTGCGCATGCAATTGTTGCAATTCCTGGCCGAACGCGACCCCAAACTCGCGCTGGAGTTTTTACGGGCTTCGCGGCAGACGCCGCCTGACAGCCTGGTTAAAATGACCGGACGGCAGAGCAACGATTTTGAGCAACAGTTTGAATTGCAATTGGCTGCCAAAATGGCGGAAAACGACCCGGCAGAGGCGTTGCGCATTGCAGAAGAAACACTCAACAAAGAGCTGAATCACCAGGTTCTCGAAATCCTCTCACTTTTGCAGAAGAAAGACGCTGCCGCTGCCCGGCGGTTGTCCGGTCAAATCATCACAAAACTGAAATCCGCCGACCTGGTCAAAGGTTACACCTCGTCCAGCATTGCGTTTTCAATGTTTTTTGACATCCGCGCACGCATCCAGGCCGCACAGCGTGATCCCAAACAGGCGGCGATCAAAACGGTTGCGCCATTGGCAGACTTGGAGCAGACCTTGCGCGATCTGCTGGAGATTATGGCGACTGCCGTGCAGAAGGTAACCGCCAGCACGTTGCTCGACATGCAGGAACAGGGGCAGGCGCGCCAACTGCTTTCGCAGGCGCAAATGATGATGCCCGAATTGGAAAAATACCTGCCGCGTCAGGCGGCGGCTGTCCGTGTGAAACTCAACCAGTTCGACAAGGCGTTTTATCGCGCGCCAATACCAACTGAGCCAATCGAAGCGATGGAAAAGAAAACGGCTGATGAATTGCTGGCAATGGCCGGCAAAGCGCAGCCGGAAATCAGAGACATGCTCTATCGTCAGGCTGCCATCAAAGCGGCGGAACAAGGTGACGGAGAGCGCGCACGCCAGATCGTGAAACAGTTTATTCCCGCGGGCACGGATGATCCGATTATGCGTGAAATCGAGGGGAAAGAGCGGGAACACGCCGCCGAACAGGGGAAGTTTGAAGAGGCGCGGCAAAGTCTGGCGCAATTGAGCAGCGATCACGAACGCGCATTGGCGCTGATCAATCTGGCCCGGCAGGCTGGCACAAAAAATCAGGCGAAGACCCAGCGGCAACTGCTCGAAGAAGCGCGCGCGCTGATCGGTGAGCGTTTAGAAACGCGTGCGCAAGTCACCGTGCAATTGGCGCTGGCTGGCGGTTATCTGCCGCTTGACCCTGATCGCAGTTTCACCACGCTCGAAACGTCCATCGAAAAACTCAACACCGTGATGGCTGCGATCATTCTGCTCGACAATTTTGACGCTGTCGAAGGCGGTCTGTTTGGCGGCAGTCGTTTTAAGGATGGGGAAATGCGCATGACCAACGCTGAGTTCGCTTCGGGATTCACCGACAACTTTGGCGAACTGTTGAACGAATTTGCGCAAGCGGATTTTGACCGTACCAAGAACGCGTTGCGCCGTTGGCAGGTCAACGAAGTGCGCCTGATGATGGACCTGCTGATTGCTGAAAACATTCTGAAAGAGAAAAAAGAATCGTCGCCGAATATTGGTCGTGGGTATCCGCGCCCCCGCATTTATTGATATTTAGATCAGATTTCATTTTGGCGTACGGGTTTTGCCACAGAGGCACAGAGCCGCAGAGTTTTTCAAGTATTTCTCTGAGCCTCCGTGGCTCTGTGGCCAATCCGTAAAGCAAATTGAAAAACGATCTAGGTTCGGTCGCCGCAACATTTCGCCACACATTGCGGGAATAATTCGCCGCGCTCTTGGCATTCAAGAGTTGACGGCGATTTGTGTTTGTACGCCAACCCGTGCGGCCAAGTGAAAACTGATCTGGCGCCTGCTTCGGCTTGGCGCTTTGGAATTGTGCGACTGCTCGCATTCTCAGAATAGGAGACCGTTTTGCTGGAAGGCTTGCTTACGTTGGCGGCTTGTTATGTCGGGCTCGGGCTGACGTTTGCGCTTATTTTTGTCATTGCGGGCATTCAGCGAGTTGATCCGGCTGCTCGTGGCGCGTCGGTGGGATTTCGGCTACTGATTTTGCCAGGGGCTGCGGCATTCTGGCCGTTATTGTTGTGGCGCTGGTGGCGCGGCGTGGTGATACCTCCGACAGAGCGCAATGCGCACCGCAAGCGAGCGCAGGAGGCGCGCAAATGATCCAACCTTTACGCAGACAGCATAGATTTATGATCACTGTGCTGGCCGTGATCCTGGTGGTGTTGTTCGTCGCGGGGTTATTGGTGCGGCGGACGATTCCTGCCAACCCGCATTTACCTGAAGCTGTTCTCACGTCTCCTTCAGTCAGGAACGAGCAATGAGCCATACCTACAGCGCAATCGGTTGGAACCGGCAAAAAAGGCTTTACGATGGTGTCGTCGTTGCGGGCGTGATTTTATACCTGGCGCTCTTTGCTGGCGTTGGTGCACTGGTTCATCCCAATGCGACCATTGAAACCTTGCTGATTCGTGGCTTGGGAACCTGTGCGTTGCTGTTGTTGCACGTGATTTTGCTGATCGGACCGTTATGTCGTTTGCAGCCGCAATTGTTGCCCTTGCTCTATAACCGGCGGCATTTGGGCGTGACGATGTTTTTGGTGGCCTTGGCGCACGGCGTGTTTTCGCTCATTCAATTTCATGCGCTGGGAGATTTGTCTCCGCTGGTGAGCTTGTTTGTCAGCAACACGCGTTACGACAGTCTGGCGAATTTTCCTTTTCAGCCGTTGGGGTTTATCGCGTTGTTGATTCTGTTTTTGATGGCGGCAACCAGTCACGACTTTTGGCTGGCAAATTTGACTGCGCCGGTCTGGAAGCGGCTGCACATGCTGGTGTATGTGGCGTACGGGCTGATCGTTGCGCATGTCGTGTTGGGCGTGTTGCAGGCCGAAACCAGTCCCTGGTTGGCGATTCTGCTGGGCAGCGGTTTGCTGGCAGTGCTCGGGTTGCATTTATGGGCAGGGTATCGTGAACGTCACCATGACCAGGAGCTTGCTGCGCCGAACCACGATGGCTGGGTGGATGTTTGCGCGGTAAAGGACATTCCGGCCAATCGTGCATGTATTGCGACCGTCGCGGGCGAACGCATCGCCGTCTTCAAATACGAAGGCAAAGTCTCGGCTCTTTCCAACGTTTGCCAGCATCAAAACGGCCCTTTAGGCGAAGGCGAAATCATTGACGGATGTGTGACTTGTCCCTGGCACGGGTATCAATATTTGCCAGACACGGGAGCTTCGCCGCCGCCGTTCACTGAAAAAGTGCCAACCTTCAACGTCAAAATCGTGAATGAGCGTGTGTTCGTGGACCCGTGTCCAAATGCGCCCGGAACACGCGTGGAACCGGCTTTGGTGTCAAACGAATAAAGGAACAGCGCATCGTGAATCCGTCTGAACAACGAGAGTTTTACATCGGCTATCTGTCGCAAGCGCCGCGCGGCATCCGCCGCTGGATGCGTGCCGCGGTTATCGCATTGTTATCGCTGGTTGTTCTCGTCGCGCTTTGGGTGGTATGGGGACAGCAGAAATTTGCGGCCAGCAGGTTTGAATTTGGAACCGTGCGCGAATTTTCCGGTGTGATTCAAGCTTCACCCTATCCTGTTTTGCTCGTAGGGACAGGCGCAGACAAGAGCGCCGTTCGCTACACGCTGGTTGCTCCTGGCAAGCACGGAGCAGACGCATTGGTGTCGCCGTTTGCGGGACAGTCTGTGCGTTTGCGCGGCACGCTGATTTACCGCGATGACTTGCAGATGATCGAGGTCGAGCCCGATTCGTTGCAGCCTGCGCAATTGGACGGGCGGCTTCCTGCTGCGCCAGAGACGCTCGGTTCGTTGACGTTGTTTGGCGAAATTGTGGATAGCAAATGTTATCTGGGGGTGATGAATCCCGGGCACACCAAACCGCATCGCGAATGCGCGGCGAATTGTATTCGTGGCGGCATCCCGCCGTTGTTTGTTGTGCGCGATGGCGACGGCAAGAGTGCTGTGTTGTGGCTGACGGGGGCGCAAGGGGAAGGATTCCAAGGGGAAGCACTCCGCCAGCTTCTAGACGTTGTCGCTGAACCGGTTTCCATCACCGGTGAGGTTTCGCGTGTGGATGGACAACTTTTCCTTCGCGCAGCCCCCGCTTCGATTCGTCGCATTCCCTGAACCTGAGCTCGCCCGCGCCGTGGCGTATTCTGTCATTTTTGTCGTATCCACAAACCCTGTATCTGCCTGAGTAGTTGATTTTTACACCGCCTCGCTGATCCATTGGCAAACCCGCACGGTTGAATCCTGTCTTGCCGCAATCCCTGTTTGCATCTATCAGATTTTGATTTAGACTACAGCGGCTTTTGCGTAGCTTTTTCAGGCCCACACAACTACCAAGCAGGCCGAAACGAAGCGACTTTTCCAGCACGAAAAAGAGAACGTACATCCATGACCTTCTGTACCAATTGCGGCAAGAAATTGAACGTGGGCGCAACGAAGTGTGATACCTGCGGCATTGGTGTGATTGCTGTTCGGCCGACTCCTCCCGAAGCACCTGCGAAGGGCACGGTAGCGGATTCTGATGACCTCAAAACTCAAATCAAACAATTTCATACAAGCAGCCCTGAGGGGGACGTTGGTATGACCGAAAAATTGGCGTCGGCGTTTCCGCTAGGCTCGCAAGTTGGCCGCGTGTTGGGCGGGCGATATCAGTTGGATGATTGCATCGGTGGTGGCGGCATGGGCGAGATTTACCGCGCGCGTCGCTTGCATATTGGCGACACCGTGGCCGTCAAAGTGTTGCGGCCCGATGTGGTGGAAAATGAAAAGTCGCGCCAACGGTTTTATCGCGAAGCCCGCGCGGCGGCGATGTTGCACCATCCCAACGCGGTCGTGATTCACGATTTCGGCGAAGACAGCGACGGCACCGCCTATATTGTGATGGAGCTTTTGGTGGGCCGGAATTTGCGCCAGTTGTTGGTGGATGAAGGGCCGATCAGTCCCGTGCGCGCTTATGGGATCATCAAGCAAACTTGTGCTGCGCTGGAGGCGGGGCATCGCAACGGCATCGTGCACCGCGACATCAAACCTGACAACATCGTGTTGCTGGATTCACACGATGACACCGACCACGTGAAGCTGCTTGATTTCGGGATTGCCAAAGTGCTCGACAAAGCGCTTGATACGCTCAGCCTGGAACAGCGCTTGACCAACGTCGGCACCGTGATCGGCACACCGCATTACATGTCGCCTGAACAGTGTCAGGGAGAAGAAGCCGATCCTCGTTCTGATATCTATAGCCTTGGCGTTGTGTTGTATGAATTGTTGACGGGCGTTGTGCCGTTCATCGCGAAAACGCCCACAGGCGTCGCGATCAAACATGTGACCGAAGCGCCCCGTCCGTTGCACGAACTAAATCCTTCGATTCCGATTACGGTGGAATCTGTGGTATTGCGTGCTTTGGAAAAAGAACCGGGCGCACGCCAGCCCTCAGCGCTGGAATTGGCGCGCGAATTTGAACTGGCGGTGCGCAGTTCTGCGCCGCTCGAAGACACGACGCAAATCCTCAACACTTCCGCCGAACGGCAAATGGCCGAGCAGTTGAAAAAAGCGCCTCCGGCGGCGACCGATCTGCTCACGCCTGCGGCGGATACTGGAAACCAAAAGAAACTGGGGACCAAACCCCAGAGCTTTGACACGATGATTTCCACGCCGGCAGGGGGAGACGGCGAAGCACAGGCAAATACCAATATCTTGCCCGCTTCGAAGCAAACCGGCGAACAGAAGCTTTCGACGCAAGATTTACGGACACAAGTCATCGAGCCGGCTTCACCGACGCCACAGGAAAAAGTAAAGTCAGAACCGGCCAAGACTGCCCCCCAGAAGCCCGCCAAACAAAAAGAAACCAGTACGCAAAAAACGCCTGCCAGTGCCGCGACAGAAGCCTTTCGCACAGATCCTTTTGCGGGCACGGATATATTGTCGGACGCAAAACCGGAACCCCAAAAACAACCTAGTGCTGTCGTTAGCGAAGCCAAACCAGTCGCACCAGCCAAACCAGCCGCGCCAGCCAGTATGGCGGCTGCTCCGGCGAAATCACGTGCGCCAATGTTGATCGGGTTGGGGGTGGTTGTATTGGCTTTGGCCGGAGCCGGAGCATGGTTGTTCAGCTCCGGTGGCGAAAAGTCCGGCGGATCATCTGCGACGCCGTCTGCATCGCCTGGGGCGGTTGCTTCGTCACAATCGTCGCCATCGGCAGTTCAAACCTATCCGGCACAAGCTGCACCCGAAGGAATGGTTTATGTGATTGGCGGCCCCATTCGCATCGGTCGTGACGACGGAGAAGAAAGCGAACGGCCTGCGCATACGATGACGGTCAAACCGTTTTACATTGACCTGACCGAAGTCACCAACGAGCAGTATCAAAAGTTTATTGACGAAAAAGGCTATCCTGCGCCGCCTTCGTGGCAGGGAAATCGCTTCCCGGCGGGGTCTGAAAAGCTTCCCGTGACGGACGTCAGTTGGGAAGATGCCAACGCTTATGCGCAATGGGCAGGCAAGCGATTGCCCACCGAAGAAGAGTGGGAATTTGCCGCGCGTGGTTCTGATGACCGCAAGATTTTCCCCTGGGGCGAAGATTGGCGCGACAATGCAGCCAATGTAATGGCAGACGAAAAGGATCAAAAACAGTTGGTTGCGGTCGGCCAGTTTTCTGCAGGAGCCAGCATCTTTGGCGTTCTTGATCTCATCGGAAATGCGTGGGAATGGACGGCCAGCGATTATCAGGCTTACCCGGGCGGCAAAGTGGAAGCGCTGCCGGGTTTTTCAAACCTGAAAGTGATTCGCGGCGGCTCATTCCAAAGCCTGGCGAAAAAGACCACCGCTACGTTGCGTCGCGGCTGGCCTGGCAGCCGGAAAGATTGGCCTGCCAACCGCAAGCCGGATTACGGTCAAACGGGCTTCCGCTGTGCACAAGACGCCAAATCAACGGCTTATTGGCAAGCGCCGGAATTGCATCGCTCGCAAGTTGCTGAAGTCGTGCTGAACAAAGCCGCGAGTGTGCGGCGACGAGTTAATCGCCTACAAAATCGTTTCTTATAGGATCGTGTATGAAGAGACAACTTTTCTCCTGTGCAGTACTTTTGGTGTTGATTCTCTTCGCCCCGTTCAACGCCTCTTTCAAGGTTTATGGGCAAGGCGGCGATGGCAAGCTGACGCCTGATCCGAAACCAACCCCCACACCCAAAGGCGGAAAAGGCGCAAAGCCAGCCGCTCCGGTAACGCCAACGCTGTCTTTCAATGAAGAAGAAAAAGGGCGCTTTGACCCGCGTGCGGCAGAGAAGTTCGAAGAGTTTTTGCTCGCCGCGAAAAGTTCAGACTGGTTGACCTTCAAACTTACCAGCGAAAATCCTGCGCTCAACCTGCAGCTTCTCGACAAAGACAAAACTGAAATTCCCTTGAGCAAAGACGCTGCGAGCGGCGAATTCAAAGTGGCAACGGCTTCGGGGGCTTTGCCTGCTGATGGTGAATATCGTGTTCGCGTGACGGGACCGGGCACTGGTCGCACGGCGATTCCGTTCACCCTGAAAGTCAATCGCTTGGGATTGCTGACAAGCGTATACAACGAACGCTTCCAGAAAATTGTCTTGAACTATCGCGAAGAAGATCAGGCAGCCGCAGACGAGGCGGTCAACAAACTGGAAGAGTTGGTCAAGGAAGATGCAAACCGGGCGAGTACGTTTGAAATGCTCGGCATCATTTACTTGTACAACAAACACGATTACGAAAAAGCTGAACAGGCGATGGCGCAGGCAATCAAACTGAATGGCGCTGCGGTGGTCAAAATCACCTATGACGCACAATGGCGGCGCGTGGCGAAATTGCGCACAGGCAAATTCGGCTGGGAAGAGGCGCGCACAGGCTGGCTGCGGATTCGGCCCGGCCAACTGGTTTTGACTGACCCGAGCAACAAGTCACTGGCTTCGCTGAATGGGCAACAGATCAGAGAATTGTCCAAGATTGTGACGGCGGCCAGCTATATGGTTTCAATTACGGCTGAGAATATGCGCCGTCCGTTTATTTTTGCACCGGCCAGTTTGCAATCGGCGGAAGCCGATCTGGTCGTTAAGCTAATTCAAAATCACGTGATGGGGAAAACTAACTGATGAACCTGTGGGGAGGGAGATTTACCGGCGAAACCGATAAACATTTCGCCGTGTTTAATGCGAGTTTTCGTTTTGATCGCCGATTGATTTTTGCTGACTTGCGCGCCTGCGCCGTCCACGCTCAAGCGTTGGGACGCGCGGGCGTTTTGCTTGATAGCGAAGTGGCGACGATCACAGACGGGTTGCAGCAAATTACGGCCAACGCGGCTGAGCCAGGATATCTGGATCGCGCGGAATTTGCCGGGGCCGAAGACGTTCATAGCTTTATTGAATCGCGTTTGGTCGAATTGATTGGCCCGACAGGGTACAAGCTTCACACGGGGCGAAGTCGTAACGACCAGGTTGCCGTTGCTACACGTTTGTTTTTGCGTGATGAATTGGAGCGTTTGGATGTGGTGATTCGTGACACCCAGCTTGCGCTGATTGAGCTGGCCGAACGTTATGCCGACGATCCTTTGCCGGGATATACGCACCTGCAAAAAGCCCAGCCCATTTTGTTTGCGCACTTTCTGTTGGCGTATTTCCAGATGTTGCAACGCGACCGCGAACGTCTGGCAGATTGCCGCCAACGGATGAATGTCCTGCCACTAGGATCAGGGGCGTTAGCGGGGACGAATTTTCCCGTGGATCGCGAGTGGATGGCGGCGCAACTTGGGTTTGCTGGCGTTACGCGCAATAGTCTCGATGCCGTCAGTGATCGTGATTACATCATTGAATTTGCCAGCGCGGCAGCGCTGACAATGATGCACCTTTCACGATTGGCTGAAGACCTGATCATCTATTCGACGCAGGAATTTGGCTTTATCAAATTGGGTGATGCGATTTCGACAGGCAGCAGTTTGATGCCGCAGAAGAAAAATCCGGATTCGCTTGAATTGATTCGCGGCAAATCCGCCCGTGTATTTGGCCACGCGAGCGCATTGCTGACCTTGGCCAAAGGGTTGCCATTGGCCTACAACAAAGATCTGCAGGAAGACAAAGAGGCGCTTTTTGACACGATTGATACTTTGAGTGACAGCCTGCGCGTCACGGCAACGGTTCTGCGGAATATCGAGCTTAACCGAAATCGCGCACGTGCCGCCGCGATTAGCGATTACACCAACGCGACCGATTTGGCGGATTATCTGGTTCGTAAAGGGCTGGAGTTTCGTAAGGCACACGAAGTCATTGGCCGTATAGTCGTTTTCGCCATTGAGCAAGGGCGGCAACTTCACGAATTGACCTTGGTTGAATGCCAGCAATTCTCGTCGCTATTCTCGGATGATCTTTTTGAGGCGATTTCACTGGAACAGTCACTCGCCGGTAAAAATGCTATCGGAGGGACTTCATCTGAGCAGGTAAGAGCAGAAATCAACAAGGCGAAAGCTTTGTTGTAAGGGATTTGCCTACTTGTAGGAGAAAATTCGACTGTGTTCTATAAAAAATTAAAGCCGACCGGTAAGCTTGGGACCATCCGATCGGCTTAAACTGCTGATGTCCTCACCCCATCAACAGTCAGATTGTAGGTATTATTTACACGGTGTATTTTTCTGTCAAGCCTAAAAATTAGAATTCTCAGCCGTCAATATAAAGAAACCCTGTGCAAACTGGATATTCTTAATCTAGAAGTCTGCTCTTTGGCAAAAAAATAAAAATTTTCAGTAATTTTTTTATCCCCATGGCCATGTCGAGGCTTTTTCAGCATCTTTATCAAGCGAACAGGGAGAAATCTACCGGCTAGATTTCTTTCGCTTTCATAAAGCCTGCTTGTGGAGTGATTTAGTCTGAGGTGGAACGCAAGCAGGTTTTACAGCCATCTTGCCGGGCAATCAAACGTCATTTCCTTAAGCGAGGGAATGATGTGACAACAGGCTGATGTGCAATGGGTTTGAGATTGAGGTTACCGGGGTGGTATTTCTTCTCAGTGTCAAAACCGGCGCACATCAGCCTGTTGTCATTTGAGAGGAAGAGATGAGCTGGGTGAGAAGGTGCGGTTTAGCGAAGCTTCAATAGCTTTTCTGCTGCGGCGTGTAACGTTTCATCACGTTTGCAATAGCAAAAGCGCACTTGCTGGGCTCCTAGTTCAGGTTTGCGGTAAAAACTGCTACCCGGCACAACCGCTACACCGATATCTCGTACTAGGTGTTTGGTGAATTCGATATCATTCTCAAAGCCGAACTTGGTGATGTCCGTCATGATGTAATACGCCCCATCCGGTTTGAAACACTTGAAACCTGCTTCTTCCAGCACGCCCAATAAGTAATCCCTGCGCGTTCTATATTCCTGCTGCAAATGGTCGTAATAGTTCTGTGGAAGATTGAGTGCGTAAACACCAGCTTCTTGTAGTGGGGCAGCGGCTCCTACCGTGAGAAAGTCGTGAACTTGGCGAATCCCATTGATCAAATCCGGAGCGGCAATCGCATAACCAACACGCCAACCGGTTACAGAATAGGTTTTAGAGAGGCTGTTGATCGTGACCGTACGGTCTCGCATGCCTTCAATCGTCGCGAGAGAGACGTGTTGGATATTGCGGGCAGGGTCGGGATACCAGATGTGTTCGTAAATTTCGTCCGTCAGGGCTAAGACGTCGTGTTCAATACAAAGATCGGCAATAAAACGAAGCTCCTCACGAGAAAAGACTTTGCCCGTGGGGTTATGCGGCGTGGTGATAATAATTGCCTTTGTCTTGTCATTAAAGGTTGAGCGCAGCTCTTGCGGATCAAAGTGCCATTCAGGACGGTCTGTGGTGGGAGGATACAATGTGACATACCGTACGACGGCATCGGAAAGGATCGCATCTGGCCCATAGTTTTCATAATAGGGCTCAAAAACAATGACTTCGTCTCCCGGATTGATAACCGCCAACATCGTCGCAATCATCGCTTCGGTTGAACCGCAGGTCACCACTACTTCTCGGTCAGGATCAATTTCCAGCCCTAAATGCCATTTCGTTTTGGCCGCGATTGCTTCACGAAAGCGCTTAGCGCCCCAGGTAATGGCGTATTGATTGATGTCCGCATTAATGGCATCGCAAGCAGCCTGTTTGATGTCATTGGGAGCGGGGAAATCAGGAAATCCTTGTGAAAGGTTGACGGCTCCGTAGAGCAAGGCTTGTCGGCTCATCTCGCGGATGACCGACTCGGTAAAGCTAGAGGCTTTGCGCGAAATGCGGTTTAGCATGTTGGTGTGTGGTTGAGCGATAAAGGACACGCAAACGACCGAAGGCGAGCCGCTGCAAAGCGTTAGCGATTAATGCGTGTAACAACGCGATTGCCGGCTCCGCGTTTGATCGTGCGTTTGACGAACTGCTCGACGTCCTGCGGAGACAGCCACTTCGCACCATCTTGTTCGATCACGCGGAGCGAGCCCTGGGCTGCAGCCAGTTCCAACGTCATCACAGGTACATCAAATTCACGCGCTGCAGCCTTAAAGCTGAGCAGCTCTTTGCTGTCATAAACACTCATTGTTGTTTCTCCCACTTGAATTGAGTTTTAGGATTGTTGGACGATGAAAACGAGATGATAGAGACCCCTTTGCTTGGTGTCAAAGCCCGCCTCAGGTCTGTCGCAAAAACAAAAGCCGTGTGAGTGAGAATTGTCTCAACCACACGGCTTTCGCCAATTTTTTATCGCGTGTGCCGGTTCGCCTATGCAGCAATCTTTTTGGTTCTGGTTTTCTTTCCGGCGAGCGCGTTATCAATCATCTCTTCAACTTCTTCGGGCGTCGCTTTGGTCACGTGCGAAATCTCACGAATGATCAAGTACCGTGCACGAGCCATTGTCTGCTGTTCTTCGGGTGAGAGGGTCTTGGATTTGCTGAGCTTGGCCATCGTTTTCAGCGAATCTGCAACTTCGTAAATTTCGCCTGATGCCATACGTTCAGCATTTTTGGCGTTACGTTTTCGATGATCGCTGGCCACCTCGATATCTTTGCCCAAAAACTTGAGCAGCTTTGGAATGTCTTCCTTTTCAATTAGCTTGCGGACACCAACTTCCTCGGCTTTATTGACCGGAACTAGGACAGTTGTGGTGTCTTGGTGATCTACAGGTTTAAGTGCGTAAAGCTTAACTGTTGTATCCCCAACAGTTTGCTCTACAATACCATTGACTCGACAAATGCCGAGCCGCGGATAAATGACTTTGTTGCCTTCTCTGTATGTCAAAGTGTTGCTCTCCTATCTCACCAAAAAGTAAGCGCAGTATAGCACAAGTACCCCATTTCAGAACCTATAGAGTCAGAAATTCATTTTCGTCTTCTTTTGATGCAATTTTGCTTGAGTAGAAAGGAGATTGACGCGGCGGGTGGGAAACGTGAACTATTTTGGGGCAGAAGATTAAAGATTATCGTCGTTGACCGATATTTTGCGTGCCGAAGGTGCCGATACCTTTTAGTGTAAAAGCAAACACAATCCGGTTTTCGTTACGGAAGCCTGCGTTAAAGGTGACAGTTTGCACGTTGAAGCTGCAACAATCCCACGCCCAGCCTGCACTCGAATTGAAGATGATCAGCCGCCGGTCTCGGGGAGAGCCATCGAAGAAGCGGTCGCGCAAATCGTAAACCATCGAAAACCCACCATAGGGGCCGCGAGCTGGATTCCCAACAAATGCCGCAAGGTCCAATTGGTTACCCGGAAAGGTTGTTGGGTCAAAGCGCAATTGGTCTTCGCGGAATTTGTCCACGGCGACGCGGCGCGTATAAAACCACGATTGACTGAGCGTGATGAATTTTTTCGTGTATCCCGCACCGACAATAAAATCTCGCAAGTCATGGTAGCGCGTGTCGTAGTTAAGGCGGACGTCGGCAAAAACGGCTTCGGTTGGTCGTAATCTTGCTCGCAAGTTGAGTGGCGAGACATTACGTTGTAACCCGCCATAGGAAAAACCAGAGAGCGTATTAATCGGAGAAATTTGATTGCGAATGCTCGCGCGTAACGCGCCGCCAAACGTCGGATCGAAAAAGTATTTTTGTGTGATTGTGATGTCCAGCAGTTCGTGCGGTTGCGGGGCTGAGCCGTCTGCCGGTTTGCGTTTGACCAAAAAACGATTGCTGACACCGTAAGTTACTTCGTTCGTATCCGCGATGATGTCGCGTTCATCAATGCGAATCGTTCGGTCAAATTCGTCAATTCCCGCCACACGGCGATATTCGACAAATGGTTCAATGATGTGTTTGAACCAGGGCGTGCCATTGCGATGCCGGAACACCTTGGCCAATGCAGGTGGCCGCAGGTCTACTTGCAGATCGGCATAATTGCGCAACAGGTTTTGCCCGATGACCTGACGCGTAAGCGGATTGAGGCTGTCACTATAAAACGTTGAGCGTACACCCACGCTGGGCGTCAAGGTGAAGCCCGCAAAAGAGCGCAGCGGAAACGTCACACGTGGCGAAAAATCCATGCGCTGCACAACTGACGGTGTTTTCAAGTCAATCGTGTCGCCAGAAGTTTCGCTACGACGAACACCTTCGAGCGCTGCGCCAAATGAGAAATAGGCTGGAAACGATTCCGAGATTTTTGTGTTGCGCTGATTCAGTTCGAAGCTGGGAAATTGCCGGACTTTGACAATGCGGTCGCTGATAAAAAAGCTTTGTTCGCCGAATTGTGAATTGAAACTGAACGAGCGCCAGTTTTTGTTGACGTAAAAGATCGAGCGCTCTTCTGGTGAAATGGCCGTCGCAACGTTGTCTGAGAATACTTGGCGAAAGGCGAACGAAGATGTGATGTTTACGTCAGCGACTGCAACGAAACCATTTTTGAAATACTGAACGGCATCCGCATAGAAACTACTGCCGCCTTGATCCGGCAATTTACAGCCATCGGCTTCGAGATTGGGATCACAACCCGGACGGCGCTTTTGTCCCAGCAACCGGTCAAAGACCAAAAACGAGCCGAACGAAATGCTCGATTTCTCATTCGTACGGGCACGGAAATCAAAGCCCAAGCCGATGCCGCGCTGGCTGTATACGTCCGTGCGGACCAGCATGTCTGCACTGCGACCCAGTGTTTGGTAATACGCCAGATGCAACGTTCGGCCCTTAATCGAAGACGACCCGGAGCTGGGCAATAGAAATCCCGATGAGCGATCTTTTTTGCTGATGGAGATTGATGCGTATGGCAAATAAAAGACCGGGATGTTTTTTACGCGCAGCAACGCGTTATAAACCTTGGCGCGATGATCCAGGCGAATCCGGGCGCGCTTGGCCGTGAACGTCCATTTGGGCACACGTTCCTGACAGGCAGTCAGCCGGACATTTTCCAGACGATAAACATCGTCGCCCGTTTTGTCTGCGCGGTCAGCATCCACAATCAGGACGGTGCCGTCTGGTGTGCGGCTGGTGAAGGCTGTGGGGGTATAAATCGTGCCGCGTTTGGTCTTGTAGTTGAATTCGAGCCGCTCGCCGGTCAACCGCTGGCCTTGTTGTTCAAAAAATACGTTGCCCTCAGCCAGCAGATCATTCGTTAACTTATTGAACGTTGCGCGATCGGCAATGATCAACACATCGGCATAGGTGACTTGCACATTACCCGAGGCAACAACGACGTCGCCCTGGACCTGTTGATCATCAGCATCAATATCAACCTTGTCATCGCCCGCAGCGGTAGGGGCGCTAATAGAGATTTTTCGTGGTGTGGTTTGGCGTTGGGCCTTGCGTTGCTCTTCTGCTTGGCCAATCGGATTTTCGACCTTTTTCTCAACGCTGCCTGGTTGTTGTGCCGGCAGTGGAAATGTACAAACCAAGGCCAGCAGCAAACAGCGAAGGAAAAACGTGAACTGAAACATGAAGTGAGTTGTCTCGGGGCTTATCGGCGTGAACCACCGGCAGCGACGCGGCTGGTCGCGGCAAAAATACGTTCGTAAAGTTCGGACGGCACTTCGACCTGTTCGGGTTCGGTCAGTGATTCGCGCACGCCTTGCACCAGGCGGCGACAGCTATCACAAACGGCGAAGTGTTCGTTGAAAATCGTTTCGTAGGAGCTTTCAATCAGGCCATCGAAATAATCAGAGATCAGCGCATCCAGCGTGCGGCAACTGAGCATTTCGCCGGGCGGCGTCGCCTGAATGATGCGTGCCTTGACGTCCAGGTAGCGGGAGCTTTCCGCCAATTGCATTTCCTTCCATTCCCGGCAGCCGTCCAGGGCTTCGCGCACGTCATTGAAGAGTTGATGACACGGGCGACACGCCAACAAGTGTTCGCAGAAACTGCGGCGTACAGGCCGCGCCAGCCCGCAATCCAGATAATCGCTAATCAATTCTTCGAAGTGAGTGCACTTCATTCGCTTTTCTCCAATACTTCTTATGAGATCAGGTGAGCGAGCGGCATTGTAGTAAGCGGAACCGCGGATTTCAAGCCTTCCATTTACTGTCATTTACCAAGGAAGAACTGCTGTTTTCAGTCGTCCTGCTGTGATACATTGCGCCCGTTTTGCGATGACGCACTTTCCGGCACAAATTCGAAGGGAATTACAATGACAAAGTTGCGCTACCGTTGTGTATCTGTTGTTTGGCTTTTGTTGTCATTCACCGTGACCGCTTGGTCGCAAAGCGCCGCTGCAGCATCGGCGAGTAAAGAAGTAGAAATTTACGGACAGAGGATCGTCTATCAAGAAGCAGGGACGCCCGGCAATCCGAAAGTGATTTTGCTGCACGGCCTGGGTGGGGATATGAGCAACTGGGCCATGACTGTTCCCGCCCTGGCAGCGAAATATCACGTGTTTGTGCCCGATCAGGTCGGTTTCGGCAAATCAGACAAACCGGTGATGAACTATCGCGTCGCGACGTTGGTCGAATTCCTAAATGTGTTTTGCAAGAAGCTCGGTATTGAAAAAGCTTCGCTGGTGGGAAATTCGCTGGGCGGATGGACTGCCGCCGCATTTACCATTGCCTATCCTGAAAAAGTAGACAAATTGGTGTTGGTGGATGCCGCTGGTTACAGTCCGAAACGCTGGGGCGGGCCAGAGCCGAATGCGCAGTTGATTTCCACGCTTAATCCTTCGACTACGGCAGATATGAAAGCCGCCTTTGGGTTGATCTTTTACAACAAGGCGATGCAAAGCGATGCCTTCATCGAGCAGGCTTTCACGGCAAAGCTCAAACGCGGTGACGGAGCAACAATCAACTCCTTTATCGAAAATGCGCTGCTTGGGCTGGATTATCTGGACGATAAGGTGAAAGCGATCAAAGCGCCGACCCTTGTCATTTGGGGAAAGCAGGATGGACTGACGCCGCTGGCGTTAGGCGAACTGTTTGCCAAAGATATCGCCGGAGCGCAATTGGTCGTTTTTGACCAATGCGGCCACGTTCCGCAACTTGAAAAAGGTGGGGATTTCAATAGAGCTGTACTCAAGTTTCTGGGAGGAGCAGCCTCGGCCTCTACCAATGGGAACTGACACCGCCTGGTGTGTTAACAGTTTGAAGATCGTCACAGGAATAGCAGTTTTATGACTTTGACTTCACAAGCCTTTGCCAGCATTGATTTGAGCGAACTCAACATTCAACTGTTCCGGGATTTGCCGCCGGAACAGTTGAATGTGCTGGAAGAGTTCCTGCACCGCAAGAAATTTGCTGCCGACACAACGCTCATGACGGCGGAACAGGCTGGCGAAGTTGTGTATTTCATTGTCAGTGGCACGGTCAAGGTTCATATCGAACAGCCGGATGGCGGCGATGTGATTGTAGCGATTCTGGGGCCGGGAGACGTCGTGGGAGAAATGAGCGCTCTCGGCCAGCAAAACCGTTCTGCCAGCGTGGTGACGTTGGAAAGCTCGCTTCTGCTCTGGATGGATCGGGGCGCATTTCAAAGCTGTTTACGGAAAGTTCCCGGGTTGGCTTACAACCTTGCCTGCATTCTGGCGACCCGCATACGCAATGACAACGAAAAGATTCAGGCCTTGGCCACGCAATCGGTCGAAAGCCGCGTCGCCCGCCAAATTCTCTTTTTTGCCGATCAATATGGCCAGCCACAACCGGACGGCAGCATTTACGTCAATATTCGCCTGACGCAAAGCGATATGGCGTCACTCATTGGCGCTTCGCGTGAACACGTCAACCGTGTGATGGTTTCTTACAAAGAGCGCGGATATCTTTCCATAGATCGCCAATTTCACCTCACGGTGCTGAATCCGGCGGCGCTGCTCAAACGCTGCTAACTCCTGTCATTTAAGTAATTACCGTCTCTGCGCCTTTCCTCTTTTGGTTGGGAAGGGCGGCCCTTGCCTGTTCATTCCCGCCCACTTCCGTTCTCTCTTTTTCTAATTTTCAGCCTGCTTTCAGGAGCGTGTGACCATTGTCACACTGGCCTTGTGACCAGTGACGTAACGGCATTTTCCCAACTCGGCTACTTTACGCGTGCAACGACAGAGAGAGAGAGAAGGAGGGAGGTAAGCGTCATGAAAAACGAAAACGAGATGATGAAAAGAACGACAGAACGCGACCTCCGGGAACACAAAAACGCTAGCTGGTTAGGAGGAGGCCAGCTAGCGGTTCCGACAACAGAAGCTAGCAAAACGATTGAGTTAATTAGCGTCACGTCAGCCAAGCAGGAAGAGGGAAATACGTCGTCAATGAAAGGAAAAGGAGTCACACCAATGTCGCCCCGCCAAAATCGCCACCACAAATCTTTCGCGTCAATTGCCTGCCTCAGCTTACTTGCCATTTCCTTGTTGGCTGGAACAGCCAGCGCCAACACCTTTCAACAAGACGAACGCGCCCGCCAGAGCTATTTCTGGCAAACCGCCGATCAACGGCCAGACAATTTCAATACGCCGAGCCAACGTAGCCGGAAAGTGGAAGCGGAGGCGCCGAATACAACCCGCAAAGCGCAATTCAATGCCGTGCGTGGTGCTGAATACCAAACGCTGAGCTTTACGCGTGGCGGTAGCTTCAGCCCGCAAGTGCGGACGGTGCGGGCAGCAGCCATTCGTCGCCATTGATCGAGCAGGAGCTTTACCAAACAACAGCCAACAATTCCTGAATGAAAAAAGCTGGGGTGTAGAGATTGAACCGTGAGTTCAACCACTACACCCCAGCTTTTTTATTTGGCTTGGAAGCCAAGGCTTACTTTTTCCAGTCTGCCAATTTGGCAAACGGATTATTGAACGCACCTTTGCCCGGTGCGGGGGCAGGTTTGTCATCGCGCCGTTTTTGCGGTTTGCCTTGTTGCGGACGGCGAGGCTGATCGCCTGCCGGTTTTTCCGCCGCTTTGGCGCGCATTGTTTCAGCATCGCTTTTCATGGTCAGGGCGATCTGGTTTTTCTCCAGATTGACTTCGAGCACGCGCACGGTTACGCGGTCGCCTGGGCTGACCACATCACGCGGGTCTTTGACGAAGCGATCCGCCAATTGGGAAATGTGTACCAAACCATCCTGATGGACGCCAATATCCACAAACGCGCCAAAATTCGTCACATTGGTCACGATGCCAGGACAAACCATGCCGGGTTGCAAATCGGAGACTTCGTGAATGTCTTCGCGGTAAGCAAAGGCCGAAAAGCCCTCGCGCGGATCGCGTCCCGGTTTGGCCAGTTCGGCGACAATGTCAGCAAACGTGAATTCGCCGACTTTGGCTTTGAACTCTTCGTCGTGTTTGACTAATTCGACGCCGTTGCCGGTCAATTCAACCACGCTTTTGCCCAATTTGGTCGCCAGGGATTCCAGTTCGGGGTAGCGTTCCGGGTGAACGCCTGTGTTGTCGAGCGGATGGGTTGCATTCGGAATCCGCAAAAAGCCTGCGGCTTGCTCAAAGGTCTTTTTGGTGAAGCGGGGAATGTCCAGTAATTGCTGGCGCGAGGTGAACAGTCCGGCGGTCGAACGATGTTCGACGATCTTTTTCGCCATTGACGGGCCAATGCCTGATACGTGCGCCAGCAAATGATAGGACGCGGTGTTGAGATTCACGCCAACCGAGTTCACGCACACATCCACCACCAGATCGAGCGACTTTTTGAGCGCCGGTTGTGAAACATCGTGCTGATACTGACCGACACCGATACTTTTCGGATCAATTTTGACCAGTTCGGCCAGCGGGTCTTGCAAACGGCGGGCAATCGAAATCGCGCCGCGCACGGTGACATCCAGTTCGGGGAATTCTTCGCGGGCAGTTTCGCTGGCGCTGTAAATGCTCGCGCCGGATTCGTTGACCATCACGACTGGAACATTGTGACCAAATTCTTTCAGCGCTTCGCGGACAAAGGTTTCAGTTTCGCGTCCGGCGGTGCCATTGCCGACGGCGATGGCACGGATGTTGCCGTTTTTGATGGTTTCGTTGAGCAGCTTTTTCGCCTTTTCCTGTTCGTGGTTGGATTGCAGATACATCACTGTCGAGGCGATGAATTTGCCTGCATCATCTACCACCGCCAGTTTGCAGCCGGTGCGAATGCCCGGGTCAACGCCCAACACGGCTTTGGCGCCGAAAGGCGCAGACAACAGCAATTTGCGCACGTTTTCGGCGAAAACCCTGATGGCGGCTTCGTCGGCGATTTCTTTCAGGTTGCGATGAACTTCAGTTTCGATGCTGGGCAGGACGTAGGCTTTCAAGGCGAGCCGAGAGGCTTTGCGCAGCACATCAGCGCCGGGCGCTTCTGCTACGGAGCAGGCCGCTGATTCGAATTGCGCGAGCAGGATTTGTTCGTACGAATCCACTGCGGCCTCGGCGGAAGCTTCCAGGCCTGCGGGCGCAGGCTGGCCGCCGATGGTCAATTGCAGCTCTTCTTCCATCCAACCGCGCCGCATGGCCAGATAGCGATGAGAGTTTTCCGGCTTGAGCAGGGATTCAATCGGCTCGAAGTAATCGAAATACCGTTCGTATTTGCTGTGTGGTTTTGCTTTTTCGGCTTTGCCCGTGCGCAAATTGCCGCGCTCGAAAACGGTTTGCCGGGTGAATTCGCGCAGTTCCTGCGTTTCGGCCAGCCGTTCGGTCAGAATATCCTGTGCGCCAGCAATGGCCGTCGCAGCATCGTTGATGTTTTTTTCCGGGTTGTAAAACGCCAGGGCGTAAACGTCCAACGTCTGGCCGACTTCGGGCGTCACCGCGCCGTGTCCGCAATCCCAAATCCAGTTGGCGAGCGGTTCCAAACCTGCTTCCTTGGCAATGGTTGCTTTGGTTTTGCGCTTTTGCTTGTAAGGCAGGTAAATGTCTTCGAGCGAATCGAGGTTGTAGGTCGAAAGAATTTTCTCTTTCAGCTCGTCGGTCAATTTGCCTTGCCGTTCGATTTCTTCGACGATGAACGCCTGACGTTTGATGATTTCGTCCCAGCGCTCTTTGGCGTCAATGGAAGTCTGGATGGCAACTTCGTCCAGATTGCCGGTTTGTTCTTTGCGATAGCGGGCGATGAAAGGGACGGTGCCGCCTTCTTCAACCAGCTTCAGCACGGCGAGTGCGGAAGGCACGGGGATGTCTGCGTGTAGCGATTGAAACCAGGATTCAAAAGTCATCGGATTGCTTAACGAAGGTTGGAGGTTTTGCGAACCATACGCAGGACGGATTCTTCCTGCGTTAGTTGGTGAATGTTTTCCAGCGGCACCCAGGCCAGCGATTTCGATTCGCTGGAAACGGTCAAGGGCGCGTGGCGATCAGCGGTGAAAAGAAAACGTATGTCGTAATGAAAGTGTGCCGGGTCTTTGGCATTTGCCGGGATCTCGTGGACATCCACATCAAAAATGTGGGGCGTGAGCGGCTGAACATCCGTCAAGCCGGATTCCTCGCGCGCTTCGCGCCAGGATGCGCTCAACAAATCGGGATCGTTTTCCACATGACCGCCAAGTTGAACCCACAGGTTGAGTTTTCCGTGATGGGTGAGCAGGGCTGCGGCGCGTTCGTGGTCTATGACCCAGGCCGAACCGGTCAGATGGCCGACTTCCAGCGTGCGCGAGTGGCAATTTTCATAGGCGCGCACAAAATCCTTGATGCGTTGCAACAGATCAGCTTCGCGCTGATCGAATGGGTGATGCGCGTCGAGTTGTTGCAGAATGTGTGCTTGTTTCATGCGTTGGGAATCTATCGGTGTGCCCCTTTCAGGCGGGCAGGGCGGATGTTAATCG
Source organism: Acidobacteriota bacterium (assembly GCA_016789605.1). Lineage (GTDB taxonomy): Bacteria > Acidobacteriota > Blastocatellia > RBC074 > RBC074 > RBC074. The sequence continues at coordinate 41,240 of JAEUQO010000341.1, forward strand.
CCCGCTGAATTTCTTGCAACGGACTTTTTCTTTTGAACGTCTCTAGCTTAGCGATTTAACTTCGCGTATCCATGTCTAGTACAATCAAGATTTGATTCATCATCCCAAACAGGAATCCATCTTCTTTGCGGGGAACAGGTTAGGACTTTATGCAGAAGCTTGCGGAAATCTGTATTCAACGCCCGGTCTTTGCGGCAATGATCATTTTGGCGCTGGTTGTGGTCGGCGCCGACAGTTATTTCAAACTGGGAGTTGACCGCTTCCCTTCGATTGACGTGCCCACGATTTACATTCGGACCAGCTTGCCCGGCGCTTCTCCTGAAGAGATGGAAGCCTCGGTTGCCCAGCCGATCGAAGAAGTGGTTAACCGCGTCGAGGGCATTGAGCAGTTGCGCTCGGTTTCACGTCAGGGCGCTGCCTTCATTATTTTGACGTTTGATTTGAACCGCGATATTGACGCCGCCGCGCAAGACGTGCGCGACCGCGTGCAGTCTGTGTTGCGGGAATTGCCCCCCGGCACCGATCCGCCCACCGTCAACAAATCCGATAGCGATTCCCAGCCGGTGATGACCATTTCGTTGTCGGGCAACCGTTCGCAACGCGAGTTGGCCGAAATCGCCGACAAGCGTGTCAAGGTTGAACTGGAACGCTCTGCGGGCGTCGGCGAAGTGTTTATCAACGGCGGACCGAATCGCGCCATCAACGTCTGGGCCGATGCCGACCGGCTGGCTGCCTACCGGATTCCGATTACACAGGTGCAACAGGCTCTGGTACGCCAGAACGCCGAATTGCCCGGCGGCAACGTGGATCAGGGGCGTCGCGAACTGACCTTGCGCACGATGGGGCGCGTCATGAAGCCGGAAGATTTCAGCGAATTGGTCGTCAGCCAGATCAATGGTGCGCCCATTCGCGTCAAAGACATTGGCTATGTGACGGACGGCACCAAAGAGCAGCGCTCGCTGGCGCGGCTGAATGGCGTGCCTTCGGTTTCGCTGGGAATCATCCGCCAATCTGGCTCCAACACTGTCGCGGTGATCGAAGAAGTAAAGAAGAAGCTGGACCGGTTAGAGCAGCAACTGCCCGCAGACATCCACCTGGAGGTCATCCAGGACCAATCTCGCTACATTTATAACGCGCTGCACGAAATCAACGTCCACCTTGTCCTGGGCAGTATCCTGGCCTGTTTGGTCGTGTTGCTGTTTATGCGCTCCTGGCGCTCGACAGTGATCGCGGGCGTAGCGATTCCCACGTCAGTGGTCGCCACTTTCGGGTTGATGCGTGCGCTGGATTTCACGCTGAACAGTGTGACGATGCTGGCGTTGGTGTTGATGGTCGGTATCGTGATTGACGACGCCATCGTGGTGCTGGAAAACATCTTCCGCTTTGTCGAAGAGAAGAAGATGCATCCGATGGAGGCCGCCAAAGAAGCAACCAAGGAAATCGGTCTGGCGGTTATGGCGACGACCTTATCGCTGGTCGTGATCTTCTTGCCCGTCGGATTTATGAGTTCGATTTCGGGGCGTTTTCTGTATCAATTCGCCTGGACAGCCGCTTTCGCCATCATGATCAGCTTGCTGGTCTCGTTCACGCTGACGCCGATGATGAGCGCACGGTTGTTGCGCGCGGATGACGCCAAAGGACACGATGACGCACATTCCAGAGGCGGGTTTTATGGGTACATTGACCGCAGCTATACCTGGATGTTGCGCTTGGTGATGCGCCATCGAATCGTGATGTTGTTGCTTGCCATCGGCGTGATCGCCTCGTCGAGTTATTTTTACCGGCAGGTGCGCCAGGAATACATTCCTTCGAACGTGGACGAAGGCGAATTTACCGTTAACCTCAACGCGCCTGAAGGCACCAGCTTGATGGCCATGAACGAGGCGATGGAAGCGGTCGAAAAAGACCTGCGCGAATTTCCTGAAATCAAATTGATGCTGGCTGCAGTCGGCGGCGGCATGGGCTTTTCCAGTTCGATCAACAATGGTGACATTTATGTGCGTATGGCTCCGCACGAAGAGCGCACGATCAATTTCACCAAGTTTTGGAAAGGATTGAAGCAGGGCAAGCCGATGGCGGTGTTTGAAGGCAATTACACCGCGCGTGACCTGATGCAGAAGATTCGTGTGAAGCTGCGCAAATACACGCATTTGCGCCCCAGCGTGCGCAATCCGCAATCCATCAACCTGGGCACTGGGCCATCGGATTTGGATTTCTCGTTGCGTGGCCCCGATCTGATGACGCTGTATGAGAACGCCAACAAAATGCGTGAATGGGGCGCGCAAAACGGGTTGCTTGACCCGGACGTGACGCTGAAACTCGATAAACCCGAATTGCGCGTGCAAATTGATCGCGCACGGGCGGCTGACCTGGGCGTAGATACGACGGATATTGCCACGGCGTTGCGTTTGATGGTTGGCGGCAATGACCGCGTGTCGCGGTATCGCGACGAAGACCTAAATGAAGATTACGACGTTGAATTGCGGTTGAAACAGGGCGATCGCAATGATCCGGCCACCATCGGCACATTGTTTGTGCCGTCAAGCAAGGCCGGATTGGTGCGTCTCGATAATTTGGTGACGATGCAAGCGACCACTGCGCCTTCGCGTATTGACCGCCTGGATCGTCAGCGTGTGGTGGGGGTGCGCGCTTCGATTGCCCCTGGTTTTGGGCTGCGTGACCGCATTGACGCGATGCGCGATCAATTCAGCAAGCTTGGCTTGCCTGCGGAATACAACGTGACCATCGGCGGTCGCGGTCGTGAGTTGGAACGCACCTTCGGCGAATTCATCCTCGCGTTTATGTTGTCGGTCGCTTTCATGTACATGATTCTGGCGTCGCAATTTGAAAGCGTGATTCACCCGGTGACGATTCTGCTCAGCTTGCCGCTGTCAGTGCCGTTTGCGTTGCTTTCGTTGTGGGCGACTGCTGATACGCTGAATTTGTATTCAGCGCTCGGCATTCTGGTGTTGTTCGGGGTGGTCAAGAAGAACTCGATTTTGCAGATTGACCATACGTTGAATTTGCGCCGTGCGGGATACGGTCGTGACGATGCGATCATTCAAGCCAACCGTGACCGTTTGCGTCCGATTCTGATGACGACGCTGGCTTTGGTGGCTGGCATGTTGCCGTTGGCAGTGGGCAGCGGACCCGGCGCAGAAGAACGCCGGTCTATCGCCACGGTGGTTATCGGTGGTCAGACGTTGTCGCTGCTGCTGACGTTGTTGGTTACGCCGGTGGCGTATTCAGTGTTTGACGACATCGGCGCCTGGTTCCGGCGACGTTTTCCGTCGCGGCAATCGACAGACGGCAAGACACCGCCTTCTGCTAAAACTCCTGTCACGCCAACCGGCAACGACGTACCTGATCTGCCGCCAGTGACCATTGCGCGCAGTGAAGCCGGCGATTAGCCGCTTCTGCTCGTGCTGAAATGACACGGGGAGTTTGCGCTTGCTGCCAAGCTGATTCGTCAGCGCCGCGCGCGCAAACTCCCCGTACGTATTTTGTGTTCAATTGGCGCGTAATTTTGTTGGTGCGTAGTTGCCAAATCATGAGCACTGCGGTAGAACTCTCGCCGTCTTCGCTTTCCATCAACAGATACATTCTCTCAACGGAGGTTCCAGATGACTCGACCGGACCGTGACCGCCTGAGTCGCCGTCACTTTCTGCAGGGAGTGGCTTGCACCGCCACAGCTTCTGCATTTACGTCAAGCAGTCTTTTTTCCGCACTCGCGGCGTACAAGGCAGACGATAAACCGCTCATTGTTGGCGCAGGCAACCATCGCTATGAATGGGTGCGCGGGTGGGGGCAATTGCCCGCAGGCATGAAATACGGCAGCACACATGGCGGCGTGGTTGTTGATGCACAAAACCACATTTACTTCAGCACGGACGGCGATCAGTCCATCATCGTGCTGGATCAGGCAGGCAAGCACGTGCGCTCAATCGGCAAAGAGTGGAAGCCAGACAAAGACGGAAACGGCACGCACGACATGCAATTGCACCGCGAAGGCAGGCAGGAATTCATTTATCTGGTCAGTCTGTTTCGCAATGAATTCGCCAAAATCACGCTGACCGGCGAAATCGTGTGGGTCAAAGGCTTTCCCGAACAATCCGGTATTTACAAGGCGAAAACCGAATTCAAACCGACCGGCATCACGGTCGCTCCGAACGGCGATTTTTATGTAACGGACGGTTATGGCGCGAATTATGTTCACCGTTACAACGCCAAAGGCGAATATCTGAGCTCCTGGGGGGGCAAGAGCACGGCGGCCAAAGAAGACGGCAAATTCAGCACGCCGCACAAGATCATCATTGATGAACGTGGCAAAACGCCGACCGTGTTGGTGACCGACCGTGCCAATCATCGGTTGCAATGGTTCACGCTGGAAGGCAAACACATCAAAACGCTCGACGGCACCGACAACGACTTTTTGCGTTTGCCATCCGTGCTCAACATTCGCGGCGGCGATGTCGCCATCGGCGATCTGAAAGGCCGCGTGACCATTCTGGACAAAGACAACAAGTTGGTCACGCACATCGGCGATAGCGGCGACGCCAAAAAACAGGCGACCAATCGCATCACGCCCGATCAGTGGGTGGATGGGCAATTCATCGCCGCGCACGGATTGAGCTGGGATAAACAGGGAAATCTGTATGTCGCAGAGTGGAACCTTTCCGGTCGCGTCGTGAAATTGAAACGCCTGAAATAGTCCGCGCCAGGTTTTCGGCAAACCGTTAATTCGATAAAGCGGCGCATTGTCAAAAGCAGTGCGCCGCCTTCTTTACTTTGGGAATATGAAAAAGATCGTCAGACAGTCCTTCCTGGTTCTGGTTGTTGGGCTTTTGTCTTCGCTGATTGCTTATGCGCAAGCGCCGCAACCGTCCGCCGTTGAATTTGAGCGGATTGAAGCAATGGTGCCGATGCGCGATGGCGTCAAGTTGTTCACCGTCATCTTTGTACCGAAGCAGATGGCAGAGCCTCTACCGATTTTGATGCAACGCACACCATACGGCGTGTCCGGGTGGACGGCGCAGCGCGTGAATGCCGCGCATCGGGAGTTGACCGCTGACGGATACATCTTTGCGTTTCAGGATATTCGTGGCCAGAACCGATCCGAAGGGCAGTTTCGTATGAACCGTCCACCGCGCGACCGCCGCGATCCGAAATCTGTGGATGAAAGCAGTGACACGTACGACGCGATTGATTGGCTGATCAAAAATGTCAAAAACAACAACGGTCGCGTGGGGATTTTTGGCGTGTCTTACCCCGGCTGGCTGGCGGTAGTCCCGCTGTTGGAACCCCATCCGGCCTTAAAAGCCCTTTCGCCACAGGCGTTGATGGGCGATACCTGGTTGGGCGATGACTTCTTTCATCAGGGCGGATTTCGGCTCAGCTACGGTTATGAATACGTTGACAGCATGGAAAACAGTAAGAGTGGAGATACGCCGCTCTTTGATACCTATGATGTGTTTGAGTGGTATTTGAAAAAAGGCGCGCTGAGCAATTATCTCAAACCGACTTTGCCGACGTGGAAAGATTTCATCGAACACCCATCGTTTGATGAGTTTTGGAAAGCGCGCTCGGCTTCGCACTATTTGAAAGATGTCACAGTGCCGACGTTGCATGTCGCTGGCTGGTTCGACCAGGAAGACTTTTACGGGCCGATGAAGGCCTATGCAAAACTTGAGCAAAACGATAAGCAGAAGATGAATTTCATCGTCGTTGGGCCGTGGAATCACGGCGGATGGGGACGTGGCGAAGGCGACCGACTCGGTAATCTGGAATTCAAACAAGCCACCGGGCGATATTTTCGCGAAAAGATTCAAGCGCCCTGGTTTGCGTTTCATCTGAAAGGGAAGGGGAGTTTGAATTTTCCCGAAGCGCAGATGTTCCAGACCGGCAGCAATGAATGGAAGTCCTATGAGCAATGGCCGCCGCTGAACCATACGACGGAACGTAAACTGTATTTTCACGCCAACGGAAAGCTCTCGTTTGATCCGCCTTCTGACACAAATGACAAGGCGTTTGATAGCTATCTTTCCGATCCGAAACACCCCGTCCCTTACCGCAAACGCCCGATTGAACCAACCTATTCGCCAAAAGGTTCAGGGTGGTCGGAATGGCAAACTGAAGACCAACGATTTGTTGCCAACCGACCTGATGTGTTGATGTTCGAGACGGATGTTTTAACCGAAGACGTGACCATTTCGGGCGAGATCGTTGCTCAGTTGTTTGCTTCGACCTCAGGCACAGATAGCGATTGGGTCGTGAAATTGATTGATGTCTTTCCGCAAGAATGGCCCGGCAATCATCGTCTGGGCGGTTATCAAATGATGGTGGCAGGCGAAGTGTTGCGTGGACGATATCATCAAGGTTTCGACAAACCGCAGCCGCTCGTGGCGGACAAGGTGACCGAGTTCAACGTTGATCTGATTCATAAAGATCACAGCTTCAAGAAAGGCCACAAAATCATGGTGCAAGTGCAAAGCACCTGGTTTCCTGTGATAGACCGCAATCCGCAGAAATTCGTGCCGAATATCTTCAAGGCGATGGACGCCGATTATCAGGCGGCGACACAACGCGTCTTTCGCTCACGAGCATATCCGTCGGGCATCAAATTGCCCGTGGTCACAAAGTGAATTGAACTCGCTTGTTATGGCGAAAGAACGCTTAGGTCAAACTGCGGAATTTCAAGTTGTGTGTGGGGCGCTGCCAGACCCAGCGTGCTGGTCAAACGAGCAAAACAAGCTGGGTGAATAAGCGCGTGCATCCGTTCGACTTTGATCTGATTTTTCGCGCTGGCATCGTGACTGCTGAACATCTGCGTGGGAGCGGAGCTGCATTGAGGCGTAAAGTTTTCAGACACAAGGCAGCTTGTGCTCCAAGGCGTGAATCTTCGTAAACAATCATCCACCAGCGTTTGGTATTTGGTTGTGTCTGCCTGGGCTTGAATCCGTTCTTCTCCGCTGCGTCCCCGAACGACGGTCAGAACACTGCCAAAGCGTGTTTTTAACGCTCGAATAAGTTGACCCTTGCGAGCACGCCAGTACGATTCATCTTTGGCGCGCTCCTGATTTTGCGTCACCAGGTGATATAGCAGAATGGCCTCTGTGGTGCTGTAATTGTGTAGCACGCGACTGATACCGATCATTACGTGAAACGAATTGCGTGATACGGTGAGCATTACCAGATGTTTGACGTAATGGATGAGAAGTTCTTCCGTCAAATCACGCGATTGGGGCAAGGCGTTGGTTCTTCCCTGGCACAAGGCATCAAGCAAAAATTCTGATTCCCGGTAAATCAGATATTGTAGTAAGTCCGTTTCGCTCAGGATGATTTTGCTACGCGTGGCATCAGTTTGAGAAACCCGCAAGCTCGGCTGATAGTAACGGCGTTTGTCTTGAGCAGCAGCAGCGACACGCAACCGATTGACGGCGCGCGCTGAAATCTGGGCGGCAAGATCCTCGTGCCCACTCAGGAAAAACGCAAGCTCCCAAGCCTGATTTGGTACTGCCTGGCCTGTCATATGACCGCAGTCCGATCGCGAACTACCAAATGATTCCACCTGCATCGTTCACCCATCCAGTCTTTCGAAGTTTTTGGTTTCAGCTACCTGATCGTTTCCGACAGAAGATAAATTGTAGACGATGATACAATTTTTCTAGAATTTTTCTGAAAATCTCACACCAATTTGTAGGATAAAGTACTATAATCTACGCCGCAAAAGCGCCAAAAACAGTGGCGATCTTAATTTCATTGACATCGCTAATCCAGATAGGAGGCAAAAGAATGACATTTTAGCGTTTGGTAGAAGACAGTGGTTTTCGCTAAATCCTTTGCGCTGTTTTGCCTGGTAGTTTTGCATCCAGTGCCTGGATTTGCTCTGAAGCATCGGCCTGCTTCTCAGCCCCCCACAACTGAGAATTCCCTGACTCTCTGCCTCATTTCCCGCACGTTTCGGCTTGGTAAAAGCTGTCCATCTTGACAGGTTCCTACCAGGTGAATTGAGCATCAATAACGGTAACGGCTAAGCGGAACGAGGCACGCTCCCAAGACAAGATAAGATTTCGATGAACGCCAATAGGTGAAAGAGGTTTGTGACCCTAACAAACTTCTCGATCGGAACGTCATTGTCTGGGCTTTGCATTACGCACTCCTTCCCGCTACAAGCCACAGCCGCTCAACAATTTGAGGTATAAGACAATGATTCGACTTCTCCCCCCATTCGTGTCGAATTCAGTGGTTAGTTCTTTGCGAAAGAGACCGTCAATTGCATTGCTGTCGACGCTTACCATCACAGGATTGCTTCTGTTTAGCAGCTTCTTTCCACAGGTAAGTGAGGGGCAGTCAACTCCTTTAACAACACAACACGAAGAAACCTTAGAACAGGGAGCTGTTCGTGAGCGCGCAATTTCCATTGGCGAAGCACACGCTTACCGGGTGCAATTGGGCGCAGGCCAATATTTACGCATCGCTGTCGAACAACATGGCGTTGCCGTCACTACTGCCGTTTTTCTGGAAAATGGCATTCCCTCCAACGAGAAGGGCATCCCGCAGCCTTCTGAAAAAGCAACCAGCCAAAAACTCATTGAAGTCGATAGCGCCGGTATAGAGCGCGCATCAGTTATTTCTACTGACGCCGCCAGCTATCGCATTGTGATCCAGGCAAGCAAAAGCCAGTCTGCTGGCCACTACCTGATCAAAATCGAAGAAAAGCGTCCGGCTTATCCACAGGATCAAACTCGCGTTGCGGCGGAAAAAGCCATGGCTGATGCCGTGCAATTTACGCGGCAAAACAAGCGAGAGGCTTTGCTCAAATCCGCAGAGCTATACCGCATGGCTTTGGGGCTTTGGCAATCTTTGCCTGATCGGCAAATGGCGGATCGGCAACAAGAGGCGCGGGCTCGTTACTTATTGGCTTTGCGCCATCAGGATTTGGGCGACATCCAGCAGGGAATCGGTCACGCATTGGAAGCGCTTGCCATCAGTCGTGAGACCTTTGATCGCATACGTGAAACCGCTGTTCTGAATGCGCTTGGCTCAATGTATTTTGCGCTGGGCGATAAGATGAAAGCGGTGGCATATTTTGAACAAGCGCTGTCTGCCAGCCGAATCATCAACGATCAAGCGACAGAGCTTGCGGTGTTGATCAATATGGGCGTGGCGTATAAATCTGCTGGCGCTTCAGCGCAAGCCATTGATATTTATCAACAGGCTTTGCCAACGGCGCGTGCCATCGGTGATCTGACCGTCGAAGCTGCTGCGCTTACCAATCTGGCTCGCCTCTACGATTTGCAGGGAGATCGTCAGCGCGCACTCGAACACAATCAGCAAGCGCTCAAATTGTGGCGTAAGTTGGAAAATACGGATGGCGAAGCGACGGCGCTGAAAAACCTGGGTGCGCTTCAGGAAGCAAGCAGGAATTACCGGGAGGCGTTGTCTTATTTTCAGCAGGCGTTGGCGCTCAGCGAAACCTTGGGTGATTTGCATCGTGAAGCCCATATTCGCGGAGATTTAGCGCGGCTGTATCGCACGCAAGGTGATCTGAAAAATTCCGGCGCGCAAATAGAGCGCTCACTGGCAATTTTTGAGTCTTTGCGAGGCAAACTGGTTTCTCCTGATCTGCGCTCCTCTTTTTTGGCGGCGCAGCGACGCTACTATGAATTTTACGTCTCCTTGTTGATGCAAATGCATCAGGCACAACCGAGCGCCGGACACGACACGGCTGCATTACGCGTCAGCGAACGCGCTCGTGCCCGCTCGTTGGTTGAGATGTTGCAAGAAGCGCGCACAGACATTCGGCAGGGCGTTGACATCTCTTTGCTTGAGCGCGAACGGAGCCTGGAGCAAATGCTACAAGCCAAAGAGCAAGAGCGCTTGCGTTTGAGCAAGCGCAAAGCTCCGGTGGCGGCCGTTGCGGAAGTTGAGCAGGCGTTGTTGTCGCTGAGCACCGAGTATGAGCAGGTGCAGACGAAAATTCGCCAAGCCAGCCCTCATTATGCTTCGTTGACGCAACCGCAGATTCTCTCGCTTGCCGACATGCAGAAGCAGCTTGTCTCGGCGGACACCTTGTTACTGGAATACGGTCTGGGTGAAGAGCGAAGCTTTTTGTGGGTCGTCAGCGATACGTCGTTGCAAAGTTTTTCTTTGCCGCCGCGCGCGGAAATCGAGCAAACCGTACGGAAATTTTACGAGGCGTTAACCGCTCGTGGACGCACGGTGAAATTCGAAACTGAAGAAAAACGGCAGGCGCGTATTGCACGGGCAGATGCAGAATACGCGGCCTTGGCGCAATCACTCAGCCAGATGTTGCTGGGCCCGGCGCGCGAACTGTTGGGCCAAAAACGCCTGTTGATTGTGCCAGATCGTGTGCTGCATTACGTCCCATTTGGCGCGTTGCCAGAAACCAGACTGGCTGGTCAGGCGCAAGACGCCACACCGCTGATCGTCAATCACGAAGTTGTTCACCTGCCGTCAGCGACTTCGTTGGCAGTCCTGCGTCAGGAAATTGCGCAGCGCCCGCCCGCGCCAAAATCCATTGCCGTGTTGGCTGACCCGGTGTTCGACTCCGCGGATCAACGGGTCAAGGCCGTTGTGTCACAAAAGGTCTCTTCGACCGACAACGTGGCGCAACATACTGGCAGCCTCGCCTGGTTGCGCGATGAAATGGCGTCTAGCTTACAAAACGCCTGTCCGGAGGTTGATCGGGTAGAAACGCGCGAGAGCATGGTTCGGTTGCCGTATACGCGGAAGGAAGCGCAAGCGATTATGTCGCTTGCGCCTACCGCCAACAGCAAGATCGCACTTGATTTCGATGCGGATCGAAAGGCCGCGACTGATAGCGCGTTAGGGCAATATCGTTATCTGCATTTCGCCACACACGGTTTGCTCAATGACAAGCACCCGGCGCTTTCCGGCCTGGCGCTTTCGTTTGTTGGGCGAAACGGCGTTGAGCAGGACGGGTATCTGCGCGCGATGGACATCTTTAATATGAAGTTGCCAGCGGAACTCGTTGTTCTGAGCGGTTGTCGTACCGGGTTGGGCAAAGAGGTCCGTGGCGAAGGCATGATCGGTCTGACGCGTAGTTTTATGTATGCCGGTGCTGCGCGCGTGCTGGTCAGCCTTTGGAACATCAATGACCAGGCGACCGCAGACTGGATGGAGCGGTTTTACCGCGAATTGCTAGGAAAAGGGCAGAGTCCTGCTGCCGCCCTGCGCGCGGCGCAAATCGCTCTTTGGCAAGAGAAACAATGGCAAGCGCCCTATTACTGGGCAGCATTTGTCCTGCAAGGCGAGCCACGCTAAGCGCGTGGGCCAAAACGCCAAGGCCCGACAACGATTCGTTGTCGGGCCTTGGCACTCGAAATCTCAGTTTTTCGTTAGTTACTTTTCTTGCTCGTTTGCTGGCAGGCTTCGGCGTGTTGCCGCTAGCAACTGAGTCACGATTTGAGCTGCGATTTTGTCTGCTGTTCCCCGATACACAGACTTGCCGCGCCACAGTGTCTGGCCGTTTTCGTTCACCAATTGACACGTAATCCCATTCCCCACAGAGCTAGGCAGAATCATCAAGGCCGCATCCGCCTCATCCATGTTTGTGATCGTCCAACGACCACTGGCCGACAGGCGTTTCTGTAATTGCTCGCGCAGGGCAGGATCAAGTGACTGTCCTTCTTCCAACTCGAGATAAATCTTGCTGACTGCTGCCAACGACGTGTTGGCTGTGGTGGTTTCGCTATCTCTCGTCACGTTGCTGGGCGCTGACGGAAGTGTGTTCCGTCCACCCAGACGCTTTTCCGCGCCGAGGTTACTGGCGGGAGGAGGTGTGGTGCTGTCTGGCGCCTGGTTTCCGGTCGGCGCAATAGCAACAGTTTGCGTCGAGGCAGGGTTGGGAGAATTATTTACCGCCACGTCTGACTGTTGATCAACTGTGCGTGACGAATAGAGCCACAACCCACCTGCAATCGTCAGCGCCAGAAAGAGTGTCGGCAGCGCATAACGGAAAAACGCCAGCTCGCCGAGTATTTGTGTCGGGGCGAGTTTGGCGAAGACCGAATGGGACCATTGCCAAACTGCGCTGAAACTGGTGACGCGATAGCCCACTTCGACCAATGCGCCAGCAGGTTCCACGCCGACGGCATCTGCGGCAGTGATCTGGAAGGCAATCTTGCGTCCTCGTCCCAATGGAGTCACAAACGTTGTCGCTGGTTTGCTTTGTTGCAATTCGTCATAGCTCAACATGTGCGCGGCCAACAAAATGTCACCGGCGTCCGGTGTGGTGCGCACTTCGATCATTTCCGCGCCTTCCTGCACGGCAAAGCGTGCCTGACGTTCACGGTCGAGATCGAGTAACGCCCGCTCTCGACCATCAACCAGAATCCGCAAACGGTTTGGCGTGGCGCGACGGCGTTCTTGATTGGATTGAGACACGCGGCGCTCGATTGCCGCAAAGTCAATTTGGTGAGGACCCGAACTTCGCCCCGGCCCAGAGATTGAGTGGCGGCTTTCTGTCGTGGCTGGTTTTCTATCTTGATTTTGCGTCGCGAAAAAGTGCGGCAATTCCAGGCGCTGCACAAATGACGGCAGCGACAACGCAGTTAAAAGGCGATCAAAACAGCCAGGGTGTAAGACTGTGTGCATGCGCGCCAGTTCAATGCGATGTTCTTCATCCGGGTCAGAACCACGAAACATAAGTGTATTGATTTCTCGATTGGTAAGGGCTGAGTCTGCCGGCAAGGGGCAGATTGTTTTCCAGGGCATAAACATCTCCAGACACTCTTTGACCAGAGTGAGATAGCTGGACGCATCCGCGCGCGCGACAAAACGTTCTTCGCCGCGCGTGCCACGGCTGGATTGCAAGAACGGACCGAACCGCTCTCTCATATCCTGCATCAAGTGGCCTTTACGTGAGCGCCAGTAATAATCGTCTTTGACACGTGCAGGGTCCTGCACGACCAGGTTGTAAATATCCATTGCTTCAGCGGTCGTATAGCGGCAGAGCAAGCGGGTGATGCCGAGGGTGGTATAAAACGAATTCCGCTTTAGGGTGACGCTGACCAGGTGTTTTAGGTAATGAACGATCATCCTTCGTTGATCGGGTTTGGTTTGAAAATACAGCTCGGTTTGCCGCTCATAGGGCTCCGATTCGTGAAAGAGAATGCGTTGCAAGAGGTGAAGCTCGCTCAACATGATTTTGTTGCGTGCACGAATGCCCTGCGATGCACGCCCACCAGGTTCATAGAGATAGCGTCGGTCTTGCGCCACGGCAGCGGCATTCAGTTTGATCAATGCCTCTGTCGTAATGTGCGCGGCCAGCTCCTGGTCCCGATGAATGAAATAAGCCAGGCGCATGGCTTGGTTAATCATGACCTCGCGAGCCGATTGCGCCGGGACTCCTTTTAACTTTTTGAACGCTTCCTGTAGCACGGCATTTTTCGTTGAGTTTCAGTGTTCTGCGAAACGCGAGGCATTCTAGCGTAGCTACAGTTTCTTAGGGGAAAGTAGCTTCGAAAATGCCACGCAAGATCAGTCGTTTGAAGTTTACAATTCTTCCTGCGTAAAGCTCCCTCAGAGTGTGGTTATTGCTAGCTACACAAGGAGCCGCACGCAAAACATTCTCGCCGGCTACGTCTCCCACAACTTCCCGGCTGTACAAAATCATTTCAGAACTATTGTTCGCAGGCCCATTTTTGCGGGGACACTTTTATGTCTCCAGGGAGTTGTGTGCCTGCTACTTGCGGAGTTTGCCATGTCACATATTTCTACCTCTCATACATCCGTGAAACCGAATGACTCTGCGCCGATCCCGTCGGGACGGCGTGCGCTGGCCTGGGGACTGGCGTGGCTGCTAACGCTTGCTGTCTTACTCACCGGACTTTCTTTTGCCGTATGGGGACCGCAATGGATGCGCCACGTCAGGCCGGCGACAGCCACTTCCGCACCCGTTCAAGGGCGCGATGCTGTACGCGAAGACGCCTCTGCCAACCCGGACGAAGCCGCGCCAACGTTGGAAGAAGAGAAGCATGAATCCAACGGCGATGATGTGTTGGTTCGTATCGAACGCTAGGTTGGCCAGCGAGTCAGAGAGGGTTTTCCTTAACTACCCTGTCGCGTCTGTCTGTCGTGGGTGTAGGAAAGGTGGAAGCCTAGAGACCGTAGTACCGTCGAAAATGACACGCTGATTTTTCTGTTATCGCGCTACTCTCTCAATGGGCGAACGAAAAGACGGGCAACGAAATTTTCGAAGCATTCTCTGCCAGTCTTTTGGGGCGCGAGGCCGATGAAGAAGTTAGGGCGACGTTAACGCTGTAACAATCTGTTCGCAGGGGGATTGTTTGGGCAGGCGTGATGATGAAGTCCACGGCATCGTGCTTGATTCGCTGCTCTGCAATAGCCATCGCGCAATAACGGGTTTGACGCGAACGGTTGTCGCAGCGCTTTTCACTCAACCAGGCTTCATTCGAGCGGGCCGGTCTTTCTTCACTGGGGGCCCAACGCTCTATCGCGGATGAACGTCTGGCCGTCTCCGGTTTGGCTGGGTCGTGGGGATGCAAGCCAAACCGGAGGCGACTAATCGGTGGTTTTGATCGGTGTATGGGAAAGGATGCTGCCTGCCGTCAGGTGCGCGGCTATCAGTAGCGCTTGCGACTGTTGCGTCAGATTTTCTGGGCTTGCCTACACTTTCCATTCGAACAAAGAGATGGCCTCTCCCACTAGAGGCAACGTTTCCACGCGCATTCTGCGCGATCTTCAACGCGACAAATTGTTGCTCTGCCGCGCACAGGCTTCTACGTGATGAGTTGCTGTTGGGCTGAGCTTGCGGTGAAACGCTCGTCAGCAAACAGCGGCGACGCTTGCTTTGGCATTCGCCGGTAATCGTAGACCTTGGCCCAGGCAGATCGTCAGGCTTGAAGAATGATTTTATCCCGCTCGTGCGCTTGATTGTGGGGTGGCGCTCAAAGCGGGGAAGAGGCTGAGGCGAGCAGCCTGGGGCGCCTCAGCCAGAGTTTCTTCGTCGCCGGTGATTTATCGTCCGGCAATAGGTTTCGGCATTGTAAGCCAGTCTTTTTCATTGGGACCTACAGGTAAGGATCAAGTTATGGTTTCACTAACATCCAGTTCACCAGTGCCCAACTCGAAACACCCCATTTTGATCATCTGTGAACAGCGCCTGGTTGGTGAAGGCGTCAAGCTGTTGGTCAACGCGCAACCCGATATGGAGGTCGTGCGCGAAGTACAGCAGTATTCTGAAGCAATCCCCTTGTTGCAGGCCTGCCAGCCCGAAGTGGTTATCTTTGTACCGGGAGAGCCACGTTGTTCCCAGACTGATGTGTCAGCGCAAATTCCTGAAATCGTTTCGCGTCTAAAAAACGCTTATGCCAAAGCCAAAGTGCTCGTGTTGGCTGCCGCACGCGATGTTGGTTCAGTACGTCAATTTCTCAAAGCTGGCGCGTCTGGTTGTCTGTTGACTTCCGCACCGACCCAGGCGTTGTTTCAGGCGATTCGCACGTTGGCTGGCGGTGGCGTTTACCTGGATGATGATTTGATTGACACCTTTGTTTCGTTGCTTGCTCCCCGGCCAATAGGGCACTTGCGCAACGCGGGCGGTGAATTGACTGCCCGCGAGGAAGAGGTGTTGCGCTTTGTTGCCCGCGGATTGCAAACGCGCGAAATTGCCGCGCGGTTAAAAATTGGCATCAAGACGGTTGATACGCATCGCGCGCGCGCAATGAGGCGCTTGAACCTACACCGGCGCGCGGAAGTGGTGGCATATGGCGTCAGACACGGTTGGCTCACCGACGCAGGAGAAGACGCGGACAATCTGCCAGGCCGTTCGGGGCCTAAAGAGTTGCGGAGTTTGAAACAGGCTGGCGCGCTCATGTGAGCGTGTTCAGCCTGTTTTTGTTTTACGAACACCTAACGTTGTATCCAGCAGCAATTGTTGGTTGACCCCCAGACATGGGCGGCAGGCAGTGCGGTCTGTCATCCGTGGTGGGAGCGGTCTGTCTTTCTGGCGGCAGTCTCACCGCCGCCAACTTGCAGGCGTGTGTGATCCCGCTTTGCACACGCCAGGGGAATTCCCCGCAAGATCATTGAAATCACTGAACATCAAGAAACACTATGCAAATTACACACACTCTCACACAGTTCATTCGCACACTCCTCGGCGCACTCTCCCGTAGACGGCGGGCGCACATCGCAGGAGCAAAAACAAAAGCAAAACACAATTCAGAGAGCGGCGGTCCCGCACAACCGGGACGCAGCCCAGAATTGAGCCCGCGCCTGCTGGCCCGGAACGGTGTGTTCCAGCGTGGGCGCGTCGTGCTGTCTTTGCTGGTGTTATTGGTGATTCTGACTACCTCAGCAGTCTTTTTGACCTCAACAGCACGAGCATTTGGTTGGTCACAGGCATATACAAAAGTCGCATCCGTGCTGAGCAACGGTAAGCAATACCTGTCTGCTTGGATGGGGGGGGCGAATGGGAGCGAGCTTACGCCTGCCGCTTGCACCTTAACGCAGGAAGTGACCGTCAGCAGTTGTTATTACACCACAGGCTCAAGAGCGACGGTCAGTGTCGAAGTTGCCTGGACCGGTGCGATTAATGGCGACACGATCACCGTTTCACTTGATGGCGGAGCGCAAACGCGCACCATCAAACCGGAATCATTGTACGACCCCGGAACGGGATCTGCTGTGGCAGGGCCTATTTCATCACCACAAGTTGTGGCCTTTGAAATCACTGCTGATGGCGCGGCACACACGATTTCTTCTTCGCTTTCAGGCGCAATGAGCTGTGGCGCAGGAACGACCAATTTCAACGCGCCAGCAGGCTGTGTTCCGAACCTGTGCACTTCAGGTGAATTGGGCGGCACGGTGTATTTTGATTATGACGCCGATGGCGTGAAAGATTCCGGTGAAACGAATGGCGCCGCAGGCGTCACAGTGATGGCCTTTGACGTGAACGGAACCACATACAGCGCCACCAGTGATTCGGCGGGGCGCTATGAGTTCAGTGCCGCCAATGGAAATGCGATTCCTGCCGGTTCCTACCCGGTCCGTTTAGAGTTCACGAATTTACCTGCCAGCGGTTTTCAGACCACGACACCGCACGGTGCCAATAACTCTACCAGCGTACAATTTGCTGCTAGCTCAGCCTGCAATTTCGATCTCGGTGTGATGGAGCAAATCGGATTCTGTCAAGATAATCCATACGTTGTAACGCCGTGTTACGTGAACGGCGATCCAGCACCGACAAGCGGTTCTAATCTGGCAGGCGATGGTGATGCGTTGGTCGCCTTTCCTTATAACAGTTCTGGCGGACCGACGCCGGCGACGATGTTGCATCTGGCTACAGCGCGTCAGGTCGGGTCAGTTTGGGGCGTAGCCTATAACAAATTCACGAAGAAGGTCTTCACTTCGGCAATGTTGCGTCGTCACGTAGGACTTGGGCCGCAGGGATTAGGTGGTATGTACGTCACTGATATGACTGTCCCAGCTTCAGCCACGACCAGCAATTTTATTGATGTCGTAGCCGATCTGGGCATTGACGTCGGGCAGGCTTCTGTGCCGAGTGTGGCAACCAGAGGTTTATCATCAAACAAAACCAACCCCAGTTATGACACGGCGGTGTTTGGCCTGGTCGGTAAAGTGGGTATCGGCGACATAGATATTTCCGATGATGGCAATACGCTATGGTTCGTTAACCTATTCGATAAAAAACTTTATGGTTTAGATCTCACGGCTTACAACACCAGCAACACTCTGCCGACCTCTGCTGAGATTCTCTTTTCAACCACAATCCCTGGGCCGACGTGTACAAACGGAACGATCCGGCCCTGGGGCGCGAAGTTTAAAGGCGGCAAGTTATACGCTGGGTCGGTCTGTGACGCCAGCAGTGGCGGTTCTTCAGACTTAAGAGCCCGCGTTTCGTATTTTGACCCCTCGACAAATCTCTGGACGACCGCCTTTGAATTTCCTCTGACCTATCCCAAAGGCTTTCCCATTTTCAGTTTGCCGCAGGCTACTGGTTGGTATCGGTGGACGGACAGTTTTGCCGAAGTTACGACATTCAACGGTCTTTTTGATGCTGGGTTTGGAACCGGAACGATGGTTGAGCGCCCGCAGCCCATCCTGTCGGATATTGAATTCGATTTGGATGGAACAATGATCCTCACATTGATGGATCGGCAGGGGCTTCAACTGGGCTACATGAATTATGGTCCTAACTCTCCTGACACAACGCTCTACATGACCTCAGTTGGTGGTGATGTGCTTCGGGCCTTCTCATCAAATGGCGCATACATTCTCGAAAATAATGCCCAGGCCGGTCCTGAGACCGGGGCCGGGCCAAATAACAATCAGGGGCCAGGGTTCGGCGAGTTTTACAACGATAACTGGATTGTCAATGGTTTCCTGGCGCATACCGAACATTCCATGGGCGCGCTGGCACTAAAACCCGGATCAGGCGAAACAATCAACGTCGTGATTGACCCTGTTAATAACACGCCAAATTCAGGTGGGGTCAGATGGTTGAGTAACACATCAGGTCAGCCAAACAGGTCATATAACGTTTACACAGGCAGCGCCAATGGTGGTGTCGGCGGAAACGGTCTCTTTGGCAAAGCGGTTGGGCTAGGCGATGTGGAGTTGACCTGCGAACCAGTGAGTTACTTGGAGATCGGCAACCGCCTTTGGATGGACACGGATCGCGATGGGGTGCAAGACCCGGGTGAAATGCCAATTGCTGGTGTGACATTGCGGTTATACACCCCGGCAGGCAGAGACGGCATCGCGGGGAACGCGGATGATCTGACCCCCATTGCCACTGCGGTGACAGATGCCAATGGTACGTTCTATTTCACTTCACAGGATGCCAATGAGGATGGCATCCCTGACAGTGATGCCAATACCGCGAACAATACAGGCCTGGTGGGCGGCGGCGCAGCCAATCCAACTTATCCAGCGATTCAACCGAACACCCGCTATGTCATTCGTGCAGATCGTCCGCAAGACTATCAATCGGGTGGGGCTTTGTATGGCAAGCTGCTGACAGCGGCAGATTTTGGTAGCGGAACGTTGGGCAGCCCGGCTGATTTGCGCGATTCTGACGCAGCTCTGGCGAACGTGCTGGGGATTGCAGGTGGCAATTTTCCAGAGGTCGAGGTCAAACATCTAGTCAATGGCGCTCCGACCAATGGCACGGGGGCGTTTGGCGAAGATGATCACACGCTCGATATGGGGTTCCAGGCATTTTATGACTTTGGCGATGCGCCTGATCCGACCTTCCCAACACTGTTGGCAAACAACGGCGCCAGACACGTCATTGTTGCAGGTGTTCATCTGGGCGCCGGCGTGGATGATGATGCCGACGGGCAACCAGGCGTCAACCACGACGGTGACGACAACGACGTTGACGGCGATGATGAAGACGGCGTTGTTTTGCCGACCTTGATCGCCGGGCAAACTGCCACGATTCAGGTTACGGCCAGTGTGGCTGGTATCCTGAACGGCTGGATTGACTGGAATAACGATGGCAGTTGGGGGGCTGGCGAACAGATCTTTAACGATCTGGCTGTCGTCGCAGGTATAAACAACCTGAACATCAACGTTCCGTTGGGCGCGGTGCAGGCGACGGTTTGTACGCGCTTCCGGTTTGTGGCCGCAGCGGATGGCAACGCCGCCGTCAATTCACCCACCGGCCAGGCGCCCAGCGGTGAAGTCGAAGACTATCCCGCGACCGTCCTCAAAAACATCTCCCTCGGCAACCAGGTCTTTTACGACACCAACAACAACGGCCTGCGCGATGGTGGCGAAGCCGGTATCAATGGGGTCGTCGTGGAACTCTATGCCGATAGCGATATGAACGGCACTCCTGATACGGCCTTCCCGCTGGATCGCAAGACCACTGCCACAGTCGGTCTGACAGATGGGTTGTTCCTGTTTACGCAACAGACCCTCAATACCACAACGGGCGTAGCGCTGGGCGCGCCGATCGGGTTGATACCTGGCAAATATGTGGTGTGTTTGCCTGCCTCGAATTTCACCGGCACTGGTGCGCTGGTCGGATTGTGGAGCAGTGGCACGACCGCCGGACTCACGGGCGCAACTACCGAAACGACTGCGCCGGATCCCAACACGGGCGGTGCGGTCAGCAATCCTGGCATTGACAACGACGACAACGGCACGCGCGACGGCAGCGGCAAAGTGCTCAGCCGTACGATTGATGTCGGCATAAACGAGCCGCTGACGGAAAACCCATACAACAACAACGACGCCACCGTGCCGGATACGCTCAGCAACCTGACCGTGGACTTCGGGTTCTATGGGCTGAGCGTCGGCAACCTGGTCTTTAATGACGGCGGCGCGGGCGGCAATTACAACAATGCTGCGTTCGATTCCGGCGAAACCGGGATCGGCGGCGTGACCGTGCGGCTCTATGCCGAAAACGGCACGTCGTTGCTGATGACCAAGACAACGGACAACAACGGCAAATATCTGTTCCCCGGATTGGCTGCCGGCAAGTATTACGTTGAAGTCGTGCGCGACGCGGTGCTCAATGGTTTTGTGAGCAGCCGCGACGGCGTGAATGTCAACAACACGAACGCCGCCGATAGCGACGACAACGGCCCGCAAGCCAATGTTACGCCGAGTGCCGTGCGCAGCCCGCAGATCATGCTGGTCGCCGGCGACAGCACGGCCACGGGCGAAAGCGATCAGGCGCAATCTGCCTCGCCGGGCTTCGGTAATCCGGCGATGACCGACAACGCGGCCACGCCGGACGCAAACTCCAACCTGGAAGTGGATTTCGGGTTTGTGCGTGTCTATAGCCTGGGCAACCGTGTCTGGAAAGACCTGGACAACAGCGGCACGCTCAATGGCAGCGAAGTTGGCATTGACAACGTCACGCTGCGGTTGCTGGTTTCACCGGCATTGACGCAAGCCACCGACCTTTATGGGGCGACCATCGCGGATCAAACCACTGCAAGCGGCGGTTACTTCCGCTTCGACAATGTGCCGCGCGGCGATTATGTAATCGAAGTGCGCGCCACCAATTTCTCGGGCGTGCTCAACGGTTGTATCAGCAGCACGGCTGACGCTGGCGATCCCGATACCGACACCGATGACAGCGATGACAATGGCGTCGGCTCCACGCCGAATGTCAGCAACGGCATTCGCAGTGTGGCGGTGACTTTGGGCGAAGGCAGCGGCACCGCCGAACCCATCAACGACAACGATCCGGCCACGAATCCGCAAACCAACGAAGCGCCGGACAATCAATCCAACCGCACGGTGGATTTTGGCTTCACGCCGATTTACAGCCTGGGCAATCGTGTCTGGAAAGACCTCAACAACAGCGGCACGATTGATGCGGCGGATGGCGGCACGCCGGGTGTGGATGGCGTGATCGTGCGTTTGCTCAACGCCAACACGTTGGCGCAAGCCACGGATTACACCGGCGCACTCGTGGCGGATCAAACCACGAGCGGAGGCGGTTATTACCGCTTTGATAACTTGCTGGCGGGCGATTATGTGGCCGAAGTCCGCGCCGCAAACTTCACTGGTGTCGGCGTGCTGGTGGGCTGTATGTCCAGCAGCGCAGATGCCGGTGACCCCGATACCGATGTTGACGATAGCGACGACAACGGCGTCGGTATTGCGCCCAATGTGACCACGGGCATTCGCAGCGCCGCGATTACCTTGGGACCGGCTGTCGGCAGCGAACCTACCAACGACAACGATCCGGCGACCAACCCGCTGCCGGGTGAAGCGCGCAACGATCAATCCAACCGCACGCTCGATTTCGCTTTTGTGCCGGTTTACAGCCTGGGCAACCGGGTTTGGGAAGACCGCAACAACAACGGCGCCTTTGACGGCGGCGAAAACAGCATTGACGGTGTGTTTGTGCGGCTGCTGGATGGCACGGGCGCACCCGCCAGTGACATCTTCGGTACGCCAGTGCCTGATCAGACAACGAGTGGCGGCGGTTATTACCGGTTCGACAACTTGCTGACGGGCGATTACATCGTCGAAATCATTTCGGCCAACTTCACCAGTGGCGTCTTGCAAGGCACGGTCAGCAGCGTGCCTGACGCGGGCGATCCGGATGTTGACCAGGATGACAACGACGACAACGGCGTTGGTGTTTTCCCCGGCGCAAACGGCGTGCGCAGCCTGGCTGTGACGCTCGGTCCCGGATTGGGAACAGAGCCGACCACCGACAATGATCCGACAACCAATCCGCTGCCGGGCGAAGCGCCTAACGGCCAATCCAACCGTACAGTGGATTTCGGCTTCGTGCGTGTTTACAGCCTGGGCAATCGCGTGTGGCGCGATTTGAACAACAGCGGCACGATTGACGCGGCGGATGGGGCCACGCCGGGCATCGCGGGCGTGCAAGTGCGCTTGCTCGATAGCGCGGGCGTGCTCTCGGCGCGTGACATCGAGGGCAAAGTTATTTCGCCGGTGGTGACCGATACAGACGGTTGCTATCGCTTCGACCTGCTGCCCGCCGGGGATTACATCGTCGAAATCGGCGCGGTCAGCTTCCAGACGGGCGGGCCGTTGGTCAATCACACGTCCAGCACCGGCGCGTTCGCGACCACTGGTCCGAACGAACCCGGACCCGACCCGGACACCAATCCGAACGACAACGATGACAACGGCACGATGCAGTATGCCAACAACACACCGTTGTCGGCCCGCAGCGCCGTGATCACGCTCGGCGAAGGCAACGGCCAACAAGAACCGACACCAGACGCTGACGAATGCGTGGGCGATCCGGGCGCGTTCACCACCGATAACCAGTCCAACCTGACCGTGGATTTCGGATTTGTACCGCTGCTCAGTTTGGGCAACGTCGTGTGGAAAGACGTCAACAACAACGGCATTTTTGAGCCGCCGGCTGAAACGGGGGTTGCGCTGGTGACGTTGAATCTCTATCGCGACAACGGAGCAACGCCGGGAGCCTTCGACGCGGGTGACACGCTGGTGACTTCAACGGTGTCCAGCGGCGGTTCTGTCGGAACCGAAGGACGCTACCTGTTTACGGGCTTGTTGCCGGGCGATTATTTGGTGCAGGTTGCGCCGCTTAACTTCCAGGCCGGTGGCGCGTTGTTGGGCTGTCTGAGTTCCACCACCACCACGCCTGATCCTGACACGCCGTTGCCGATTGGCGGCACGGATGACGACGACAACGGTATAGACAATCCAACGCCTGCGACAGGCGGTATTGTCAGCGGCGTGATTTCGCTCTTCCCCTTTGGCGAGCCCGATACGCCGATTGATACCGATGGCACGCTCGGCAACCTGACGCTGGATTTCGGATTCTACAGCACGCTGAATCTGGGCAACCTGGTTTGGAAAGACAACGACAACGACGGCACGCGCGATGCGGGCGAACCCGGCATTGATGGTGTCGCTGTTGAGCTCTTCCTTGACCGCAACAACAACAATACCCTTGAGCCAACGGGCGGCGACGCTCCGGCGTTTGCCACGACCTCGACAGTAAACGGAGGCTTCTATAACTTTACCGGATTGGTGCCGGGCAATTTCTTCGTGCGTATCCCGCCGACGGAATTCCAGGGGCCGAATGGACGGTTGCTGAATTGTTTCAGCTCGACGCCCTCCGAGACCACGCCAAACAACGACGTAGACAACAACGACAACGGCTTGCAACAAGGCACGCCCGCGACCGACGGTGTTTACAGCGGTTTGGTGACCATGCAACCCAACACGGAGCCTGACACCAACGTAGACACTGATGGCCGCAGCGGTAACCTGACGGTTGACTTCGGTTTCTATGGTCAGGTCAGTCTGGGCAACCTGGTCTGGAAAGACATGAACAACAACGGTCTGCGCGATAACGGCGAACCGGGCGTTGGTGATGTCACAGTCCTGGCCTATCGTGACGATGGCAACAATACCTTCGACTTGCCTGCGGATCAGTTGGCAGGCACGGCGACGACCAGCACTGCGCCAGCGACGTTGGGACAATACCTGTTCCCGAATCTGGCGCCGGGGAATTACTTCGTCGTCATCCCGGCGGCGGAGTTCCAAGCGGGTGGTGATTTGTTCGGCTGTCTCAGTTCGACCCAAACAGCCACCGATCCCAATGCACCACCCGCTGTCGGGGGCGTGGATAACGACGACAACGGTCTGGACAATCCTGCGCCCGCTTCAAATGGCATCGTCAGCGGTTTGGTTTCGCTGACGCAAAACGGCGAGCCACCGGCCAATTTGGACGGCGACGATGCCAATGGCAATTTGACGGTGGATTTCGGCTTCTATTCGCCGATGACGCTGGGCAACCTGGTTTGGAAAGACGTCAACAACAATGGCGTGCGCGATCTGGCGCCGACGCCTGAAGCAGGTATCGGCAACGTCACGGTGCAACTCTACCGCGACAACGGCGACGGTCAGTTCGTGCTCGGTCCTGATGTGTTCGTCACTTCGACCACAACCAGCACTGCTCCGGCGACGTTGGGCCAGTATCAATTCCCGGGTCTGTTGCCGGGCAATTACTTCGTGGTGATTCCGGCGGCGGAATTCCAGACAGGCGGCGATCTGGCGGGTTGTCTCAGTTCGACGCCGACCGAACTCAATCCCAACGCGGATGGCGACAATAACGACAACGGCCTGAACAGCACGACGCCTGCGACCACGGGCATCACCAGTGGTTTGGTCACGTTGCTCAGCCAGACCGAGCCGCCGGTCGTGACCGACGGCGACGACATCAACGGCAATCAGACGGTGGACTTCGGGTTCTATGCCACGCTGACGCTGGGCAATCTGATCTGGAAGGATTACGACAACGACGGTGTGCGTGATTTGACGCCCACGCCTGAACCGGTCGTACCGAACGTGACCATCGAACTGTTCGCCGATCGCAACAATAACAACACCTTTGAACCGAACGGTGCTGATGCTCCGCGCGTGGCTGTCACCGTGACAGACGCCAACGGTCTCTATCAATTCAGCAACCTGTTGCCGGGCGATTACTTCGTGTTGGTGTCGGCCAGCAACTTCCAGACGGGCCAACCGCTGGCGGGCTGCCTGAGTTCGACCGGCGCAGACACGACCGATCAGGTAGACAACAACGACAACGGTCTTGACAGTGCCACGGCGGCCAACAACGGCATCGTCAGCACGCGCGTGACGCTGACCGGTTTGGGCGAACCTGCCGCAGGCGTGGACGGCGACGACACCAATGGCAATCAGACGATTGACTTTGGTTTCTATCCGCCGCTCAGCCTGGGCAACTTGTTGTGGAAAGACCTCGACAACGATGGTGTTTTTGACAACAACGAACCGCTGGTCAACGGCGTGACCGTTGAACTGTTCCTCGACCGCAACAACAGCAACTCGCTCGAACCGACCGGAGCCGATGCGCCAGTGTTGCAAACGACGGTTTCGGCCAACGGCGGAAAATACCAATTCAACGGTTTGGCGCCGGGCACCTATTTCGTGCGCATCGCCGCCAGCAACTTCGCGCCGGGCGGAGTGCTCGAAGGCTGTCTCAGTTCGACGGGCAATGATCCGGGCGACAGCACGGACAACAACGACAACGGTATTGATAACCCGACGCCGACCAACGGTGGCGTGGTGACGCCGCCGATCCCGGTCAGCGGCAATACCGAACCGCCTACCAACGTGGACGGCGACGGTCCCAACGGCAACCAGACGATTGACTTCGGTTTCATTCCACAAATGGGCCTGGGCAATCTGGTTTGGAAAGACAACAACAACAACGGCGTGGTGGATGCGGGCGAACCGGGCATCGGCAATGTCACGGTCGAGCTGTATCGCGAAACCAACAGCACGGCAGGTCTGCAACTGGGCGGCGGCGGCGATACGCTGGCCGGATCGGTCACGACCAGCGCAGTGCCGGCCACACTTGGTCAGTACAACTTCACGAATCTGGTGCCGGGCACGTATTACGTGCGCATTCCGGCGGCGGAATTCGCGGTTGGCGGCGATCTGGCGGGCTGCTTCAGCTCGACGGTCACCACGACCAATCCCAACCTGCCGCCGAACGTGGGCGGTGTGGACAATGATGACAACGGTCTGGATGCGGCAACGCCTGCCACCACCGGACTCAACACCGATGCCATCGTGCTGGTGGGTTCGCTCGAACCGCCGCTGCCGGTTGATGGTGACGACAACAATGGCAACCAGACAATTGATCTGGGCTTCTATCCGCCGATGTCGTTGGGCAATTTGGTCTGGAAAGACTACGACAACGACGGGCAGCGCGACACAGCCAACCCGGCAGAGCCAGGTGTGGGAGGAGTAACGGTTGAACTGTGGCGTGACAACGGTGACGGCGTGTTCAATCCGGCTTCTGATGGTGCCCCGGCAGGCACGCCGCTCACCACCAGCACCAGCAGCGCACCCGCCACATTGGGGCAATATCAATTCACGGGTCTGTTGCCGGGCAACTATTTCGTGCGCATTCCGGCGGCGGAGTTCGCGGTGGGGGGCGATCTGGCGGGCTGTCTCAGTTCGACGGTCAGCGACCTAACGCCCAACAATGACGAAGACAATGACGACAACGGCCCGGACAATCTGACTCCGGCCACGGGCGGCATTGTCAGCAACCTCGTCACCTTGCTGGGGAACAGCGAACCGCCCCCAGGCGTGGACGGCGATGACGCCAACGGCAACCAGACGGTTGACTTTGGTTTCTACACGCCGATGACGCTGGGCAATCTGGTCTGGAAGGATTACGACAACGACGGCGTGCGTGATCTGACGCCAACGCCGGAACCGGGTGTCGCCAATGTCGTGGTTGAGTTGTATCGCGACAACGGCAACAACAGCTTCCAACCGAATGCCGATACGCTGGTCACCACCACGACCACGGGCGCAAACGGTGATTACAGCTTCAGCAACCTGCCGCCG
Organism: Acidobacteriota bacterium; assembly: GCA_016789605.1. GTDB lineage: Bacteria > Acidobacteriota > Blastocatellia > RBC074 > RBC074 > RBC074. Next base: position 68,139 of record JAEUQO010000341.1, read on the forward strand.
GGCGTGTACTTCGTCCGTCTGGCAGCGAGCAACTTCGCGTCGGGTGGCGTGCTGGCGGGCTGTCTCAGCTCCACGGGCGCTGACAACGGCGATGTGGACAACAACGACAACGGTGTGGATGGTTCCAATCCGCCACTGGATGGCATCGTCAGCACGCCCGTGACGTTGATCAACACGACTGAACCGAATACGCCAGTGGACGGCGACGACACGAACGGCAATCAGACGATTGATTTCGGTCTGTATGCGCCGCTTACGTTGGGCAATCTGGTTTGGAAGGATTACGACAACGACGGCGTGCGCGACACAGCCAATCCGGCGGAACCCGGCGTAGCGGGCGTCACGGTGCAACTGTACCGCGAAACCAACAGCACACCCGGACTGCAATTGGGCGGCGGCGGCGACACGCTGGCGGGAACGGCCCAGACCGATACGTTGGGACTCTACAGCTTCAACGGCTTGGTGCCAGGCGACTACTACGTGCGCATTCCCGAAACGGAATTCGCCACGGGCGGTGATCTTGCCGGTTGTCTGTCCTCTGAACCGACCGAAGCCACGCCGAACAGCGATGGTGACAACAACGACAACGGTGTCAACAACCCGACGCCGCAAACCAGCGGCATCGCCAGCGGTGTGGTCACCCTGACGGGCAACAGCGAACCGACCAATGACGGTGACGGCCCGAACGGTAACCAGACGGTGGACTTCGGCTTCATTCCGCAAATGACGCTGGGCAACCTGCTCTGGAAAGACTTCGATAACGATGGCGTGCGCGACACGGTCAACCCGGTCGAACCCGGGGTGGGCAATGTCACACTCGAACTCTATCGCGAAACCAACGGCACGGCGGGATTGCAACTGGGCGGCGGCGGCGACCAACTCGTCGGCACGACGACGACCAGCAACACGCCCGCGACCTTGGGGCAATACAGCTTCACCGGCTTGGCTCCGGCGACCTACTACGTGCGCATTCCGGCGGCGGAATTCGCCACGGGCGGAGACCTGGCCGGTTGCTTGTCTTCCGAACCGACCGAGCTTGATCCCAACGCCGACGGCGATAACAACGACGATGGCGTGAACAACCCGAATCCGGGTGTGAACGGCATCAATTCCGGCCCGGTCGTGTTGATTGGCAACAGCGAACCTGCCAACGAAGGTGACGGCACCAATGGCAACCAGACGGTGGACTTCGGCTTCATTCCGCAAATGACGCTGGGCAACCTGGTCTGGAAAGACCTCGACAACGACGGGCAGCGCGACCTGACGCCCACGCCGGAAGCTGGCGTCGGCAACGTCACGGTTGAGTTGTATCGCGAAGCCAACGGCACGGGCGGATTGCAAATCGGCAGTGACACGCTGATTGGTACGACAACGACCAGCGCGGTGCCTGCGACCTTGGGGCAATACTCCTTTGGCAACTTGCCTCCGGCGGTGTACTACGTGCGCATTCCGGCGGCAGAGTTCGCCACAGGCGGTGATCTGGCAGGCTGTCTCAGCTCAACGCCGACTGACCTCGATCCGAACAACGATCAGGACAACGATGACAACGGCATTGACAGCGCCACTCCTCCCGCGAGCGGCATTGCCACCGGCCCCATCGTCTTGATCGGCAGCAGGGAGCCGGATACCGCGGTTGACGGCGACAACAACAACGGAAACCAAACCATTGACCTGGGCTTCTATCCGCCGATGTCGTTGGGCAATCTGGTCTGGAAAGACCTCGACAACGACGGTCAGCGCGATCTGACGCCCACGCCGGAACCCGGTGTTGGCAATGTCACGGTCGAACTCTATCGCGACAATGGCAACGGTCAGCTTGATCTGCCGGGCGACACGTTGACGGCGGTGACGACAACCAGCAACGCGTCGGCCACGCTCGGAGCCTACAGCTTCAACAACCTTTCGCCGGGCAATTACTTTGCGCGTATTCCTGCCGCAGAGTTCCAACCAGGCGGCAGTCTGGTCGGTTGCCAAAGCTCTACGCCGACGGTGACTGACCCGAACAACAACGTGGACAACGACGACAACGGCATTGATAGCGCCAATCCGGCCAGTAACGGCGTCACGACCGGTCTGATCGTGCTCGTTGGCACAACCGAACCTGACACGGCGGTGGATGGCGATGACACCAATGGCAACCAGACGGTGGACTTCGGCTTCTTTGCGCCGCTCAGTTTGGGCAACCTGGTGTGGAAAGATTACGACAATGATGGTCAGCGCGATCTGACCCCGACGCCGGAACCCTGCGTGGCCAACGTCACGGTCGAACTCTTCCGCGATAACGGCAACAGCACCTTTGAACCGGGTACGGATCAACTGGTGACCAGCGTGCTCACGGCGACAAACGGCGAATACCGGTTCAACAATCTGCAACCCGGTAACTACTTCGTGCGTGTCGCTCCGGGCGAGTTCACCTCGGGCGGTGATCTGTTCGGTTGCGCCAGTTCGACGCCGACGGTCAGCAATCCGAACAACGACGTAGACAACGACGACAACGGCATTGACAACGCCAACCAGCCAGTCAATGGCGTCGTCAGCGGCTTGATTGCGTTGCAGGCGGGCACCGAACCTGACACGGCGGTGGATGGTGATGGCACCAGCGGCAACCAGACGATTGACTTCGGGTTCTTCACGCCGATGACCTTGGGCAATCTGGTGTGGAAAGACCTGAACGACAACGGCAAGCGCGATACGTCGCCTGCGCTCGAACCGGCGGTCGCCAATGTCACGGTCGAACTTTTCCGCGACAACGGCAACAACACCTTTGATCCGCCGAACGATCCGCTGGTGGATTCAAAGACCACCAACAGCAACGGCAACTACCAATTCACCAACCTGCCGCCGGGCAATTACTTCGTGCGCTTGCCAGCCAGCAACTTCACCAGCGGTGGCGCGTTGTTTGGTTGCAGCAGCAGCTCTGTCACGGCCAGCGACCCGAATACGGACGTTGACAATGACGACAACGGGCTGAACACGAGCAACCCGCCTGCGGCGGGAGTCGCCAGCGGTTTGGTGATCCTGGTGGGCAACAGCGAACCCGACACGCAAGTGGACGGCGACGGTCTGTTTGGCAACCAGACGGTGGACTTCGGATTCGTGACCGGTAGCCTGCAATTGGGCAACCTGGTGTGGAAAGACACCAACGGCAACGGGTTGCGCGAAGCCACTGAACTGCCGGTCGCCAATGTGCTGCTCGAACTGTTCCGTGACAGCAATGGTAACCAGAGTTTGCAGCCGGGCACTGACACGCAGGTCGCAACCACGACCACCGATGCCAACGGCAAGTATCTGTTTGCCAATCTGACGCCGGGCGATTACTTCGTCCGCGTCGCGAGCAGTAACTTTGCGGGCAACGGGCCGCTGGCTGGTTGCGTCAGCACGCTGGGCAGCCAAACCGCCAACAACGACCGCGACAACGATGACAACGGCTCGGATAGTTTGAATCCGGCGGCCAATCCTCCGGCGTCGAGCGTTATCACCCTGACCCAAAACGGCGAACCTGACACCGCCGTGGATGGTGATGATCGTAACGGCAACCAGACGATTGACTTCGGCTTCTACAATCCGCTGACGGTGAGCATTACCGATCCGGCGACTTGTGTGGGACCGGGTTCGGTGCTGCAAATCACTGCCGAAATGATCAACCTGGGAGCGGCAACGCAACCCAACAATCCTGGTCCCGAGTTTGTGGCGACCTTGCCGCCGACGTTGGCTGCCGTGACAGGCAGTTGCTCGGTGCAAGGTGGCAACGGCACGTGCACGATCGTCAATGCTTCGCGTGTGGAATGGAATGGTTCGTATGCACCGGGTGAACGCGTGGTGATCAGCTATAGCGTGCAACTGGTCAACAACATTCAAGCAGGCGAGCAATTCTGCCTGACTTCGACGGCGTACTTTGATGCCGATCTGAACGGCAGCAACGAAGCCGCGATGCCCGTGACGATTTGCGACAAGGTCACCTGCCAACCGGTTGGCCCTGGCATTCCGACGGATAACGGCTGCTCGGTGTTGATCTATCCGGTCTACACGTCCAGCCCGACCAATCCGAATAGCAGCAACACGCGCATCAACCTGACCAACACCAACCCGAACAAAGGCACGCCCGTCCACCTGTTCTTTGTGGATGGCGCGAGCTGCTCGGTGACCGACGCCTATGTTTGCCTGACGGCGAATCAGACGACGACCTTCCTGGTGTCGGATTTGGATCCGGGCACGACCGGCTACGTGGTGGCGGTGGCGGTGGATGACAACGGTTGTCCGGCCAGCTTCAACTGGTTGCTGGGCGATGAATATGTGAAGTTCGAGAGCGGCCATTTCGGCAACTTGACGGCGGATTGCGCGACCCGCTTGCCGGGCGCACCGCAAAGCTGCCAGGTGGGCGCAAACTCGACGGAGCTTCGGTTCGACGGCGCCAGCTATTCGCTGCTGCCGCGCGTGGTGGCGGTCTCGAACATTCCTGACCGTGCCAGCGGCAACGACACCTTGCTCACTTTGCATCGCCTGAGCGGCAATTTGGCCACGGGCATGGACAAGCTGAACTCGCTCTTCGGCATCCTGTACGATGACGCCGAAAACGGCTACAGCTTCAACTTCAACCCGAATAGCTGCCAATTCCGCAGCAGCCTGAGCAACAACTTCCCGCGTACGGCGCCACGGTTTGAACAAGTCATTCCGGGGGGCCGCAGCGGCTGGCTGAAACTTTACTCGCAGAGCGATATGCCGCTGGGCGGCGCGGCGTTCAACCGTAACGCCAACAGCAATGCCAACAGCAACGCCTTCAACGGCGCGCACAACTTGCATACGCTCAAACAAACCAACGCCGGTGTGATGACGATGCCCGTCTTCCCGCCGAGTTGTTAACGCGAGTGTCGAGTAGCGATGGCTGTCACGGTGTTCCGTGACAGCCGTTCGTGAAGTACGGTGCGACCGGGATGCTCGCTCCGTACTGCCTGTGTGTGCAGCAATATCACAGCACCGGGTGATTCGTTGGCAGAATCGCTCAGGTGTTTTTGCCGGAGCCACCGCGCGCTCCGGCTTTTTTTATTTGGGGCAAGTTGGTTACACTCTGCGGCGTCGAGTTCCTGACAATTTCCGGCTGCAATTCAAACCGCTTTTCCTGACCAGATGTCTATGCTCATTCGGTGCTGCAAAATCGCGACAATCGTGGCTGCCAGCGTTCTGTTGCTCGTCGGTTGCTGGCCGGCTGCTTCCACCACGGCGCAAGTCAATGCCACGCGCGCGCAATCCTTTCAGCCTGATGCGGCGGGATTTGAAAAACAGGTGGCGCCGGTAATTTCCGAAAGCTGCGGCGGGTGCCACAACGATCGCAACGCGGCAGGCGGTCTGAATCTGGGCTTGTTCCAGGAAGCCGTCACGCTGATCAGTCGTCGTGATGAATGGGAGGTGATCGTTCGTCGCATCGAAGCGGGCGAAATGCCGCCCGACGGCGCGCCCAAAAACAGCGCCCAACTCGGCGCGCTGGTCAGTTTTCTGAAACGTGAATTTGAGCGCGCCGACCGGTTGGTCAAACCCGATCCGGGCCGCATCGTTGCGCGCCGGTTGAACCGCGTCGAATACCAAAATACCGTGCGCGATTTGCTGGGCGTCAGCTATCGCGCCGACCGCGAATTTCCGCGCGACGACGAAGGCGAAGGTTTTGACAACATCGCGGATTTGCTGAGCATCTCGCCGCTGTTAGCCGAAAAATACATGTCCGCCGCAGCCGCCATCGCCGCCAAAGCGATGGGTACGGAAACGCTGCCCAAACCGACAGAGTTCGGTTACATGGCCAACTCCGACCCGAAGATTCGCAAACACGCCGAAGCCCTGATTTACTACGGACAGGAAGCCTGGTTGCTTGATGCCAGCACGCTGGAATTCCGTCATCACGTGGATTACAGCGGCGAATATCGCGTTCGCATTGATATGGCCGGTTCGCGCGGCAAAAACGGTGCGCCGGTCAAACTCGGTTTGTGGATGGATGGCAAGCTGCTCGAAAGCCGCCTGATCGAAACCAAGACGCCGACTTTTGAAGGCTTCGGCATGTATCCATACTGGGGCCTAGATACGAAACTCGTCTTGCCGCAAGGCGATCACACGTTTCGGTTGAGCATCATCGGCGATGACATCGCAAAACAGATGACGCCCGATGTTGCGTTCAATCCGCGCCGGAATATCTTTCCTTACGGCATCAAATTCTTCGGGCCGTTTCCGGCGCAAATGGAAAGCGAAAGCCGTAAACGGATTCTGATTTGCGATCCGAAATTGGGAGCCGCTTGCACGCGACGGATCGTGCGCAATCTGGCTCGTCGCGCATTTCGGCGACCGGTCGCCAATGCTGAGGTCGCTGCGTTGCTGCGTTTTGTGAATGCGGCAGAAACGCCAGAGCAGGGAATTCAAAATGCGATTCGCGCCATGCTGGTGTCGCCGCACTTTCTCTTTCGCATCGAACGCGACCCGAATGCGCAACAGAATGTTCATAAGATTTCGGACATCGAACTGGCTTCGCGGCTGAGCTACTTCTTGTGGAGTTCGATGCCGGATGACGAATTGCTGCGACTGGCCGAAGCTGGACGTTTGCGCGCGCCGGGCGTGCTCGCCGCGCAGGTCAAACGGATGATTGCCGATCCGAAATCCGTGGCGCTGGCGGAAAACTTCGCCGGGCAATGGCTGCAACTGCGCAATTTGGATTCGCTGCGCCCCGACGCCGAAAAGTTTCCTGACTGGGGCGTGGAACTGCGCGAAGCAATGAAAACCGAAACGCGCATGTTCTTTGAATATGTGCTGCGCGAAAACCAGCCGGTGACGGATTTCTTGAATGCGGGCTACAGTTTTCTGAACGAACGGCTGGCGAAGCATTATGGGATTGCCAATGTCACCGGGCCGGATTTTCGTCGCGTCGAACTGACGACGAATGAACGCGGCGGCATCACCGCGCACGGCAGCGTGCTGGCCGTGTCGAGTTACCCGACGCGGACTTCCGTGGTGCTGCGCGGCAAATACATTCTGGATAACATCTTCAACACGCCGCCGCCGCCCGCGCCGCCAAATGTGCCGGTGCTGGACGAGGCCGCCGTCGGCAGCAGCGCTTCGCTGCGCAAACAGATGGAAGCGCATCGCGCCAACCCTGCTTGCGCGGCATGTCACAACAAACTCGATCCGATGGGCTTCGCGCTGGAAAATTACGACGCCATCGGACGCTGGCGAACGCTGGATGGCAAATTCCCGGTGGACGCCAGCGGCACGATTCCGCGCGGCAAGTCGTTCACCAACCCGGCGGAATTCCGCGCCGCGCTGGTCGCGAAAACGCCAGAGTTCGCGCAGGCGCTGACCGAAAAGCTGATGGTCTATGCGTTGGGACGCGGCTTGGAACGCTTTGACAAACCGACGATCACGGCAATTCAGCCGAAGCTGGCGGCGTCGGAATACCGGTTTCAGGTGTTGGTTCAGGAGATTGTGAACAGTCTTCCGTTCCAGGCACGACGTGGCGACGTTTTGCAGGTGGATGCAAGGAAATAATTCCGATTTGATGCTGATGGAAATACTGGACTCAAATGATCTCTATTGGAAAGGGCCATTTGCTTGGCTTGGTATTCATTAGCCCCAGGGGGCGGGATGTTTATAGCAAGTAAAGTTGAGTTTCTTAGCCCCAGCGGTGCGGCATCTGCTGTCCGAGAGATGTCGCTCCTAACGGAGCTTGGACGGATTGCTTCCCCATTACTATAAACATTCCGCCCCTCCGGGGCTGTTACCACAGCATCCGTTAGCATCAGAAAAATTCGAATCACAAAACAAATAAGTTTGCGTAGCTTTCAACTTCAAGGAATAGATCAATGATCATCACACGCAAAGCAATTCACCGTCGTACGTTTTTGAAAGGCTTGGGAACCGTGCTCGCGCTGCCGCTGCTGGATGCGATGACGCCCGCGCTGGCCGCGACCGCAAAGCCGCCCGTGCGCCTGGCGTTTGTCTATTTGCCAAACGGCATTGACATGCGCAACTGGACGCCCAGTTACGACGGCCCGTTGCGCGAATTGCCGCCGATTCTGAAGCCATTGGAGCCGCTGAAAAACGACTTTTCGATGCTCGGCAATCTGGCGCACGCCACGGGCAATGCGTGGCAGAGCGGCCCTGGCGATCACGGGCGCGCTTGTGGCGGATATTTGACCGGCATTCACGTGCGCAAATCCACCACGGACATTCGCGCGGGCGTTTCGATGGATCAGCTGGTGGCCCAAAAGATCGGCGCGGAAACGCGCTTTCCTTCGCTCCAACTCGGACTCGAAGACGCGCGGCAAACCGGCAGTTGCGATTCCGGTTATTCGTGCGCTTACACCAACAATCTGGCCTGGAAAACCGAAACCCAGCCGCTGCCGCCGATTCTGGAACCGCGCGCCGTCTTTGAACGCCTGT
>JAEUQO010000342.1 GCA_016789605.1 Acidobacteriota bacterium
CCTCATCCGGTCCGTGCGTTTTGGTTAATTCATTAGCACGTCTGTGCTGAAGTTTGATTCGTTATGAAAAGTAGCAACGCAGAGGTCACACACTCGAATCCTCCTGTCATACACGGGGACGATGTGCTTGGCCCTGGTTCACCAAACCAAGACTGGCAGAATGATCCCTGGCAAACCAGGAATGAGTGGCGACCAGACAACGTCGCCCACGCGAAACGCACTTGGCACGATCAATACACCAGCCAGCTTCGCCCGTTGTTGCTCACTGTCGGCTTGCTCGCAGCGGTAGAGTTGCTGTCTCGGCTGGGAATTCCGCTCTTGGATCCTGCAATTATTTTTGTCATTGCCGTCAGCTATGCCGCATTCAAAGGCGGTATTTCAGCCGGACTCATTTCCAGCGCACTCTCCTTCGCTTATGCGCTGTATTTTTTCGCCTTACCAGGAAAACCGTTCTCCTATCCAGCACAAGGCATTTGGCATTTGGCGCTGCTGGCGTTGGTCTTTCCGGCGCTGGTGCTCTTGTTGGTCGGCTGGAAACCCAAAGCACGCCAGACGCCGATGACGCTGATGTCGTTTGTAGAGCCGCCCACGCCGCTTTCTCCGCAAGAGGAATTGGAGCTGGCCTTGCGGCAAAGCGAGGAACGCGTCAGCGAACTGTATCGCGAATTCTATGACGAAGCGCCGATCTGTTATCACGAATTGGATAGCGACGGACGCATCACGCGTGTCAATCGCACGGAATGCGCGCTGCTGGGTTATACCGCGGAAGAAATGATCGGCAAGCCAGTCAAGAATTTCATTTACGAGCCTGATTCTGTGCTGTCGGGAAATGGAAAACAGCGTTCCGGCGCATTTCCGGAACGAACGCACGAACGGAAGTTCCGCCGCAAGGATGGTTCGTTGCTTCCGGCGTTGTTTGAAGAACGTCCGATTCACGATGACACAGGCCGCGTGGTCGGGTTGCGCGCGACCGCGCAAGACGTGAGCGAACGCAATCGCGTGGAATTGGCCCGTCAGGAAAGCGAAGCTCGTTTTCGCAGTGCGTTTGAAGCCACCGGCGTCGGGATGGCGTTGGTAAGTTTCGATACGCGGTTTTTACAGGTAAACCAGGCTCTTTGTGAATTGATCGGCTATGCCGACCGCGACTTGCTGCTGCATTCCTGGCTGGACATTTCGTACCCAGACGACACCGAAGCGATGACGCAAATCATCGGAAAATTGCTGGCGGGTGAGTCGCGCAGCGTGCAACTGGAACAGCGACTGTTACACCGTCAAGGCCACCTTATCTGGGTCAAACAAACAGCTTCGCTGGTGCGCGATCAATCAAACAAACCGCGTTACATTGTGCTGCAACTGCAGAACATCAGCGAGCACAAACAGGGCGAAGCAGCCTTGCAACAAGGCCAGAACTTGCTGCGTGGTATTCTTGCCGGCGCGTCTGACGCGATTTACGCCAAAGACCTGCAAGGTCATTACCTGATTATCAATGCAGCCGGAGCACAGGTTCTGGGCCGTAGCATCACAGAAATCATCGGCAAAGACGACACCGCGTTTTTTCCGCCGGAAAATGCGCGCTTTTTGGCAGCCTGGGACAAACAGATCATCGAAACGGGCGAAACCTCGACCAGCGAAATTGCGCTGACCATCGGCGGCACGCCCCACATCTTTCGCATTACCCAGTCGCCGTACCGTGATCATCGCGGCCAGATCATCGGCATCATCGGCGTTTCGCACGATATGACCGAACGCCAGCGAGCCGCAGAACACCTTGAGAATTCACGCTCGCAGTTGCGTGCGCTTTCGGCAAGGTTGCAACTGGTGCGTGAAGAAGAACGCACCCGCATCGCCCGCGAAGTTCACGACGAACTGGGGCAAATGCTCACCGGGTTGAAAATTGATATTGTGTCGCTGACCAAGCGGCTGTCAGACCCGCAAAGCCGTGAACAGTGGGAAAAGTTGATCGAGCGCGGTCAGGGCATCACCCAACTCATCAACGAATGCGTGCAAACCGTCCGTAAGATTTCGACCGAGTTGCGCCCGGCCTTACTGGATGCCGTCGGCCTCACCGCTGCGATCGAATGGCAGGTCGAAGAATTTCAAAAACGCACAGGCATCAAATGCCAGTTGCGTATTCCTCCCACATTGCGCGTCCTCGATCAGGAGCGCGCGATTGCGGTCTTTCGCATCTTCCAGGAAATCCTGACCAACATCACACGACATTCCCAAGCGACGGAAGTGGATGTTGTCCTCGAAGAACGCGGCCCTGACATGGTGCTGCGCGCACGTGACAATGGGCGCGGAATCAGAGCGAGCGAATTGTCCAACCCCAAATCGTTGGGCTTGCTCGGTATGCGCGAACGCGCGTTGTTGCTTGGCGGCGAAGTCAATATCAGTGGCCGCCAAGGTAGTGGCACGACAGTGCTCGTGCGTATTCCCTTAGACAAGGTTGAACCAGCGGAAACTGAACCACCTTCGCTGGTGATGAAATAGATTGGCACGAAAAGCCAACGATGAACCAGAACGAGTTCCCGCCCTCCCCTGCCGCGACGGAAATGAGTTCTGACTGAGTAAAACGATTCCCACACACGTGAATTGGCTGACGGCTGATTCTTTGCGTACTCCTACACTTCGACCAGACCAAAGAACTAAACGTAACGACCTTTTCTTTCGCAGCGAAAGTTAACATCCCCATGGAATCGCTCTGGAAAGACTTACGATATGGTGTGCGCAGCCTGCTGAAACAGCGAGGCTTATCAGCTATTGTCGTCATCTCGCTGGCATTGGGTATCGGCGCCAATAGCGCCATCTTCAGCGTTGTCAATGTCGTACTCTTGCGCCCGCTGCCCTATACCGAGCCAGAACGCCTGGTCATGTTGTGGGGAGAAGACCCCAACACCGGACGACGCAACTATCCTCTCTCGCCCGCAGACTTCATGGACATTCAGGCGCTGTCCCATCTTTTCGCAGGCGTAGCGCCTTCTCGTGATGCCATTTACAACCTGACTGAACAAGGAGAGCCTGAACAGATTCTCAGTTATCGTTTTTCCGCAGATTTCTTTCGCGTCTTGGGATTGCAACCGCAACTGGGGCGCACCTTTTCACCGGCTGAAGATACGCCGGGCGGGCCGCGTGTCGTCTTGCTTGGCGATCGGATATGGCGACGGCGCTTTGGGGCCGATCCCTCGATTGTCGGGCGTTCGCTGCGCCTGAGCGGAGATAGTTACCAAGTGATTGGCATCATGCCAGCCACGTTTGAACATCCGCGCGGCGCAGAGTTGTGGACGCCGCTGGCACTGAATCCAGCAACCTTGACCAACCGCGAGCTGCGGTTGTTGCGGCTGGTCGCACGCTTGCAACCCGGCGTGACGCTCGAACAGGCGCAAGGCGAACTGGATGCGCTGTCCCGTCGCTGGCAACAGGAATTTCCCAAATCGCACGCGGGCTGGCATATACGCGTCGTTTCTATCCGTGATCAATATGTCGGCGAAATCAAACCTGCCTTGCTGGTGTTGTTTCTGGCAGTCGTGCTGGTCTTGCTTATCGCGTGTGCCAATGTAGCGAACCTGTTACTCGCGCGCGGCACAATGCGTACGACAGAAACAGCCATTCGGGCAGCATTGGGGGCGACACGGGGACGATTGATCCGACAATTTCTGACCGAAAGTGTGTTGCTCTCGCTGTTGGGCGGGCTTCTCTCGCTGCCACTGGCATTGCTGGGCAGCAAGTTGCTGTTGGGCTTGTTCCCCAACAACATCTCAAATCTCAGCATCCCCCGCGTAGAAGACATCTCACTGGATGGAACAGTGTTGGGCTTCACGCTGTTGATCTCGTTCCTTTGTGGAATTGGATTTGGCGTGTTGCCTGCCTGGCAAGCGTCTCGCCCCGATTTGGACCAGGCGCTCAAACAAGGTCGTAGCGGCAATGTACGTACGACTCAAACCGGCGTGCGCCTGTTCACCCCACGCGATTTGTTTGTCATCGCACAAGTGGCGCTGGCGACGTTGCTGTTGCTGGGCACGGGGCTGATGATCAAAAGCTTTTTGCGTTTGCGTGCTGTTGATCTGGGCTTCAACCCGGCACACGTGCTGACGGCGCGCATCAATTTTTCCATGGATCGCAAATAC
>JAEUQO010000369.1 GCA_016789605.1 Acidobacteriota bacterium
TTTCGACTCCCAATAAAACGGCGAAAGGGCAGACCGTGAAGGCCTGCCCAAATCGCTGGTTTGTTTGTTGTGGGAGTGGCAGAATCAAGTCACGCGTTGACTGTTCAGTCACTCCCAGTGGGTGGTTGACGGTTTACAAAGAGCTTGTCGGTGTTTGCGCACCGGCAGGCTCTTCGCGTTTTCGCCTGCCTTTTCCGCAGGCAACAATTTTATAAACCACACAAGCAAAATTAACAAGCAAATAAATTTTACAAGTAAATAAAGATTTAGCAACACATCAATTGCTAATTTTGTTATAGTGCGGCTGGCCAAAATCTTTATTTGCGAGGTAAAATTTATGAATGGAGAAAAAGAAAATGTTGACCGCAAAAGAGTTTTCACAAGCGGCCCAGATTTCTTACCCGATAGTGATGCGCATGCTCAAAGCGGGGGAGATTCCGGGGGCGGAGCAAACCGGTTTTCGGGTTTGGCAGATACCGGCGCGACAAGCCGAAGCCTTTGCCAAGAAACGACCGAAACGGGGCAGACCACCATTAACCGAGGAGGAGAAGGCGAAACGGGCGGCGGCGAAAAAGAAACGAAGCACAGCCCAATAAAGTCAGCGGAGACAGGCAAGAAAACAAAGCAGGCGCGTAGATCGGGGCAGATCGTTGCGCGTGGTGAAAACAAGTGGTTAGTGCGCGTGCATACTGGCAGGAACGAGATAACCGGGAAACGGAAGTATTTCAACAAGACGATTCGCGGCACCAAGAAAGACGCGCAAAAGTTTCTGAACTCAAAGCTTCGCGAAATAGACCTGGGCGTCTTTATTGAACCTGCTACCGAATCTCTGGACGCATATCTTGATAAATGGCTTGAAAGCGCAGCCAAGCCGAAGTTGAGCGAACGATCTTTCAATGATTATGAAGCGCTCTTAAAAAGGTATGTTCGCGAACGGCTGGGAAGTCTGAGGCTTGTCAATCTTCGCCCGCTCGACATTCAGGCGCTTTACTCAAAGATGCAAGAGCAAGGGCTTTCCGCGCGGGTGATTCGTTACACTCACGCGGTTCTGTCTTCTGCGCTCAAACAGGCTGTGCATTGGGGAATGCTGACCCGTAACCCGGCGCAGCTTGCTCAACTCCCGAAGCAAAAGCGGCGCGAGATGCACGCGCTTTCAGCGGTTGAGGTGGCCTGCTTCCTTGATGTTTTACAAGGAACGCGCTACGCGGTGCTGTTTGCCTTCGCCATCACGACCGGGATGCGCCCGGAAGAGTATTTCGCGCTGCAATGGAAAGACGTTGATCTTGAGAAAGGCGTAGCGACCGTTCGGCGCGCGCTAATTCGCAAGAAGGGCGGCGGCTGGTACTTCACCGAGCCAAAAACGCCGCAATCTCGGCGCTCAATTCCGTTGCCCGCTTCGATGGCGGCGCAAATAAAGGCACAGCGGCGCGCACAAGCTGAAGAACGACTAAAAGCAGGTAGCGCGTATCAGAACAATGAGCTGGTGTTTGCAACCGAATGGGGGACGCCGCTTGATCTGTCGAATTTGACCAACAATCATTTCAAACCAGCACTGAAGCGCGCGGGCTTGCCGAAATCAGTCCGGCTTTATGATCTTCGTCATACTTGCGCGACCTTGCTTTTGCTGGCTGGTGAGAATCCCAAAGTTGTATCCGAACGGTTGGGACACGCGAGCGTCACGCTCACGCTTGACACCTATTCGCACGTCCTGCCGGATATGCAACGAGGGGCGGCGGAGAAGCTGGAAAAATTGATATTTGCCGGAGTCGGCACACTGTAGGCACACAAGAAGCAAAAAAGGCAGCATCGTTGCTGCCTGTAACTCGCTGATTCTAAACGATGGCCCCTGTAGGATTCGAACCTACAACCAACGGATTATGAGTCCGCTGCTCTAACCGTTGAGCTAAGGGGCCGCTGACGTTGTTGTCAGTGCGTTATCGAAAACGCGCGCCATCTTAGTGGACGGCTTTGGCAAGCGTCAAGAAGTCGGGTTGCGCGGCAGAAAATTCGCCTGTCGCCAAAAAGAAAAACGGGCAACGCGCCTTGTGGCACATCGCCCGTTTCCCTTTCCCGCAAAGCCTTCAGCCTGGTATTAGATCAGATTTCATTTTGGCGTACGGGTTTTGCCACAGAGGCACAGAGCCGCAGAGGTTTCTAAGTATTTCTCTGAGCCTCCGTGGCTCTGTGGCCAATCCGTAACGCGAATTGAAAAACGATCTAGGTTTGGTCTAAATCAGAACTCGCGACCTTGGTACACGACAAAGTCAGGATGCCGATATTCATCGCAATGTTTGAGCGTCGCGTGTTCTGATGATGGCTGTTACGATGATGACTGCTGTTACGATTTAGTTGCGATCACGCCGATTGTGTTTGGCGCGATAAATTTGACGGTTGGCGCGGTTTTGGTCCCGACGAATGTCCTGGCGTTCGTCTCTGGTCACCACACCATCAGATTTGGCTTCCCGTTTCTCCTGATTGATTTCGCGTTGATTATGTTCCAGACGGCGGGCTTCTCTGCGGGTCAATTCGCCAGAACGCACGCCCTGCCCAATGCGTCGTTGCTGTTCAATCTGGCGATTGCGAATGCGCGGCGTGTTGTCAGCCGGTGTTTGCGCCAACGCGCCAACAGCCAAAATGGTGAGAAGACCAGCAGTAGACAAAAAAGTAGCGATTTTTTTCATGGGTTTTCTTTCCTCCAAGCGGGTTTGCCCGCATAGTTCGCTGGCAGCCGTTGCTGCCCACGTTTATCCATTTCGGGAGTGCAAAGGACATCGCGCCATAAGAGGCGCGGTCGTTGGCGCTGGTCGAAAAAAATCTTTATGGTTTGGAAGAAGAAATGGGTGGCTCGGTGGGCGACGAAGCTCGCGGAGGCACAGTCTCTGACACGATGGATGGCTGGCCACGATGCTGGGCGCAACGTTGCCCGGGTGACACCAGATGTCGGCACGGAGTTCCCCGCCGCGTACGCGCCCCGCAAAAGACTTTGACAGACACGGGGGCTGACGCCGGTTCTTCCTGACTGCGCACCGGTTTGTAAATTTGCGTTTCTTTGGCAGAAGGTCGCCACTCGTCGGGCGCTGAGGCAGGCGCAGTCGAACGCCAAGCCCAGACGGCCACCAAACTACAAAAGATGACAATCACACTTCCTAACGGATTAAACAAAGATTGTCGGCGCAAACGAACAGAGCAATCGTCGCAAAAATAGCGTGGCCACCACCTACGACGTGGCTGACAAGACACTCCGCATTCTGCGCAAAAGTTCGCCTGGTAAATCAGATTCGGCATGACGGCAGAATCCCCGCTGAAGTTATGAGGTGGTGCAGGCAGTATAGCAGAATCGTCAGACCAGCCGAGTCTTGCCGCTGGGAATGACGCGCAGGCAATTCAAACAATTTTCCGTATTCGATAGCATCCATATTCAATAGCAAAGGAGCTTCATTGATGCGTCGCTTAGGTTTTGTTCTTTTGGTTTGCTTCTTGTGTTGTTTGCGCCTGGAAAATGCTGTCCTGCTGAAAGACGCACAAGCACAGGCGCAAAGCAAACTTCCTCGCGTTCTGGTACACACAGAGTTGGGAGAGATCCTCATTGAACTGGACGCGAAACACGCGCCGCGCACAGTGGCAAACTTTTTGCGATATGTGGAAGCCGCTCATTACGACGGCGGCGTGTTTCATCGCACCGTCAAGCGAAAGCCCGACAATCAACCCAACAATGCGGTGAAAATCGAAGTCATTCAGGGCAGCGTCAATCCCGAAAAATCCAAGCAAGGGTTTGCGCCAATCGAGCTGGAACGCACCAGCGTCACCGGGTTGAAGCATAAAGACGGCACGATTTCGCTGGCGCGCAGCGGCCCTGATACGGCAACTTCAGACTTTTTCATTTGCCTGGGCGATCAGCCCGAATTGGATTTCGGCGGCAAACGCAACCCGGATGGGCAAGGGTTTGCCGCCTTTGGCCGCGTCATCAAAGGCCTGGAAGTCGTGCGCAAGATTCAACAAGCGCCCGCGCAGGAACAGCGCCTGACGCCGCCCATCAAAATTCTCAACGTCAAACAAATCCCATAACTCTTTCAGGAGATCGCCCGATGAAATCCCGTGTCTTTTTCGTCGTCTTCGCATTGTGCCTGACCGCCTTTTCCGCCTTCGCACAACAACCCAAAATCGTCGCCATCAAAGCTGGCCGCGTGCTCGATGTGCGCACCGGTCAGATGATCAATAACGCGTTCATCCTGATCGAAGGCGAACGCATTACCGCTGTCGGCGCAAACATCATCGTCCCCGCCGGAGCCGAAGTCATTGATCTGAAAACCATGACCGTGTTGCCCGGCTTGATTGACAGCCACACGCATCTGACCGGCGATCCCGGCATTGGCGGGTTGGCTGGCATCACCAAATCGGTTCCCCGTCAGGCGCTGACGGGCGCCAAAAACGCGCGCATCACCTTGCTGGCGGGTTTCACGACGGTGCGTAACGTCGGAGCGGCAGGCTATTCCGACAT
>JAEUQO010000428.1 GCA_016789605.1 Acidobacteriota bacterium
CTTGATGTTTATGTTTTGTCTGCCAAATTTGGACTCATCGCTGTCACTCAGCCGATTCCTAATTACGACTTGCTGCTTGATGCTGACCGCTGCGTTGAGCTGCGACCCAGAGTACACAAACAAATACAGCGGTGGAGCCAACGTTCTTCTTACCGTGAACTGTTCGTTAGCGTTACTCAAAAGTATGAAGCCGTTTTGGGCGATTTGTCCCAACTTGATTCGACAAAGCTAAAAATACATTTCGCGCGAGGGAAATCCGGCGGCAAGCTTTCTGACTTGCGCGATTGGCTGTATGAAAAACCGCCTGCTGCCCAGGATATTATGCCCACTGGCAAAGCCGTTATAAGAGGGCAAACGCTTCGTCTGACCACGGAGCAAGTTATCAAAAAGGGGTTGCTCGCTCTTGCCGGACAATCAGGAAAACCTTCCGACTTTCAGTCCTGGTACGTGCAACTAGGCGCTGCACGTGTCTCCCCCAAATGGCTGGTAAGCCAACTAACGGGCCTATCTGTAAACGATTTTCACTCAGATGAAGCGCGGCGTGTTTTAAGCCAGCTTGGAATAGAGGTCATACGCACATGAGTCAATCAAATCCTCCCGATCTTCGCCTGACAGAAGAAGGTGTCCAAGCAGAGTTCCAGCGTCATCCGCACTTGTTAATGAAGCTGGCGGAAAACGCCTTTACCGTCGCTGAGAGCTTACGCAACAACTACTTCAAGAATACGGCCCAGTTTGTTTCTGCCTTGCGTAAGGCCATCAACGCTCACGCAACGGGCAAACGCCCAGACCCGATCCTTGGCGTCTACGATACGCCAAAGGTTGATTGGTCATCGGTTCAAGGCGAAGTCGTTACTTTTATTGATGGCGGTGTCGGTAAAGTTCAACTATCAAGCCAAGTGCCGATTTTGTTGCGCGTGGGTTCCTATTGTGTCCGAACAGGTGAGCGACACTTATCAGAGCGTGAGCAATTCGGTTATTACCCCGTAATACTTGGTGACCTTGAAGGCGGCAGCAAAGAGCGAAAAGACTTCATTGATATTGTCAGAATCACGGCAGAGTTGTTGGGGGGATTATCTGCCCTCGAACGAACTCCTGATCTGCGGATGCTGATGTTTCATGGCCCGCTGGTATACATGATGAGTGCGTATGCGGGTCACACTCCATTTACGGAAAAGGACATTGACCTTTTTCTAAAACAATACGCTCCTGGAACCAACACCGCCCATCAATTAAAAGAAGATTTCTTGAACGACGCCAAACTCTACATCTATCCGAAAATGACTCCGCGTTCTGATGATTGGGTCAAGAATCGCTGGTTTGAGCCATTGGCTTGGATTTCGTGGCTATACAGGCGACTGATCGAAATTGCTAAACAACGAACGCCAAGACCAATTATTGCAGGCGTCGTTGAGCGAGGTGAACTTCGGGAGTTCAGTAAGGATGTTTTGCTTGAACGCGTTTTTCAGGGACTCCGGGATAAAAACCAGGAAAACTACTTTAACCAGATGTATGGGCGAACGGATTTGAAATCGCCTAAATCACTGCTTGATAGATTGAATTACACAGATGCGCTTTTGATGGCGATGCTTCTACAACCAGGGCAATACTCTGAGTCTTGGGTGATCGCAAAATATGACGGCTTGCGGGAAGGCAGAGTCACTTTACCTAACGAACCAGATGTGAGCATCGTGAACTTCACTCCACTGAAACCCGAAAATAACAAAACCGGCTTCCCAAAAGTGAATGGTTGTTATCTGAGTGTCTCTGAAACCACTGAACCTATCAGAGTAGAGACGTTTGCTGAACTCGGAGACGACCAAATTCATGAAGCCGTCAACCGAGCGCACATGTATTCCCGCTTGTTACCAGGCTATGGCTTTCCCGTCGGATTGGACATAGCGGATAAATTCGCCAAAGTGCCCGCTTGGATGACCCAATCTTATGGCAAGCTGATTCGCCATCATTTAGGCGTAAGTTTGCAGCGCGGCGAAATAAGTGACGCAGAGATGCGACGCATACTTGTTCAGGCAATTTACATGACCCACAGAGATTGGCTTTTCCGGCCACAAAGCTAAGAAAGGAAGTTTATGCCCTCGGCAAATAACTCGAATCGAAAATTTGTAGGAACCATTGTTGGAGAAAGTACCAGCCGTGAATTTCGGCTGGCTTTAGATCACGAAGCGGTTCGTGAACAAGACATAATCGCAGTTGATGCAACATTGCGCCCTACAGACGGCACTGCATCGCCAGAGCAAATTCGTGTTTGGGCGAAAGTGCAACGTATTGAAAGACTAAACCCGCTCTTTCCTGTGGAAGCCGGGCACGAGCTTGCGGCTACGCAAACAGACCCCTTTGATACAGTGCTGTCGTTAAGCCGCGAAATGGTTACTGCCGTTTGTCAGATATTAGGCGCGGAACCGCTTGATGGAGGTGCAGGCGGCAAGCTGGATCACCTTCGCTATCCACCGCAGCCAGCATCCAGTGCCTATCGCCCAGAGTCAGCCGATATTGCTCGCGTCGTCTTGGGTGAGCTTGAACATAAAAAAGACCGCGCGCTTGATATTGCCCATCTTTCAAATCGCCCAGAAGTAGACGTTAAAGTTGACGGTCACGCTATCGTGACACGTCACTTGGCGATTCTTGCAATGACTGGCGCGGGCAAGAGCGTCACGGCTCGTCGCATTATTGAAGAGCTTGCCAACAAAAACTACCCCATCGTGATTTTTGACCCGCACGGAGATTACACAGGACTTTCCGAGGTTCCGGGATTAGGGAGTCGAGTTCGTCGGTACTACGCTAAATTCCCTATATTTGAGGAAGATGCAGAGACGGTTGCAGAGATAATCAACAGCTTAGGTTATGAACTGACTCCAACGATGAGGCATCGGTTTGATGAAGTCTTTCGTGCAGCAAAGATGTTTCTCACAGACGATAAGACCGAAAACCAAACACGAATTGGTTGGCTCGCCCAAAGATTGAATAGGCCTGAGATTGGCACAGTTTTTCCCGTGGAGCGTGATATGTGGCTTATTGCATATTTGGCTGAAGCAGGGGAGATCGTAAAAGATCAAGGAGACGCTGCGGGTGAGCAATCACTGACGACTTGGGGATGGAACGGCTTAGCAAACTACACTGGCACAGATAAACGTACTCTCGAAGGCATTAAGAAGAGGGCTTATGCAACCGCAGCCGCATTGCGCCGAATGGAGGACACCAATAAAAAGATCGCAGCAGTAGGAGCATCGCCGCTTCCTACAGATCGAAAAGAGTTAGTTCAATATGGTGGCATCAGCATCGTCTCTCTCGCGGGGTATACGGGCGATTTTCAAGCAACGATTTATAGCATCATCACAAACGATCTATATGACGCGCGTGTCCGCGACGAACTCAAACTACCCATCTTGCTGTTGCTAGAAGAAGCACATAACTTTGCTCCTGCAAAAGCGGACACACCTGCCGAGCAACGCGCGGTTGCTGCTACGCGGCAAATCGCACAAGAAGGCCGAAAGTTTAGCGTCGGCCTAATTCTCATCAGCCAACGTCCTTCCAGGCTGGATGAAACGGCACTAGCAATGTGCAACTCGCACATCATCATGCGGATGGTGAACCCTGCTGATCAAAATTTCATCCGCAAAGTAATTGAGAGTTTAGGGGAAGACGAAGCTCGCATGCTTCCTGATTTAGATGTTGGGGAAGCCATCCTTTCGGGCCAACTCATCAATTTCCCCGTGCTGGTGAAAATCAAGCAACCTACATCAAAAGGCGAACGCGAAGAGAAAGACGCTTTTGTTGCGCTTGAAGAAGCGCGCAAGCTAAACGAAGCAGCCGCACGCGCGAATAATCCAAACGTAAGGAGAAACTGAGTTTGGAAATCGTTGCTGGTTTAACAGTCAAGAGCCTGACGCCTCGTGTTTGGGATGCGGAGTCAGAATACTATCTGCCTTTCCTCAAGGCGGTGATGTTTTCTTATGCAGACTTTCATCGTATGCCGCGACAGCGCCAATTAGCGATGGAGCAAGGATTGCACAAACATTTCGGCATACCCCGAAAGACCAAAATCTACTTAGATAACGGCGCTTTTTATTTCATCTCGCGCGACGGAGAGACTCCCAGAAAAGAGTACGAAGAATTTGTGACTCAAGCTAAGCCTGACTGGTGGCCGATTCCGCAGGATTTTATCCCGACGCCGCAAATGTCTCAGTATTTGCAAAAAAAATGCTATGAACGCACGATGCAGGTGAATTGTGATTATGAACATGATGGCTTCGTGCCGGTCGTGCATGTCGGCCATTATCTGGAACGGTATTTTCAGGACATACAAACCAATGACCGATTGTTAGCCAAGCCGACCATTGCATTGGGCGGCATCGTACCGAATCTGTTGCGTTCACCCAAAGCGCTTCCTTACACAAAAATTATCAACAACATTAAACGGATTCGTGAGGTGTTCAGTGACAAACAAATTCACGTCTTTGGCATTGGAGGCACAGCAACACTGCACATTGCAGCTTTGCTAAAAATGGATTCCGTAGATTCAAGCGGATGGCGGAATCGCGCCGCGCGCGGCATCGTACAACTTCCCGGCAGCGGTGATCGGATGGTAGCAGATTTAGGAAGTTGGCGAGGGCGGAAACCTAGTAAAGAGGAGTGGGATATTCTTGCCGCTTGCCCTTGTCCGGCTTGCAAGGCCTATGGTTTAAAAGGCCTGAAAGCTAGATTAGTTTACGGGTTCCGCAACCGAGCGACTCATAATTTGTGGGTATTACTTGAAGAAAACCGCCTCATCAAAAAGCATATCGCTAGTGGGAGATATGAGCGTTGGTACAAAGAGCATCTGGACAACACGATTTATATCCCTCTCATTGAACAAAC
>JAEUQO010000433.1 GCA_016789605.1 Acidobacteriota bacterium
AACAGCCGCTTGCAGCCGAGCGAATTCACGCTGCCGACGGATTCACACTTCTCACATCAGGCGATGATCTGTTTGGCGACGACGCCGGCGACGTCCGTCAGGCGGAAATCGCGTCCGCTGAAGCGATAGGTCAGCCGTTCGTGATCGAGTCCCAACAGGTGCAACACGGTCGCGTGGAAATCGTGGATGTGCATGCGGTCTTCGACGGCGTGGTAACCGATGTCGTCCGTCGCGCCATACACAAAACCCGGTTTCACACCGCCGCCCGCCATCCAGATCGTATACCCGTAAGGATTGTGATCGCGCCCGTCGCCGCTTTCTGACACCGGCGTACGGCCAAATTCGCCCGCCCAGATGACCAGCGTGTCTTTCAACAAGCCGCGCGCTTTCAAATCTTTCAACAACCCGGCGATGGGTTGGTCTACTTCGCGGGCGTTTTTGTTGTGCAAGTTATACAGGTCTTCGTGCTGATCCCATTTGTAACTGTGCGTGCATTGAATGTAACGGACGCCGCGTTCGGCCAGTCGTCGCGCCAGCAAACATTGCCAGCCGAAATCTGCCGTGATGGGATTGTCGAGTCCGTAAAGTTTTTTGGTCGCGTCGGATTCCTTGTCGACCTGAAAAGCTTCGGGCGCTTCGGTCTGCATGCGAAAGGCGAGTTCAAAGGCCTGGATGCGCGCTTCGAGTTGCGGGTCTTGTTTGCGCAATTCTTTGTGACGACGATTGATGTTTTGCAGCATTTCCAATTCAAACCGCTGCTCGTCGGGCGACAGGTGTTTGCCCAACAAATACTCAATCGGTTCGTTTTTGATGTCGTCCACTTTCAGGCCGGAATTGCCGATGGCGGTGCCTTGATACGCGCCGGGCAAAAACGCCGAAGACCAGTTTTTTGCGCCGCCGTGCGAAAGCGCCGGTTTGATGGTGATAAAACCGGGCAGATTCTGGTTCTCTGTGCCCAGCCCATACACCGCCCACGATCCCATGCTGGGACGCACGAAATTTGAGACGCCGGTAAAGGTTTGCAACAAGGCCGCGCCGTGGTCCACGCCTTCGCCGACCATCGAACGAATGATGGTCATGTCGTCCACGCATTCGCGCACGTGCGGCCACAAATCGCTGACCGGAATGCCGCTTTCGCCGCAATGTTTGAATGGCCAAAGCGGTTTCATCAGCGGCCCGACCGGCCCGTCGGCAAACGCCAGCGGACGTTTGATCGGCAACGGTTTGCCGTGATCGCGCACCAGGCGTTCTTTGGGATCGAACGAATCAATCGAAGACGGCCCGCCGTGCATAAACAGGAAGATGACGCGTTTGGCTTTGGGGGCGAAGTGCGGCGCTCTGGGCGCGAGCGGATTGTCCGCTTGCGAAATCGAGAGCGCGGATTGCGAATTGCCGTATGCGTGATTTTCGTCGCCGCACAAACCAGCCAGCGCGAGCGAACCGAAACCGAGCCCGGCGGCGCGCAACCAGGAACGGCGCGATTGCGGTTTTTCTACGCGCCGATAAAGCGATTGAAGCGGTTTCAAATCTGTCATGGTTTCTTCCTCAAACTCCGAACTGACGCAGATGATGATCGCAATGCAAATAGCCCCAGCGCATCCATTCAGCGTTGGACATATTGCCAAACATCGGATGCATAAACGACTGTGAATCGGTGGTGACGAAACGGTTCAACCACATTTCGCAATCGGCGCGATCACGCGCGAAC
Organism: Acidobacteriota bacterium; assembly: GCA_016789605.1. Lineage (GTDB taxonomy): Bacteria > Acidobacteriota > Blastocatellia > RBC074 > RBC074 > RBC074. Next base: position 1,709 of record JAEUQO010000433.1, read on the forward strand.
TCAAGCGGTTTTGTCCCGCCAACTTCCTGATCCGCTTCGGGGCTGGTTTTGACGCCGGGCGGCCATTTGAGCGGCACTTGCAGCGCCAGAAATTTTAAGACGGTTTTGGTAAACCAGTTGCCGCGCCAGTTTGCCTGACGGTCTCCCATCACGTTGCGAAACGAATCGCACAGATGCACGACCATTTGATGCGCATTCATTTTGCCCCATTGGCGCGCAGAATCGGCAGACACCTGTCGCAGGCGCGTTTGAATCTCGGCCAGGTCTTGTGGATTGCTTAAGGTTTTCATGGGAGTTTTCACCGAAACGGCATATTGCAATGCCAAACTACACAACCTTTTAAGCCACCGGTTTCGCTTTTAGCAAGCCGAAAGCGAGCGGTTTGGGCCAGCAAAGGCTGGCCAGCAAAGGCTGGATTTGACAAGGCGCACCTTGCAGCCAACGTGCGCCCTGCCCTATACGGCCCGAGCCCGACGCTGGCTCATCCTGTTCAATGGCTACAGGTTTGCGCAATCAATCTATGTACAGAAAATCGTTTGAGGCCATCACAACGCGGCACAAACTCTGCCAGGCTTTGGCCTCGGCTTTTTCGCCGGTGAATTTCTGTTTGAAATTCGCCACGTATTGCAGGGCCTGGGCGATTTCGTCTTTGTCCGCCTGACGATTGAGCACGCGCAAATACAGACTTTCGACCCGTCCGGCGTCTGTCAGCGCAGTTTGCGCCAACAGCGATTTGGCGACGTCAGCCGAACGATCAGTCAAAAATTCGCTGTTTAACCAAAACAGCGCCTGGGTCGAGACGTTGGTGAGCTGGCGTTTGCCGGTCATCGTGGTCGCGTCGCCAAAATCAAACAGATTCAGCAACGTCGGCAAGTTGGCGCGTCGCAACGGCAAATAAACGGTGCGGCGTTTTAGTTTTTCGGGATTCAGGCTCAGGCGGCCCTGGTTGTTTTCGCCGTCAGTGCCCCGCCCCTGTTGCAAAGTGCCTCCCACCGTCAAATCAATTGTGCCGTCAATGGCCAACAAACCATCGCGCAACTCTTCGACTGAAAGCCGACGGCGGTTAAACCGCGTCAGCAAGCGATTGTCCGCATCGGCTTCGGCGGGTAACGCCGGGTTTACGCTGGCCATTTGATAGGCGCTCGACAGCATCATCAGCCGATGCATTGATTTGATAGACCAGCCGTTTTTGACAAAGGCACGCGCCAGATAATCGAGCAATTCAGGATGGGTGGGCTTTTCGCCGGTCTTGCCGAAATTGTCCGGCGTGCGCACCAGGCCTTCGCCAAAATGCCATTGCCAGATGCGGTTGGCCATCACACGACTGGTCAACGGATGTTCGGGCTGCGCCAGCCATTCCGCCAATTGCAGCCGCCCGCTGCCGGTGAAATTCGGTTTGGTGTCAAACGACGCCAGAATCGCGGGGAACGCTTTGGGCGCGTCTTCGCCCGGATTGTTGTAATCGCCACGAATGAAGACCGTTTGCGCGACGGGTTCGCCGTCTTCGATGGCACAGGCCAGCTCTGGTTCGGCGGGCGCAGTCTTTTTCAACTGCTCCAGCTCTTTTTGCAATTCGCTGATGCGTTGTTGCTGGGCGGCGCTGAATTTGGCTTTGTCTTTGACTGACAGGCTGAACGGCCCTTCGCTGTCAAAATATACGCCGTCAAAAAAGCGGTCTGCGCCGGCTTCAAATGTCGGTTTGTCGGGCAATGGCTTTTTGTTTTCGGCCAGCGCTTTTTGGTATGCCACGCGCCATTTCGCAACGCGTTCGTGCCACTCATTCAGGTGTGTTTGGAATGACTGCTGATATTCGCGCGCCACGCTGGCCAAGGTTTCGGGCGTCGCATTGCGCCAGGCCAGCAAATGTTGCGGCGTCAGATCCTCCGGCTTCAGGAATTTCACCCAACGGTTCAATACGTCTTCAGACAGATTGCTCTGCCGGGCGACGTCTTCCGGTTTTGCGCCAGCGCTATAGATTTTGTGCGCCGCCAGCATGTATTCGGCCAGACGGGGCGCTTGTTGTTTGACCGCAGGCTCTTTGACGGCGTCAACAATTTCATTCAATTCGGTGCGCGCGCGTCTTTCCTTGGCCTGATGTTCGCGGCGCGCGACCTGATACTGCTCCCATTCAGTTTTGGGTACGAGCGGTTTTTCAAACACCGCAGACACGTGCGAATCGGGATTGCTGAAGCTGCGCGTCGAAGCAAAGATGTTGATCAACGAGTAGTAATCTTTGGTCAACACCGGATCGAATTTGTGATTGTGGCAACGCGCGCAAGCCACCGTCAGCCCCAAAAAGGCTTTGCTCGTCACATCCACCTGTTCGTCAAAGACGTCATATAACATCTTCTTTTTGTCTTGCTGCGCGACGGCCTTGGGTCCCAGGGCGAGAAAGCCGGTGGCGATGATGCCGCGCCGATTGACTTCCTGGCCGTCAGCGGCGGGCAACAAATCGCCGGCCAGTTGCTCGCGAATGAATTGATCGTAAGGCAAATCGCGGTTGAACGATTCGATCACGTAATCGCGATATTTCCAGGCAAAAGGATAGCGATGGTCTTCGTCGTTGCCGGTCGAATCGGCATAACGCGCCACGTCCAACCAGTGACGCCCCCACTTCTCGCCATAGCGCTGACTGCCGAGCAAACGATCCACGACTTTGGCAAAGGCATTGGGCGACGTATCCGCCAGGAAGTCTTTGATTTCGGCTTCGGTCGGCGGCACCCCCGTCAGGTCGAACGTCGCGCGACGCAACAAGGTCAGTTTGTCGGCAGGCGGCGCAGGCGTCAGATTTTTGCTTTCGAGTGCGGCCAGAATGAAAGCGTCAACTGGCGTTTTGACCCAGGCGGAGTTTTTCACCGCCGGTACGACAGGATTGGCCAACGGTTGGAACGCCCAGAATTTCTTTTCCGCTTCGGTAAATTCGCGCGTGGATTTTTTGACGGGCTTGGCCACGTTGTCAGCGACAACCTCGCTCTTTGCGCTGGGCCAGGGCGCACCCATTTTGACCCAAGCGGTCAGAACGGCAATTTGTTCGTCTTTCAATTTGCCGACCGGCGGCATTTTCAATTTGTCGTCATAGCCGATCACTTTTAACAAACGGCTTTCTTCCGGCTGCGCCTGGTTGACGAGCGGGCCGCTTTCGCCGCCGCGCGCAAAACCTGCGGCGCTGGTCAAATCCAGTTCGGCCAGGCGAGCCGTCGCGTTATGACATTTGGCGCAGTTATTGGCCAAAATCGGGCGCACCTGCTTTTCAAAAAATTCCGCCGGATCGTTGGCTTGTGCGGTGGCGGAACGGACTCCCAAGCCCAACGAATAGGCCGCCCACAAACTGACACAAAGAAAGAGAAAGACGGCGAGTTTTAAGCGCTGACGAAGTGACGACATAAGTAAAGGCTCCTGTCGTGGAGTGAGAAGTTCGGGTTTATGTGCGAGAAGAGTGCGCCGTGTTATAGCGTCGCACTGCCACCCGGTCAAGCCGGGCGGCCTGTTCCCCAAAGAGCTTGTGCAGCCAATATAGGCTAGCGCAATACGCGCACGCGATGGGTTTCACTGTCACCGATAAAGACGGCTCCGTCGCGGTCAACAAACACGCCATGCGGACGCGCCATTTTGCATTGCAACGGGTCGCCGTCGCCGCCATCGCCGCGTTCGCCGGTGCCCGCAACCAATTCCAGCGTCAGTTTGCGCACATCAATCATGCGAATCGAATGGCTTTCGGTGTCGGCCAGATACACATTGCCGTTGGGCGCAATGCTGATGCCTTTGGGGCCGGAAAGCGTCGCGAGTTTTGCCGGACCGCCATTGCCGGTGAAACCTTTTGCGCCTGTCCCGGCGACGTGATGAATCGTTCCGGCTTTCAGGGCCAGGCGATACACAGCGTTGCCTTCGCGCAAAGCCAGCCACAGATCGCCGCGCCGGTCAAAATCCAGCGCGCGCGGTCCGTTGAGCGGCGTGCCCACGATGCGGGCGCCGTCGGGCGTCGGTTTCTTTTCGCCCGTGCCGGCAAACGTGGTGATCACCCCGGTTTTCAGCGCCACTTTGCGAATGCGGTGATTGAGAATGTCGCAGATGTACAAATCCCCTTGCGCATCGAATTGGATGCTGTGCGGCTGGTTCAGCCGCGCGTTGACCGCGGGGCCGCCGTCTCCGGCAAAGCCCGCTTGCCCATCACCCGCTACCGTAGCAATGCGTTTGGTGTTGGCATCCACGCGGCGCACGATGTGGTTCAGCCGTTCGACAAAAAAGAGATTGCCCTGACGGTCAAAGCGCACTTCGTATGGCTCATTGAGCGTTGCCGAAAGCGCCGGGCCGCCGTCGCCGCTGTACCCTTTCTTGCCGGTGCCAGCGACGGTCGTGATGACCCCGTCGCGGCTGATACGGCGGATCACATGGTTGTTGGTATCACACACATACAACGCGCCATCCGGGCCGCGCACAATTCCGAACGGCTGATCAAGCTGCGCACTGACGGCGGGTTTGCCGTCGCCGGAGTAACCAGGCTGCCCCGTTCCGGCAAAGGTCGTGATGGTTGATTTGGCGGCAGTTTCACGCTCTGCCAACCGGCCAGGAGCGACAGCCAACAAGCACACAAACAGCAATCCGGCGCAGCTCATCCAACGCATGATTTTACTCTCCTGATTGACACGGAATTTATTGACACAAACAGCGGCGGCCATAAGAATACACGCGCCTGCAATCTGGTAAAACCAATTCCTACCTTTGCGACCGGAGAAAAGTTATGGGCAGCGCAAAACACTTCAAGGCGATCTTGGCGCTTTTGGCCCTGGCGTGCAGCGTCTGGGCAATGTCTGACAACCTTCCTTTCACCGCAGAACAGCGCAACCACTGGGCCTATAAAAAAGTCGTCAAACCGACTGTGCCTGTGGTCAAACAGCGCGCCTGGGTGAAAACGCCAGTGGATGCGTTCATCCTGGCCAAACTGGAAGCACAAGGCATCACACCATCACCCGCCGCAGACAAAATCACGCTGTTGCGACGCGTCAGTTTTGACCTGACCGGCTTGCCGCCGACACCCGCCGAAATAGATGCGTTTCTGGCCGACAAATCGCCCAAAGCTTTTGCGCGCGTCGTTGACCGATTGCTGAGCAGTCCGCATTACGGCGAGAAATGGGCGCGCCATTGGCTCGATCTGGCGCGCTATGCCGAAAGCGATGGTTTCAAAGCAGACGACACGCGCCCGCACGTTTGGCGTTATCGCGATTACGTCATCAAAGCGTTCAACAACGACAAACCGTATGACCGGTTCATCAAGGAACAAATTGCGGGCGACGAACTCTGGCCGACTGATCCCGATGCGCTGGTCGCGACGGGATTCAATCGCCATTTCCCTGACGAATACAACGCGCGCGATTTGCTGCAACGCCGCCAGGAAATTTTGAACGACATCACCGACACGGTCGGCGTGGTGTTTCTGGCCACGACGTATGGCTGTGCGCGTTGCCACGATCACAAATTCGATCCGGTGTTGCAGAAAGATTATTACAAGCTGCAAGCCTTTTTTGCGCCGCTGCGCGCCAAAGACGATTACGTATTGGTTTCTGCCGCCGCGCAGGCCGATTACCAAACCAAGCTGGCCAACTGGCAGGAACAGACAAAAGAGCTGCGCGCGCAACTGACACAACTGGAAGCGCCCGCGCGCAAAGCGCTCTATGACGACGGGTTTGAGAAATACCCGGAAGAAATCCAACGCGCCATCACCACCGCGCCCGAAAAGCGCGACACGATGCAATGGCTGATGTACCACAAAGCGCAATGGCAATTGCATTATGGCGTGGACGAAGACGGCAACGGCATCGGCCAGAAACTGAAAGGCGAAGCCAAAAAACAATGGGAAGCGTTGCGCCAACAGTTGGCCACGTTTGACCGCAGCAAACCCGCCGCCTTGCCCATCGGTTCGGGCATCACAGACGTCGGCCCGCAATCCCCCAAACACTTTTTGTTGAAAGGCGGCGCATACGCCGCCTTTGGCGAAGAAGTGCAACCGGGCTTTCTGACCATCATTGATCCCGCACCGGCAACCATCGTCATGCCCGCAAGCGGGCATTCGACCGGACGACGAACGGCCTTGGCCAACTGGTTGACGCAACCGGACAATCCGCTGACGGCACGCGTGATGGTCAACCGATTGTGGCATTACCACTTTGGACGCGGCATCGTCGGTACGCCGAACGATTTCGGCACGATGCGCGACCGTGAAACGCATTTGGAATTGCTCGACTGGCTGGCGGCGACATTTGTCGAACAGGGCTGGAGCCTCAAGAAAATGCACCGGCTGTTGCTGCTCTCAAACGCGTATCAACAAGCCACGACGTTCAACGCTGAAACAGCCAAACGCGATCCCGACAACAAATTGCTCTGGCACTTCCGCCGGCAACGATTGAGCGGCGAAGATATCCGCGACGCCATGCTCGCCGTGAGCGGCAAACTGAATCTGCAAATGGGCGGCCCAAGCGTCTTCCCGGACATCCCCAAAGAAATGGACGTGCGCGGCGGCTGGAACCGCAAAGAAAGCGACGAGCAAAAAAACCGGCGCAGCATTTACGCGTTTGTGCGCCGCAATTCGCGTTACCCGATGTTCCAGGCGTTTGATATGCCCGACACACACGAAAGCTGCGGACGGCGCGCCGTGACCACCACTGCGCCGCAAGCGCTGAACCTGCTCAACGACAAAGCGATTTTGAGCGCCGCACAAGCCTTTGCCGGACGCGTATTGCAAATTGCCGGGGCGGATCGAAACCGGCAAATCGTCACGGCCTATCGGCTGGCGTTGGGCCGCAAACCAGACGCGGACGAACTCACACTGGCTGCCGATTTCTTGCAAAAACAGACTGCGTTGTTGCAGGCGCGGTTGGCTGCCAAACAGCCGGTGGCCATTCCCACGGGCTGTCCTGCGGACCTGGCTCCGGCACAAGCCGCCGCACTGATTGATTTGTGCCATGTCTTGTTCAACACAAATGAATTCGTATACGTGAATTGATCATAGGAGAGTCTAGATATGGATCGCCGTCAATTTGTCAGACAAACCATCGCCACGACCCTTGCGACTGCGGGCATGAACGCCAGTTCCTATGCGCGCATTCTGGGGGCCAATGACCGCATTCGTCTGGGCGGCATCGGCCCCGGAGATCGCGGCAGCGGACGCGTCGCCACGGCGCAAAAGCTGGGCGCGGACATCGTCGCGCTGGCCGATGTGAACAAAGGCATGCTCGATCTGGCGCAGAAAAAGCTGGCCGCGCCAGTCGAAAAAACCTATGTGGATTATCACGATTTGCTGGCGCGCAAAGACATTGACGGCGTGATCATCGCCACACCCGATCATTTGCATCACGATTGTTTGCTGGCGGCGGTCAAAGCGGGCAAAGACGCATACATCGAAAAACCGCTCTGCCGCACGATCGAAGAAGGCGAAAACATGGTTGCCGCCGTCAAAGCTTCTAAACAAATCGTGCAAGTCGGCAATCAACGACGCAGCGGCGAACATTTCAAACGCGCGCGCGACATCGTCGCGTCGGGCGGCATCGGCGAAATCCGTTTTGTGCGCATCTGGGATTTCCGCTATCGCCCGGTTGATCCGTACATCAAACGCAGCAAGGACCAGACGCTGTTTGCGCCTGAATTGATTGATTGGAACCGCTTCCTGGGCAAAGCGCCCAAACGTCCGTATGACGCCAAACGCGCTTCGGGGTGGCGCTGGTATTGGGATTATGCCGGTGGATTGATGACCGATATCGGCCCGCACTGGCTGGACGTCGCGATGTGGATTACCGGTTCAGACGGGCCGCGCACCGTTTCTTGCAACGGCGGCAAATACCAAAACCTGGATTGGGAAACACCCGACAACGTGCACGCGATTTTGGATTGCGGCACGTTTGCCATCGTTTTCATGGTGCAATTTATGAACGGCCAGGAATACGACGGCGCGGCGTTTTACGGTCTGGAAGGCAGCATCGTGCAGGAAAACAATCGCGGCTTGATGGTGCGTTATGACGCCAAGCGCAAGGAAATCGAAAGCTGGAAAGTCAGCGACGAAAGCACCATTCACATGCAAAACTTCCTGGATTGCATGCGGAGTCGCAAACAGCCGAACTCGCCGGTGGAATTGGGCAATCGCGTGCTGGTCGGCGCACACCTGGCCAACGAATCGTTCCGTTCGGGCAAACGCGTCAACTGGGACCCGGTCGGTTGGAAACGCGTACAAGCAAAACTTGGCTAATTGAGGGCTACGATGAATCCCTACGAACTGACCGCGAAAGAACGAGCCTTGCAACAGCGACGCAGGTTTCTGCAACAATCCAGCGCAGGCCTGTGTTCGCTGGCGCTGTCGTCCCTGTTGGCAGCCGATGGCTTTGCCCAAACGCCGCCAACCAAGACGACCGCGCCTGACCCGTTAGCGCCCAAAAAGCCGCATCATCGCGCGCGGGCCAAATCGGTCATCTTTCTGTTTCTGGAAGGCGGCCCCAGCCACCTGGACACGTTCGATCCCAAACCGAAGCTGCTCGATCTGGCTGGTAAACCAATGCCGGAATCTTTCGGGCGTCCGATCACGGCGATGGGCACGGCGTCAAACACGATCATGCCCAGTCGCCGGGTGTTCAAACAGTATGGCCAAAGCGGCATTCCGGTGTCTGACTGGCTGCCGAACATCGCACAGCACGTGGATGACCTGGCCATCATTCGTTCCTGCTGGGCCGATGGACTCAATCACGTCGGTTCGGTTTGTCAGATGAATACCGGTTCGATTCTGGCCGGACGGCCCAGTCTGGGCGCTTGGGCGATGTATGGTTTGGGCACTGCCAATCAGAATCTGCCGGCTTTTGTCGTGATGGCGGATGGAGCCGAAGTGTTAGGCGGCACCAAAAACTGGAGCGCCGGTTTTTTGCCCGCCGTTTATCAAGGCACGCAATTTCGTTCGGGCGCCAGCCCCGTCTATTACGTTGCGCCGCCGGACACCGTCAGCGACGAACAGCAACGCGGCAAAATTGATTTTCTGTCGCAACTCAACCAGCGGTTCTCTGCCGACAAACCGGAAGACACCGAATTGCTGGCGCGGCTCAATTCCTATGAACTGGCGTATCGCATGCAAGCTGCTGCGCCGGAAGCCGTAGATTTGAGCAAGGAATCAGAAGCGACCAAGAAGCTTTACGGATTGGACAATCCGGTGACGGCAAAATACGGCACGATGTGTTTGCTGGCGCGGCGACTGGTCGAACGCGATGTGCGGTTCATTCAACTGTATTCCGGTTCGGGCAGCGCCTGGGACGCGCACAACAACATCGAAGGCAACCACGCCAAAATGTGCGCCAGTTCTGATTTGCCCATCGCCGGTTTGCTGACGGATTTGAAAGCGCGCGGGTTGCTCGATTCGACCCTGGTCGTCTGGGGCGGCGAATTTGGCCGCACGCCCTTTAACGAAAAAGGCGACGGGCGCGATCACAACCCGTGGGGCTTTACCATGTGGATGGCGGGCGGCGGCGTCAAAGGTGGCCAGATCATCGGCCAGACAGACGAAATCGGCTTACGCGCCATCGAAAAACGCGCGCACGTCCACGATTTGCACGCCACGATCTTGCACGCATTGGGGTTGAATCATTTCGCCACGCTTTACGAACACAACGGACGTATGGAACGTCCGACCATCAACGACGGCGAAGTCATCACTGAATTGTTTGCTTGATTTGTTTGCAATGACGCCCGCGCCAGAGATCAGCTATCCGGCAAATTCCCAAGCCGGGCCGCCGCGCACGCCGGGACGACATTTGAAAATGCCACCAGCGAGCGGTTGTTGCGCCAGCAGTTCCGCACTGAGCCGCGTACTGGCCGAGGTGATATACAGTTCGTCCAGGTCTTTTCCGCCAAACACGCACGACGTCGGACGCGAAACAGGCATGCTGATTTGCGCCAGCAAAGCGCCGGTCAGAGGATTCCAGCGTCCGACCGCTGCGCCATCCCACAACGCAATCCACAGCATTCCTTCCGCATCAATGCTCATGCCGTCGGGGTACCCCATTCCGTCAGGGATTTCGATCACCACACGGCGATTGGCAATCGCGCCCGTTGCTTTGTCGTAAGCAAACGCCGTCACGACACGCGTCGGCGAATCCACGTAATACATCGTCCGCTCGTCAGGACTCCACGCCAAACCGTTTGAGATACGCACGCCCGTGACTTTTTGATGGACGGTCAAATCGGTGTCGAGCATATACAAACTGCCGCAGTCCTTGGTTTCGCAAAGCGGCATCGTGCCCGCCCAAAACCGTCCTGCCGGATCGCATTTGCCATCGTTGAAGCGGTTTTCCGGCAGATGCGTCTCGGGATTGTCCAAGTGCGTCAGCGTCTCGCTGTCAGGATCAAAGCCATAAAATCCTTGCTGCAGGGCGAGCATCAAACCGCCGCTTTTGCGCAAGACGGCAGCGCCAACGGGCTGAGCGAGAGCAAAGCTACGGTCGGTGCGCGTCGCCGGATCGTAAAGATGCAGTTGGTGTTTTTCGATGTCTACCCAATACAGCCGTTGCGTGTGTGCGTCCCAGCACGGGCCTTCGCCCAAAGTCGCACGCGCATCAAATTCGAGTTCTGCGGTGAGCGTCATGATTCCTGCCTTGTGTTTGAGATGAGAAAAACGCGGCGCATTCTAAATCAGCGCCACCAAGATTGATACCGCGCCCGCAGCGCCACAAACCGAATCGTTAACAGTTTGGCGGCGAAACCGGCATCGTCAACACGGCGGAATTGGTATAGCTCAGTTTGTGCAGGCTGCGGCCCTGGGTAAACGCGCCGGTTTGTGCCGACACATTCGGATTGGTATTGATGACGACCCCCAACAACGCGTCATCGTTGTTGCCGTAAAATTTGGCCCAACCGCTGCGCCCGGCGGGAATCAAACCTTCAGGCCGCGAAGTCGCGCCCGCCGGAAAGCTCGGATTCCAATACTGACACGACAGGTTGAGCCGCAAACTTTGCGCGTTTTCCACATCGTCAAAAATCAATCCTGCCAGCGAACCGCTGCTGGCAACGCCAGTGCCCAAATTGCCGCCGATGCGATCAACAACCAGCAAGGTTTCGTTGCCGTCGGCGCGACTGGGCAAATTGCTGACCGCCAGCACACGCGGCAACGCCGCATAACTGATGCCATCGAATTTCAACGCAGCAGTGACCGCGCCGGGCGCACACGCGGGCAAACCACCCGCCAACGCCGGAACCGCTTCAGCGCCAAGCAAAGCCTTATGCCCACTGGTCATTTTCACCGCCGCGTCACCGATCAACGCGTTGAAATGAATGGGACAACCGTTGTCTCCCACGGCGACCGCGACAACGAATCCGGTGGTGCCCGGATCAAGGTCTGACGCCAAAAAGCTGGTGGTCTGTTGCGGCGTCAAACACAAAAAGCTATCCGCCACCAAACAGGTGTCGCCATCCACAAAAAACAAATGCACCAGCGCGCTGCGCCCAGGATCGAGGTTGGTCAGACTCAGACGCGTATTCTGGCTTTGCGGGCTGGCTCCGGACGACGTAAAGAAAGGAAAAATCAGCACCGAACCGGGCCGCTGTCCGTCACCGGCATAGTTCGCAGGCAAGGCGGCCCCCGCGCCCAACGGTTCGCAAGTAACCGTCACACAAGCAGTCGTTGTCACCGGCGCGCCGCTGCCAAAAGCGGCAGACGTGTTGACGCAAAGCTCAGCGTCTTTGGCCGCGCCATCGGCAATTTGCACACGATAATTCACCGTCACGGATTGTCCGCCGTTGAGCGTGCCGCTGAAATTCACTGTGCCCGCATTGCCGATCGCACACGTGCCACCAGAAACAGTGCAGCTTCCGGCCAGCGCCAACAATGCAGGCGGCAATGTCGCCGTGGCCGTGACCGGTTGCGCATTCAGACTGCCATTCGTCACGGTAAAGCTGGCATTGAGCGCACTGCCCGCGCCAACACAGGCTTCTGGTTTGCTCAGCGCTGCGCTGAGTTGCGGTTGCGGATTGCCGGAACAGTTGCTCAGCCCTTCGACTTTGAGTTGATAGGCGCCGCCGATTTCGCCGACGTTGGTCGTATGCACCACCACCACAAACGTTTCGCCCGCCGGAACCGTGTGCGAATAAACCAACGGGGTGGAAAGCGTCGCGCTGCTGGCTCCCGGATCGCCCAGATAGTTGGCACAGATGTTTTGCGGGTCAAAACTGTTTCGGTAACTGTTGGCTTGATAGTTCGCGCCCAGCTGTTGCGGCACGGTCAGCGTCACGGTCACGCAAGCCGCCGTCGCGCTGGCATTGCGAAAGGTGTACGCGTCATATGCGCGCAACCCGGTGCTGACTCCCACGGCGCAGGCTTTGGGCGCGGCACACGCACTGGCCACGCCATCCCGCGACAACCGACCGGTTTGCGTGCCGCTGGCGGACGGATAATCGCTGCTGCCTGTTCCCAGGCGGCCATTGATCAACGGCGGCGGACAGGTTGGTTGTGAATTGGTCTGAGCAATTGCCGGGTGATCGGCAACGTGGCTTTCAGAACTCGGAACTCCCACAAACACGAATAAAGCAATCAGCGCGGGCCAGGACACCCAGCGCGGCACCAGAATGCGCAGTCTCTGCATAATTTGGGTTGTCTCCAGAACGAACCAGGCGGGGCAATCAGATCGGATGATGAATTGCGGAGGGCGGTGGGGGCTGGATTCCGCAAAAGCGCGGCGATTATACGCGGCGGATGCGCGTGTGGGAAAAGAAAAAAAATGGCCAGCGCCTGTGAGAGACGCTGGCCGTGTGTAGTTGTGTGAGTGTTATTTCCTTCCGTGTGAGAAAAATCGAGAAATCGTGAACTTGCTACAACTCAGGGCCCCCCCCGGAGCAGGCCGGAACAAGCCAGTTATGAGGTGGGTGAGGCTTGTTCCGGCAATTCGGTCTTGCACCTAAGCCGCTGCCTAGCAGGTCGGCGGGAAGACCGGAATGATGTAGAAGCCCGTGTTGGTCAACGTCAACGTGTGCAGGTTGTGTCCCTGATTGAATGCGCCCGCCGAGGCCGCCGCATTTGCGTTGAAGTTGATCACTGAGCCGATGATCGCGCCGCCATCGCGGTGGAAGAACCGCATCCAGCCCGTACGGCCTGCGCCGATGAACTGTTCGAAGCGCGGTGTAGTACGCGGCACGGTGTTGTTGATGATCGTGCGGAACTGACACGAGCTGGAATTGATCGTCCAGCTAATGGAGTTTTCCGCGTCATCATAGGTCACACCGAACAGGTTGCCCAACGCTGCAGGACCTGTGCGCAAATCGCCCGCGACACGATCCACGATCAACATCGTGTCGTTGCCGTCAGCGCGGCTGCCGATGCTGTCAATCGCCACCGTCGTCGGCAAGCGGTTATAGCTGCTGCCGTCGAAATTGAGCTGCGCCAGAATCGAATTGTTGTCGCAACTGGCAAAGAAGGGCGAACCGGCAATTGCCGCAATCGCTTCAGCGCCGAGGTTGGCCGCGTGACCGCTGCTGAATTTCACGTATTCATCGCCGATGAGGTAATTGAAATTCACCGGGCAGCCCGTGCGATTCACCGCCACCACGACCAGATATCCGGTCGTGCCCGGATCAAGGTCGGAGGTCAGGAAGCTGGACGTCTGGTTTGCGGTCAGACAGATATACGCGTCAGACACCGAGCAGCTATCCGCCACAAAGAACAGGTGGAGCAGCGCGGGCAGATTCTGGTGCGTATTGGTGATGTCAATGCGCGAGTTTTGCGTGTTTGAGTTGGTGGCCGACGATGTGTAGACCGGATAGATCAACACCGAACCCGCTTTTTGGTCGCTCATTTCTGAACGCGTCGGGAACGGCAAGCCCGGTCCAACCGCCTGGCAATTGGCCGTGATCGAAGCGCCCGCCGTCACCGCCGGGCCGCCATTAAAGCTGGCCGAAACGGCTGACGTCAGCACGGTTCCTGTCGGCACGCCATCATTGACTTGCAAGACATAAGAGATGGTCGCTGCTTGTCCTGCGTTCAGCGATGCGCTGTAGCTGAGTGAAGCCTGGTCGCCCGCAATCGCGCAGGTGCCAGGACCGGAAACGCTGCACGTCAGCGCCAGCAGACCCTGAAGCGGTGCATTCGGGCCAAGCGCCACCGTGGCGGCCACGGTTTGCGTCACGTTGCCGTTATTGCTGACCGTAAAGGATCCGTTGATGGTATTGCCGGGGCCAGTGCAAGCCAGCGGATCTGTCAGCGCCGCCACCGTCAGTTTATTGACCGTTACGGCAAAGGAGCACGACGCCGTGTTGTTCACGGCATCTTTGGCCGTGCAGGTAACCGTCGTCACGCCCACCGGGAACGATGAGCCAGAAGCAGGCACGCAAGTGGTCGTTACGCCCGGGCAATTGTCTGACGCAGTCGGCGCAGCATAATTGACCACCGTCGAATTGCCGGTTGTGCCGACAAAAACATTCGACGGGCAAGTAATCGCTGGCGGTTGCGTGTCATTGACCGTCACGCTGAAGGAGCAGGTTTGCGTTCCGTTCGTGCCGGTGGCGGTGCAAGTAACGGTCGTCGTTCCTTTGGGGAAGAACGATCCGCTGGTCGGATTGCAGCTCACGTTGTTGCAGGTACCAGAGGTCGTCGGCGCAGGATAAGTCACATTGGCGCCGCACTGATTGGCTGCGTTGCTGACCGTAACGTTGGCCGGGCAGGTCAATGTGCAAGCCGTAACCTGACAAACAACATCCAGCGTCACATCGTCAACCGAAAAGTTGCTGGTGCCGCTGCTTGCCGGATTGGTGTATTCGAAACGAATGGTATGGGATGCGCCGTTGGCATAAGCCGCCAAATTCACTGTACGCAAGGTATACGCCGCTTCGGCAGTGCTCGGCTCCGTGATGGTTTGCACCGTGGTGCCGTCCACTTTCACCACCAATGTGGCGTTGAAGGGCGAAGTGACCGTTCCGATCCGCAGGTAATAATTCAAATTCACATTACCCGCTGTCGGAATGACGACAGCTTGCTCAACGCTGCCGACCTCTGCTGCGGTCGTGCCGCCAAACCACGCCCAGAACGTGCCACCGCGCGGGACCGCCGCGCCGCCAGCATTGCCGCAACCAGCCACCGAGCAGAACGAAGTGCCAAAATTGGTCGAAGTCGAAGGCCACGAGGGATTCACAAACGTGCTGGCACTGGTCGTTTCAAAACCGGGGTCAACCAGTTTCTGTCCATCCGTGCAATTGCCGCCGCCGCCCCCCGTGATGCCATTGTCAACAAACAGGGTGTAAGTGCCGGTCGCCCCATTGCCGAACGATGTCACCACAACATAGAAGTATCCGGCAACGACATTGATGCCGCTCAACTTGGCATCATCGCCGCACACATCATCAGACGCCGCCAGCGCATTGCCACAAGCGGTCGGAGCAAAGCTGGGCAGTTGCGCCCCACCAGCCGCCTGATACATCACCAGGTAAGAATCGTGCGTAGCCGCTCCGCCGTCAGCCGCGCACAAGCTGGCTGTCACCGACGTATTTTGGCCCACTTGGAATTCATAGACATCGCGAAACACTGCCGTGCCGGTGGCGCTAGGGGTGCAAGTGCCGCCCTGACTAAAGGACAGAGGGCGGTTGAAGGTGCCATCACCTGCCGCCAATGCGCCATTGATCAATTGCGTGGCATTGGGGGCCAGTTTGATCGTCGTGCGACCATCGGCGCCGTGGTAACGGGTGGTGATGCCTTTTGGTTCTGCCGCCGCGCTGGTGTTGCCGCTGCCAATCACATAACCATCCAGGCCCAACTTGGCCGACAAGGTCTTGATCTGAGCAGCCAACTGCGCGTACTGGTTTTGTTGCTCCTGGGTAGGACCAGGTGAAGCTTTTTCCATGTTCGCCTTCAGCGTGCGCATCTGGCCATAGAGAGCGACCAACTGGTTATAGTCTTCGTTATAAGTCGGGTTAGTGACTCTTCCCTGTCCCTGTTGCACAGCCGCAGCCGCAGCCGGAGCAGCGGCAATTGACCGCGCCTTTTTCTCTTCTGCATTATTGCGGGTAAGCGCCGTTTTTACCGCCTGGGCTGTTTTCGCCGAATAGGCCAACGCCGAAGTGCTGAGGCGGGGCAGATTCCAGCCCAACGCGCCCAGCAACGCCAACATGGCCAGCATCGCCAAGGGCCGTGCCAGTGGTCGGTGTGTGCGTTTGTGTGAAGTTCTCATGACTTTAATTCCTCCTGAACTGAACGAGTTCGGTTAGGTGATTAAATATTTCAGTTCGCTTCCGGTCAGCGGCGGCTTGCACTGAAGGCTGATGGCCGCCAACGCCGGGATAAAACGTATGGAAGCTATGCGGCGACGGAGCGGAATTGAGGGAGCACGCTGTCACCTGCTCCGCCGCCGCAAATCGGCTTCACTGCCACCGACTACTGGCAGGAGACCGGTAATACCGGAACGATGTACCGCATACCGGTCGTGAAGGTCAGCTTATGCAAGTTGTGGCCCTGGTTAAAGGCGTTCGCACTTGCATTGGCGTTGCTGTTGAAGTTGATCGCGCAACCGAACAAGCCCTGGTCTGCCGTGCTATAGAACTTGAACCAGGCGCTGCGTCCTGCCGGTACGAATTGATCGAAACGCGGCGTGGTGCGCGGGAAGTTGTTGTCCACGGTCGCCCGGAACTGGCAGACGCGCGGGTTCACCGTGAAGCTGACACCGTTTTCAGCATCGTCATACATCACACCAAACAAACTGGTGAGCGAAGACGCAGCCGTCAACAAATCACCGCCAACGCGGTTGATGATGATCATCGTGTCATTGCTGTCAGCACGGCTGGCCACGTTGTCCAGCGCCAGCGTACGCGGCACCGGCGCATAGCTCACGCCGTCAAAGCGAACTTCCGCGGTCGCCCCCTGGCAAGCCAGCAAACCTCCCGGCAAGGCCGGAATCGCTTCGGCACCCAGGTTGGCTTGATGGCCAGTGGCGAACTTCACGTATTCATCACCGATCAGGTAATTGAAGTTCGTCGGGCATCCGTCACGGTCAACAGCAATCGCCACCAAATATCCCGTCGTCCCCGGATCGAGGTCTGAAGTCAGGAAGGTGACGGTTTGATTCGGCGTCAAACAGACAAACGCATCGGCCACCGAGCACGTGGTGCCATCCACAAAGAACAAGTGGACGAACGACGAGCGTGCCGGTTCGATGTTGGTCATACTGATGCGCGTATTTTGGCGAATCGGGTCAGTCCCCGAGGTGTAAACCGGATAGAACAGCACAGAACCGGCTTTTTGATCGCTGGGCGGCGCAGGGCCGTCACCCGGCGCAAACGGCGGAATCGGCGTGCCCGGACCAACCGCCGGACAATTTGCCGTCAGACACGCTTGCACAGGCGTCAGGCCAACCACTCCGAAATTCCCTGTGGTTACGGCGCAAAGCTGTGTGCCATTGGGCACATCGCCGATTTGCGCGTTGTAGGAAATGTTCAGCGTTCCGCCCGCCGGAAGCGTCCCCGTCCAGCTAATCGTTGCGGCATTCACGACCGTGCAGGTGCCGACATTCGACGAGCAACCGCCGGGCAGCGCCAGCAAACCAGCCGGCAAGGCCGTCGTCACCGTTCCCGAGATCGGCGAAGCGGTCGGGTTAGTCGCGGCGATGGAACCAGCCACCAAATTGCCCGGGCCGGTGCAAACCGCCGGATCGGTCAATTTCACAACCGGCGTGATCTTCACGCAGCATTGCACATCGCCGAAGACCTGAACGTTATCCACACGCCAGCCCGGACGACCGACCGTGCTGTCTGACCCCATGCGCCACCGGAAGATGACAGTCTTGTTTTGCAAGGCCGCGCCAAATTGCACGGTGGTGGTGATGTATTGTCCGATCAGCGAGCTCGAACCGCCGGTGGTGAATCCTGTCCAAGCCGGACGACCCAAGATCGGGCTTTGGAACGTCCCGTCGGTGCTGATCGTGCCAGTGTAACCGCCGGTCACAAACGTACCGCCGACGCTCGCATTCGTGACGTCAACAAATGCGCCGCCATTGACCGACGCTTCGAGCACGCCGCCGTCAAATCCGCTTTCCAGCGAAAACGCGTGCCGGAAGGTCAACTGCGCCGAAGCGCTGCTGATATTGATGGCCGGCGAATCCAGACGCTTGTCGCTGACAGTAGACGGGTTATCCACAAACACTGCGTTCGGCGCGCTGTCTGGCGAAGCCGTCGAGCTGACCCACAACGGAGCTGCGCCCGAGGCATTCGCGGCTATCCAGCCGCTGGGCAAGGCCGGTACCGTCACGCTGTCGAAGTTTTGCGAGAAAGTGAGTGTTGGCGTACCACTGCCAAACACTTGCGAAACGTTGGTTGCCGGGTTGTTGCCATCCTGGATGGCGAATGTCGTGGTGACATTCGTACCGCAGGGTTTGCTGGGATCAGCACGGAAGGTGAACGTACGGCAAACAGCGGCCGCATTCGGAGCCAACACGCCATAGCTTTGCGAGCTGCTCGGCGAAGTCACGCCACCCGTAGCCAACAGACCGGCAGTCACGTTGCCGGTGCTGGCCGTGCCCAGGTTATTCAGGCACAGGCTGATCGTGATGTTTTCGCCGGGATCCACTTTGCCATCAAGGGCGCAATCTTCCGCCGTCACCGCGATGGTGCTGTTGATCACCGGGATGTTGGCCTGGGCTGCGTTATAGATAACCAGCGCGAAATCCTGATCGAGCGTGCCGCCCGAATTCGGCACACCGTCGCCCGCAATGTTGGTCGCTTTGACCGTCACCACGAAGCTGCCGCTGGTGCCCGCCGGCAACACGATGCTTTCCGTGTTGTTGCGCGAATCAGCCGTGCCGCCCGTCGTCGAGAATTGACCGGTAAACACGTTGCCTTTGTACGTTTGTCCGTTGACCGTAACTTCCAGGTCGAGGTTGTTCACGAAGGCATTGCCTGACGTCGGACCAGGAACGTCCGTCCAGGAAAGCGTGATGCGGAAGGGTTTGCTGGTGTCAGAAACCGTACCAACGAAAACGCGCTGTTGCCCCGTCGCCGTGAATGTGTCAGCCGACACCTGATCGCGCAGAATCGTGGGCGTGTTGAAATGATCGAACAGGTTGTTCAGGTTCATCAACCCCATTCCCTGATTGTTCGAGAAGAGGTTGTCGTTCGCGCCCGTGCCCGTCATATAGCGCGCCGAGTTGAGCAACGTGGCTTTGGTCATCGCCGGGCTGGGCGGGGTGAGCGAAGCATTGATAAAGCGCTGACGAATCAATGCCGCCGCGCCAGCGATTGCCGGCGTAGAGTGGCTGGTACCGCTCGACGCCGTGTAGAACTGCTGTCCGCCCGTCGGCCAGAAATTGCTGACGCCAGGACCGGCGCAAACACCGCCTGCATTGAAGCAAGCGCCTGCGACACCATTGCCCGTGGCAACGGCACTGGCCTGGAAGACACCGCCGGAAACGTGCGTGCCCGGCGCTACCAGATCGGGCTTGATGCGACCGTCGTCGCAAGGACCACGGCTGGAAAATCCGATGATGTCATTCAAGCTGTCAGCGCCAGTATCAGACGTGCCGCACTGATCTGCTGCGCCGAACGGATGGACGTTTTCCGAAGCGCCCGCCGTGATGACGTTCTTGCCCGTACCGGGGCTGCCCACGGTGTTCGCGCCAGAACCGTCGTTACCAGCGGCAAACAGGATAACCATTTCCTGGTTACCAGCCGCTGTGAAAGGCGCGCCTGTCGGTTGGGCGTCGCGCACCAGGAAGTCATACGCTTGCGAATCGCTGTTGTACGCGCCACCGACGCTCGCGCCCCAGCTGTTGGTGCTGATGCGTGCGCCATCGTTATACGCCTTGGATTCGATGCTCGGATAAGACGGGAAAGTGAAGCTGTTGGGATCGAAAATGACCGTCGAGCCGACTTTGACAAAAGGCGCCACACCCAGGCCGTAACGGAACCCGCTGGCGTCCATGTGAGGAGCCGCGCCGAAGTTCACGCCACCCAGCGTGCCGTTGGGCACGAATCCTGCCACAATGTGCGCATTGATGTTGCCGTGGCCATCGCAGCCTTGCAGCGTGCTGCCACCGTTCGGCGTACCTTCCAAGCGGTTGTAGATCACGCGGCTGGCTGCCGAAATGTCACCACCCAAACGCAGGGCAAAGTGATTGACGTTCGTCGTGGCGTTGTCAATGCCGCTGTCTGTCACGTTCACGGCAAAGTTGGACGTGGTGAATTGGCCTTGCGTGAAGCCTTGCGTGCCCAGGTAATTCAGGTAGTTGGTCGCCGTCGGCACGTTGCCAGAAATATTGCCGGCAACAATGTTGTTTTGCCGTTCGTCAAATTTGCGCGGCACTTTGTACGGCGAAATGAAAACGATGTCAGGGCTGTCACTGAGCGATTTGGCAAAACTGTCAGACGACAGGTTGGTCGGCAACTTGACCGTTACGTTGACGAAGCGCGCGATCTCATACTGGCGCGCCAGCGATTGCGAACCAGCCAATTGCGTCACGCGTTGCAAGGTTGCGGCGTTGGTCGAAGTGTCCTTGATCAACTGCACCTGCACATAGCTGGCTTCTTGTTGCGCCTCAGCCGCTTTGACGGCAGCGGGGCCAAACGCCCTGGCCGCGGCTTTTTCCTTGGCATTCAAAGCTTTCTCAACCGCAAATTGCGGGTCTTCTTTGAATTCCGAGCGATAGTCGCCATCCCATTGCACAAAGCTGGATTCGCGCGCCCAGTTTTGCAACCGGGAGAGCGTGTCAGCATCGCCATACACCAGGTAGGCGTTGTTGGGAATGTAGTTGACGATTTCGACGCCGGTATTGAGCATCGAACCGTACCATTCCGGTTTGATTGGACCGGCGAATTGCACCAGCCACATCCCCTTGCTGGATGTCTTGGCGCTCTTGCGGGCGCGTTGCCCGCGCAATGCCTTGACTTCCGCACTGGTGGTGTCCAGCGGGCGGGCGTGCAACAAAATCAGATTGTTGTCGTCACGCAATTCAACCTGCGCGCTGGGCGCCAGCGATTGCGCCATAGCCGTATCGGCTTCCATCAACTTATAAGAGCCATAATCCGCGATGACACGCGCGCCTCGCGTCTGCAATTCCAACGCCAGCATCTGGTCCTGCACGTGAAGCTTGTGCTGGTTACCGCGGCTGCGATACCCCAATTCCCAGGGAGCTTTGGGGGCGGGATTCACCGTTGCCGCAAACGGGGTTTTGGCTGCTTCCGAAGTTGTTCCTCGATAAAACGTCGGTAGCACCAAGGCTGCGAGCAGCAGCAACGTTACCCCAATGAGTTGTTTTCCCATCAGGCGTCTCGTGTGTGTATGTTTGTGCGAGGTTCGCATGTTATGTCCTCCTGGATCAGGATAGGTTGTTCGTAGGGAAACGCTAGCAACATCGGAAATCGGCCAAAATCAGCTCAATCGACTCGATTTATAGAAGGGGCTCCACGACAAACACCTGAGGGAACCCGTCAAAAGCAGGCCGCTGTGGATCAACCCGCCAAACAGCGCCGACGTCAGTAGCAAAACCACAATGCAAAAAACAAAAGTGCTGGCTTCTTTAGAGGGGTAAGGGTGACCTGCCTATCTGGGAGCCAGAACCGCAAATAAAGACAATGACAGCTTTTCACCAAGCCGCCGCCAGTCACCTGTTATTCTTTTTTGAAAGTGTTGATGGTTGAAAATTGATTGTGCTGCACCGGAAACGAATCGTACTTTTCGCAGCAATTTCAGCGCACAGGCGTTCCGTTCGATATACGTATCTGATCGCGAGCAAATGGAATCGCTCACAAGAACACCTGCTGATAACGTGAGGACCGTTTGGGGCAGCAATATAGTCGTCAGCGTAACGATGCTTGTGCGTATGTACCAGTGATTGTTTTTCAGTGCCGGAGACCGCAGACCGCTTGCGGCGTAGTGTGTTAATAAAGCTTTTTGCTGTTTTTCCGCTCCCTCTGAAGAGGCGCTTTTTGTGAGGCAGCCTCGATTCAGAACATCACGCAGCATTGAGGAAAGCTTAATTAACGCGGCGGAGTCTACTCCAAAGTTGTTGACGCGGTCAATCAAGTAGTTGAAATAACAACGAGAAGCGCCGTAATTTTTCGCACTTTCCAACGACGGTCTTGCCCGGCCTCAACACAGCAGCTATGCTAACCCGGCCTAAAAAAAGGCGCGGCGGACGTTTCGGCAAATGTAGTTTTATGCTTTTCATTGCCCAAACCGCTGTTCGACACGAAAAAGGACATCGCAATCATGGCTTCGCAAAATTCTTCCCCGCAAAAACAGTCTTCGTGGACGCTGACCCGCATCGGGTTGCTCGGTTCCGCTTTGTTGCTGATCGCCGCAGTGGCGTCAGCTATATATAAGAAGAATGAACCAGCGCCAGCCCCCTCCGTCGTACCAAACAGACCGGCAATGCCCAACAATGCGGCAGCCACTGCGCGTCCGCCACAACCGTCGCCGGCCAATCCTGTTGCCTTGCCTACGACCGTGATGGAAACCAGCATCAACCTGCTGGATGGGAAAGCCAAGAAACTGACCGACTATGCGGGCAAAGTCGTGATTGTGGATTTGTGGGCGACTTGGTGCGGGCCTTGTCGGCAAGAAATTCCGCACTTGATTGAAATGGCCAGAGATTACAAAAGCAAAGGCGTCGAAGTCATTGGGTTGACCACGGAAAATCCGCAAACCGACGCCGAAGACGTCAAGAAATTCACCAAGGAATTCAAGATCACCTATCCTGTCGGCTGGGCCAATCCACAAATGCAGGTCGGGCTGATGAGCGGGCGCAACGTCATTCCGCAGACGTTGATCCTGGGACGCGACGGCAAGGTGCGCAACCATTTCGTCGGCTTTAGCGCTCCGATCAGCGTGCCGCAAATGAAAGCCGCGCTCGACGAAGCAATCGCTGCCAGCTAAGCCCGACAACTCACCGCAAATCGGAAAAGGCGGCCATTCTCGGCTGCCTTTTCTATTTTTCCCGCACTCGCAGCGCCAACGCGACCGCACCAAAAATCACCAGCAACGCGCCGAGCGGCGCCAGCACAATGGCCCAGCCTGGATCGCCTTCCGGGTGCCACATGCCCGCCAGCAAAAACCCCAACGGCATCAAGACCGTTCCAATGCGCAGGGCTAATTCTGCCGCGCGCGGCAAAATACCAAAGCGGTCGCTGCACCAGGCGGCAAGCAGCAACAACACTCCAAACAGAGTTCCGTGCGCATGCGCCAAGCGAAACAACTCGCGCCGTTGTGTATCTTGCAAATAGGCTGGCGCGCGATATGCGATCAAACCTTCGAGCAACAATCCCAGCGTCATCCAGAGGGCAATGCCGACCCAGCCTTGCGCCGCCAAACGGCTCGCGCCGGACGCGACACTCGCTGTCAGTTCGTTGCTTTGCGAAGCGCTTGTGGTTTCGGCGCGCGCCGGTTCTTTCTGTCCTTTTGCCATTGCCTTATTCACCGACCTCTATGTCTACGTTGACGCGGCGTGCGCGCCATTGCCCGGCCAACTCCGTAATGGCCTGTCGCGTGCTCGGATACAAACTCCACCAACGTTCATACGCAGTCTGCCGCACGCTCGCCGTTCCCAGGTAATCCGGCTTGGGCAATCGTTTTTCGCTGGCTGCCAACCCATTGGCGGCAAAAAATCGCACGATCGGGTAATTGTCGCTCAAGGCCTCACTCAGCCAGGGATTCGCCCATTGCGCATCGAATTGCGCAGGCCCGCCACCGCCCAATGCTTCTGCGGCCAAGGCGCGCGTCAAAGCATCACCGGCAAACAGTGCGCGCGGCCCTTCCGGTTGGTTGAATTGCTCATCCGTGCTCACCGCCGTGTGCGCAAATCGCTGCGGCCATAACCGCTTGCTTTCGGCAATCGCCCAGTTGACCGACTTGTCGAGATGGCACTGGCTGCACGCGTTCGGCACCGCCTGTGTTGCGGTCAAAGACGCATCCGGCACGGTGATTTCGTGTGTGGGATGTACGCTCATCACGCCATACACAACGCGCGGCATGTGGCAGTTGTAACAGCGGCTGCCAGTCGAATCCGGTTTGTGTTTGCTGTGCGCAGCGAGCGCGGCGGGCGCTTCGTATTGCTGGTGACACGACAAACAGGCTTTGTCCGTACGGTTTTCCGGTTTGATCATGCCTTTCACATCGCCTTCGTGCATGGAATGGCAGGTCAAACAGTTGATGCGGTTGCCCGGCTCGCCCTTGGTAAAACAAGCCGAATGCAACAAGCCTTGATATTCGTACGCCGTCAACCGTGGCGCGCCATTGGCCCAAAACCGGTTGGCAAAGGAAAAGTCGCCGATCTTTGTCGCCTGCGTCACGGGACGGTAATACTGCGACAAATCTTCGCCCGCGTTGAACGGATCGCCTTTGGTCATCACTTCCTGAATGCGCGCCATCGGTTCCGGCACGCGCTGACCGTGACAATGTCCGCACACCATCAAGGAACGTTCCGCCGTCAGTTTGCGCGGATTGATGATCTTGCGCTCTTCGTTTTTTGTCAGTCGCCACCACGCGCGCGTGAATGGTGACGAAGCCTCTTCGGCGTGTGTCGCCGACTGTCCGTGACACGCGCCACACGCGATGCCCAGTTCGGCCACTTCTGTTTCAAATCTGCGCGCCGAAGCGTTCGGCGCTGTTTGCATGTGCGGCTGCGCCTTGACGTTGTGGCAGAACACACAGTTCGAATCCCACTGCGTTTGATGCTGAAAGAAGTTTTCGCTATCGGCGTGAAAGAACGAACCGTTCAGGCTCATCCAGCGGCGGTTCATCAAATCGTAGGCGACAGGCAAGCGTACATATTGGCCGTCCTGTTTCGTCACATACTGCTGAATGCGACGCGAGCCGACCGTGCGATCAACGGTGTAAACCTGCTGACGACCATCCGTCATGGTCAGCGTCATCGTGAAGCGTTCGCCTCGCCGTTCCATGCGTGCTTTAACGCCCAGATATTCGAGCTGATTGTCACGCTCGAAATCTCCTAACACCGTGTCGGGTCGCGCTTCTTGCGTCATGCGACTGTGATGTGTGCGCGCCCACGATGCAAAATGGTTTTCGTGACAGGCCAGGCACTTTTGCGAATCCAGATAATCGGCATCGGCAAAGCCCTGGCGAATGCCGCGATATTCCGGCTGCGCCGCCCACACCAGCGCCGCAACAACGACAACGGCAAATCCCGTCAACACCAACGATTTGAGGACCAACGTTCGCATACGTGATTGTTTGATGAGGAATGAGTCGAATGCGGGCAGGAGACTATGCCGCCTTGCCGTGCAAGTCAACGGCGCACTATGCTTGCGCCGGAGGTAAAAAAGATGCGCAAAAATAAATTCTCTCTGCTGCTCGCGAGTGTGACGTTGCTGTCCGTCATCATTTGTTGGACGGCCGTTCAACCGCACAGCCAGGCAGCGCAACCAAACCGGAGACCGGCCATGAATAATCCTGCCAGCGCCGCCGCCAACGAATTTGGCTTTGCCTTGTTTGATCAGTTACACCGTCAGGCGGCGGGCAAAAACGTGTTTCTCTCGCCGTTGAGCATCGCAACCGCGCTGACGATGGCGTACAACGGCGCGGCGGGAACCACGCAACAAGCGATGGCGCGCACGTTGAAATTTGGCGGCGCCAGCTTGAACGATCTGAATCAGGCCAATGCCGAATTGTTGGCGCAATTGAAAGGCGCCGATCCCAAAATCGAATTGACCGTGGCCAATTCGCTCTGGGCGCGACGCGGCGTGCGTTTCAAGGAAGACTTTCTGGCGCGCAACCGGCAGTTTTTTCAGGCCGAAGTAACGGCGCTCGATTTCGCTTCGCCCACGGCCCTGAACACCATCAACGGCTGGGTCAACCAAAACACCAAAGGCAAAATCCCCAAAATCATTGACCGCATCAACGGACAGCAAGTTCTCTTTCTGATCAACGCCGTCTATTTCAAAGGCCAATGGCAAAAACGCTTCGACGCCAAATTGACGCGTAATGAACCGTTTCATCTGCTTGGCGGTCAGCAAAAACAGCTGCCGATGATGTCGCAAGCGGGCACCTATCAATACTTGCGCAGCGAAAAATTCCAGGCCGTCAGTTTGCCGTATGGCCAGGGCGGCGCCAGCCTGTATCTGTTTTTGCCCGACGCAAACACGTCACTGGCCGAATTTCTCAAAGGCCTGAATTACCAAAACTGGCAGCAATGGCTTGGCAGTTTTCGCAGCACTCCCGGCGACGTGAAACTTCCGCGCTTCAAACTCGATTACGAAAGCAATCTGAATAACGCGCTCAAAGCGCTCGGCATGGAAATCGCGTTTCAAACCGGACGCGCCGATTTCAGCGGCATGCGCGCCGAACGCGATCTGTTTATTTCCGAAGTCCTTCACAAAGCCGTCGCCGAAGTAAACGAAGAAGGCACGGAAGCCTCTGCCGCCACATCTGTCGGCATGAGCGTGACTTCCATGCGCCCTGTGCAACAACGGTTCAATTTCGTGGCTGATCGGCCTTTCCTGATGGCCATCTGCAATCAGCAAACCGGTGCAATTCTGTTTTTGGGCGCAGTGCTTGATCCAAAATAGAGAAACCGTCTGGGTGAATGGAAAACGCTCTTTCACTTTCTACCTGGCGTTTTCCTGTTGTCATTTGTCATTGCCGCCAGTGTCAGCCGGGCAATGACAAATGACAACGCAAAAGAAACTGGCCGAACAGCATTTCCCTTTCATCACGGCGCGACATCGCCAGCCCCCCACAGCGCATACTGCAAAATCGCCAACACACTCAGCGCGTCGGTGATTTCTCCGCTGCGCACCATGCGTAAAGCTTCGGCAAATGGCACGCGCTCGACTTCCAGTTGCTCTGTGCCTTCAGGCTCGGCCTCGCCTTGCGCCAAATCCGTCGCCAGAAAATACAGCGCCTCTTCGTCAGAAACGGAGTTCGACAAATGCGCGCGTCCCAACAACTGCCACGAAGCCGCCGTCAACCCGGTTTCTTCGCGCAATTCGCGTTGCGCCGCAAACAGCGGTTCTTCTTCGGCAGGACAACCGCCTTCGGGGATCTCCCACGAATAGCAATTCAGCACGTAGCGATATTGCCCGACCAGATAGGTATAGCCCTCTGCGTCAATCGGCAACACGCCGATGGCGCGGTTCTTGTAATGTACGACGCCATAGATGCCTGGCTGGCCGTCGGGGCGGATGACTTCGTCCTGTCGCACGCGAATCCACGAATTGTCATAAACCTCGCGGCTGGCGCGCGATTGCCAGGGATTGGCGAATTTGTCCGTCATTGAAATGTGAAGTTCCTTTCGTCGGTTTTGTTCTGCCTGGTTGTTGCGTATGCTGTTGCGTATGCTTTGGTCGTCCTTGAGCTGACACAGGAGCACCTCTGATGTTTTGGCGGCGCACGAAAAAAACACCTCTACCACAATCCGAGCCGGAGCCGCCATTGGCCCCGGACGAAGACCCATTTGGCGAACCGGTCGTGCTCGAAATTCGCGATGTCATTGATTTGCACACCATTCCGCCGCGCCAGGTCAAAGCCGTGGTGGAAGAATATTTGCAAGAAGCGCACGCGCGGCAGTTTGCCTACGTCCGGTTGATTCACGGCAAAGGCGTCGGCGTACAACGCGAAATCGTACGCAAGATTCTCAGCCGTACGCCTTTCGTCGTGCAATTTTACGACGCGCCTCCAGAAGCGGGCGGACTGGGCGCAACCATCGCCGAACTTACACAAAACGCGGATGTCGGCTAAAATCCCGCTCCTGCACTCAAATCCAACAAAAGGAATTCAGCAATGATCAATTTGCTTCCGTTCAAGAACGAGCCGTTCACCGATTTCACCGACGAGCGCAACGCCCAGGCGATGCAACAAGCCCTGGAAAACGTCGAAGCGCAACTCGGTCGTGACTATCCGTTGATCATCGGCGGACAGCGCGTCGAAAGCGGCATGTTGCATACATCCGTCAATCCGTCGAAATTCACCCAGGTCATCGGGCGCGTGCATCACGCCACGCGAGAACACGCCGATCAGGCCATCGCCGCCGCCTGGAAAGCGTTTGCAACCTGGCAACACGTTCCGGCAGAACAACGCGCCAACTACCTGCACAAAGCTTGTGCGTTGATGCGCCGTCGCAAAAACGAATTCAATGCCTGGCTGGTGCTCGAAGTCGGCAAATCATGGGCCGAAGCCGAGGCCGATACCGCCGAAGCGATTGATTTCATGGAATTTTATGCGCGTCAGGCCGTGCGTTATGCCGAACCGCAACCGCTGACCACCACACCGCTGCCGTTTGAAACCAACGAACTGAAATACATTCCGCTCGGCGTTGGCATTGTTATTCCGCCGTGGAATTTCCCGCTGGCGATTTTGGCCGGTATGGCTGCCGCTGCCGTTGCCACTGGCAACACTGTCATCTTGAAACCGTCAGACGACAGCCCCGTCATCGCGGCAAAATTCATGGAGCTGATGGAAGAAGTCAGTTTGCCGCCGGGCGTGATGAACTTCCTGCCCGGTGACGGTCCGACCGTGGGCGAATATATGGTCGAGCATCCGAAAACGCGCTTTATCTCGTTCACGGGTTCGATGGCGGTGGGTTTGCGCATCAACGAACTCGCGGCCAAACCGCGCGAAGGCCAAATCTGGATTAAACGCGTGGTCGCCGAAATGGGCGGCAAAGACACCATCGTGGTGGACGAAACCGCCGATCTGGACGAAGCCGCCGCTGGTATCGTCGCTTCGGCGTTTGGCTATTCCGGCCAGAAATGTTCGGCTTGTTCGCGCGCAGTGATTGTCGAAAGCGTCTATGACCAGGTGATTGAAAAAGTGCGCGAACGCGCCAGCAAGCTCAGCGTTGGCCCGGCCAAAGACTTCGGCAATTTCACTGGCCCGGTTTCCAGCCAACGTTCCTACGAGAAGGTCAACAAATACATCGAAATTGGCAAAACCGAAGGCCGTGTCGTGCTCGGCGGCGGACGTCACGAATTGGCGGATGAAGGCTGGTTCGTTCCGCCGACAGTGATTGCAGACGTTGCTCCCAAAGCGCGTCTGGCACAGGAAGAAATCTTTGGCCCGGTGCTGGCCATCGTCAAAGCCAAAGACGTGGACGATGCGCTCAGCATCGCCAACAACACGATCTACGGCTTGACGGGCGCGTTTTATTCCAGTGACCGCGAACGCATCGAACGTGCCAAGCGCGATTTCCACGTCGGCAACCTGTACATCAACCGCAAGTGCACCGGCGCATTGGTAGATGTGCATCCGTTTGGCGGATTCAATATGTCGGGTACGGATTCCAAAGCGGGCGGGCGCGATTATCTGGGCTTGTTCCTGCAAGCCAAATCCATCGCCGAGAAACTGTAACCCTGACGGCCTAACTGTACGCTGACACGCAATCTGACGCGGGCGATTCGCCGTATGATGAAACGGCCATCGCCCGCCGATGTGCGTACCGTACGATGACACAGTAAAGCGACCGGGTTATGGCAGTTCCAAAATCACACTTTCTGGTAACAGAAACAGAATATCTGGAGCGGGAGCGGGCCGCGCAAGAACGCCATGAGTACATTGATGGCTATGTATACGCCATGGCTGGCGAAAGCCCTGAACATGGTGAGATATGCGTAAACCTTGCTGGCATCTTGCATCCGCAACTACGTGGCACTCCTTGCCGCGCGCGCATTGCTAACTCGAAAATCCGTAGTGGACCGAGCGCGGCATTCGCACGTAACAGGAAAGGGATGTTTTCGTATCCAGATTTGTTTGTCATCTGCGGTGAGCTGGAATTCTATGATGAGCAGCGAGATGTAATTCTCAACCCAACGGTCATCTTCGAAGTTCTCTCTAATTCAACAGAATCGTTTGACCGTGGCGAAAAATTTTTGCGCTATCAGATTTGGAATCTGTCATTGCAAGATTACGTACTGATCTCGCAAACCAGTCCGACCGTTGAACACTTTTCGCGCCAATCAGACGGCAGTTGGACATATCGCGTGTTTCAGGGAGTGTCGGCCAGCTTTGCCATCAAATCCATCAAATGCACGTTCAAGCTCGCTGACATTTACGAGCGAGTAACGTTTCCACCGGAAGAGCAAACAAAACCGGCACCCAAAAAGAAATCTGTCAAAGCTGCCAAAACAAAGTCTGTCACACAAAGCAGGAGGAAGAAGTGAGCAAACGAATTCTGACCGTCTGGCGAAGCGCCATGTTGTTGCTGCTGGCTGCCATTGCTGCCAACGCAGCCCCTGAAGTTGCGATTGGCAATGACTTGCCAGGTTTCACGCTTACCGATCTGAAGGGAAAATCGCATTCCCTGAAAGATTACCGCGGCCACACCGTCGTGCTGGTGTTTCTTTCGACCGAATGCCCGTTTTCTAACGCCTACCTGGAGCGTTTGCGCGCGGTGGCGACAGATTACGAACGTTACAAGGTTGTATTGCTCGGCATCAATGCGCGCCCAGCAGAAACCATCAGCGAAATTCGCCAACACGCACAACAGAACAAACTGACCTTCCCGATTCTCAAAGATGAGGCCAGTGCGGTAGCCGATCTTTACGGCGCGACACGCACGCCTGAAGTGTTCGTCGCCGATACCAACGGCGTCCTGCGTTATCACGGACGCGTTGACAATGCCAAAGACCCCGCGCGCGTCAAACGCAACGACCTGCGCGAAGCGCTCGACGAACTGCTGGCTGGAAAACCGGTCAGCATTGCGGAAACCAAATCGTTCGGCTGCCCGATCAAAATGCCGCGCAAAACTGGCGAAAGCACGGTCAGCGAAAAAACCGCCGCCGCATCAACGCCGACCGCGTCCTGGTTTCTGACTTCATTTGCGCCACAGTCCAAGCCTGCGCGCAAACCGGCAGCGACGAAACCGGCAACCAAACCTGCGCCCAAAACAGCCGGAACAGCGGCAACGCCCAAAGTCACCTTGCTCAAACCAGCGGACTTCAACAAATTCAAAGATTCCGCCAAAGGCAAAGTCCTGGTCATCAATTTCTGGGCGACGTGGTGCGGCCCGTGCGTGGCCGAGTTCCCTGAATTTGTGGCCCTCGACGCCAAATATCGCGACCGCGGCGTCAAATTTGTCGGCTTGAGCGTGGATGACCTTGTTGATTTGAAACCAAAGGTCATTCCCTTCATCAAAGAGCAAAAGCCGCAATTTGAAATGCTGCTGGCCGAAACTGATGATTTACAGCAAATGATGGACGCCGTAGACAAAGACTGGCCCGGCACCTTGCCCGCAACCTTTGTGTATGACAAAGAGGGAAAACTGGCCTATGTGCGTTTCGGCATCATTGACCGCGACTTGCTGGTGGATGCAATCGAAAAAGCGTTGAAGTAAAACCGAAGGGGTAACAGCAGTATTTCCGGGGAGAGTGCTCTGGGGTTGTGCGGCGGGTGATCAGTCACCTAACGGCAACCCCAAACGTTTGAAGACTTCTTTCTTCAGGTCTCTGGGGAAAATCGGCTTTTCCAGCAACACACAGTTCAACTCTTGCGCTTCAGCCTCCGTAATCTCGCCAATTTTCGCAATCACGCTGAGCACGATGGCTGGCATATGCAATCCCGCCTGACGCAGCTCCTTGAGCAAGATTTTCCCCAGCGAAATGTCGTCGTCCGCCTCGTCTCTATTTTTGGCTTCTTTCCCCGGTGGAATCACCAAATCCACCAGCAACAAATCAGATTGCCGAATTTCATCCAGACTCGCCATCGCTTCGGCATAGGTGCGGTAGGGTTTGATCGTGAACCCCGCCTTGAGCAACGGTCGCACGACCACATCAATCTCTTCAGCATCGTCTTCGATCCAACTAATCACCTTGCTGCTCATACGATCTCCTTTCAAGTGGTTTTGATTGTCCTTCTATCAGAAACAGCTCATTTCGGTTGTGTAAGCGGAAGCCACACTGTGAATTCCGTCAAGTAAGGGCAATTGACGTCGGTTTGCGGATCACCGACCGGTTGGCTATGAACCGCAATGGTGCCGTTATGCTTTTCGATGATGCGCTTGGTTAACGCCAACCCCTGCCCTGATCCGGTTCGATATTCTTCCAAACGCAGTTTGCCTTTATACCCTTCTTCAAACACCCTCTCATATTCGTCTTCCAAAATGCCGATGCCGTAATTGCTGATCTGGAGTTTGAATCCGTGTTCAGCATAAAACCCGCGCACCTCAACACGGCGATCGCCGTACTTGCTGCCGCGGAAAGAATATTTGACGGCATTGTGAACCAGGTTGTTGAAGGCTTGTTGCAGGTGCACTTGCGACGCCTGCACCATGATTTTCAGATGCTCTGGTTTGATCTCTTCGCGGATGACGACATTTTTTTGTTGTGCAAACGGATGAACCAACGAAATGGCCGCCGTGATCAAATTGCGTAAGTCTTGTTGCCGAAAACGATAGTCTTCGGGCAGATATTCGCCGCGCATCAGACTTTGCAACACCATGCTGACGCCTTTGCATTTGGCCTCAACATTTTTAGCCGCCATGCGAAACCAATCCAAACTCGTTTCAGCGCCGCGCAATTCCCGCACCGGTTTCAATTCGTCTTCCAGTTCCGCAGCCCAGCCCATGGCAGCCTGCACCTGCAATTGCACGTCGTGGAATGCGATCAGCATATGACGTTCTTTGTCCTTTAAATGCCGATATACGACCTGCTCCACAACTTTGGCCAAATAAGCACGCAACAAGCGTCGTTCCTCTTTGCTGCGCCGCAATTCTTCGCTGAACAACAACCGATTGATTTCCGCCGCTTGCTCGTCAGCGACATTCAGACCTCGCATCAATTGATCATGCCGATTTTGTCGTTGCTGACGAAGGTCGTCTTCGCCATCTCGGTCATCCAGAAACGCACCAAATTGCAGCACGGCAACTGTTTCCCCATCCACAACGATGGGATAGATTTCTGTGGTTAACCCAGCATGACACATCACGGTTGAGGGGTCCGTGGACTTAAGTCCTTCGACAATTCGCGCCGTCATATCATCTCGGCAAGCTGACTCGCCCCCTTTGATTGCCCACAGCGCCCGGCAATGATCTGGAAAGTGTTCTCGATCTGCGTGTACGAGCTGAGTGTATTTGCCATCGGAACCACGTTCGTAAATCGCAATCGGCGTATTGCTTGCAAGTGCAAATGATTCCAACAACGCGTGAATCATTTCCTTGGCCTGAATGCTAAACATACGACCTCCTTTTGCTGGCTGTTACCGCTTATTGGTCGTCATTCTCATATTGACGCAACAAATCCCAAACGGCTTTGCGAACGTTATCTCCGCGCGGACGGCTGCGCGCAATTTCAATCAGTAAATCTATTGTTTCTGAATGGAGCAATTCGACTGGCTCATTGGGCGCTTCACTGCTCAGGTGATTCTTGCGCCGCCGCTTCACTAAGGCTCTCAAATTTCTGATCGCCTCCAATGGCTCCTGTTCTTGCAGCAACTCTACCCGGTATAACTGCTCCAACATTTCCAGTGTCGCATACTGATCATCCGGGTGATATTTGTACGCATTTCGGATTTCCTCTTTGAGCTTGTTGCGAACCCTTTCGGCAATCGCCAGCAAATGCTCTCTTCTATAAATCCGCTGCCCTTTCTTATCGCGCTTGGCGGCGGTGATCTCTCCTTGATCTTCCCAGCGAAAAAGAGTCGTTCGCGATAAGCCGAAAAAGCGGCAAATGTCTGCTGGTGAGTATTCTCGTTCTTCTTTTGACATAGAAACCTCGGTTGCCTGCCAACCGTTACTGCCAAGCTGCCTCAGCACTTCCTTTTTAAATACAAACGGAAAACAACCTTACTGCCCACAAAGAAAAATGTAAACACAGAAGACATTCTCCTTGACCACTTACGGCATATCGGTATACATTTTATACCGACCTAACAAAACACACGACAGTAACTAAAAATCAAAATAAACACGCTGGGTTGGATCATAAACACAGCCGATAGCTAGGCTGCGTTGCCTCTGGAATCGCCATTGACACTGCGTAATCAGGCGAACGTCGTCAGACGGTTCGTTTCCGTGCGTACCAAGCTAAGTCGACAAGGAGGACTTATGGCAGATCTGACTACCCTAACAGTTTACTGCTCGCGCCTCGCCTGTGGAGACCCGGTGCCATTCACAAACATGTTGCGCAAACGGCGCATGAACTTTGTCGGCTCAACATTCTTTGGAGGAAAGGCGATTTACTTGTGCCCGGTTTGTGCCAGACGCCGCTTTTTCATCCAGACGCTGTTTGGCGGAATCAAAGAAACCAATTGAATAGAAAGAAATGATCTAGCGCGAGAAGCAAAGAGCAACTTACGAGTACTTGCTGTCACGCATACCAAAGTTGCTCTTTGCGAATAGCGCTGTAGCGCGCGGCAGATGCGTGCGAAAAAAGCGCGCACGCCGCCGCCCAAAGGAATGCGTCCGATCAGCCAAACTTTCCGTTATCACTGCTAATGAAATGAGATTGGCTCCCTCAGATGTTACGACCGATCTCAAACACAAATTGTGATCATTCCCATTTTTAGCAACAGCGTCCTCACCCACCGATTGAGCTGCGATACCGCCAAGATCAGCCCTTGGCGGTATCTTCCCTCCGCTAGTCTGACAAACATCGTTTTCTGGTCCAGAAACAGATTCTCCGCCTTGAGAAGCCGATCAAGTTGGGCAAGTTTTGCCGCTTGATGTAGAATCGGCCTTCTTTCAAACATCAGTCATCTTTTCCATTCACGAAGGAGAAATTTCGTGGCCATTGTTAAGCCTTTTCGCGCATTGCGTCCGTTGCCAGAACAAGCCGCCGCTGTATCTGCGGTTCCGTACGATGTCGTCAATACCGAAGAAGCCCGTGCGCTGGCGGGTGACAATCCGCTCAGTTTTTTGCGCGTGTCGCGCCCCGAAATCGAAATGCCCGACGGCACGGATACGTACGCGCCCGAAGTCTATGCCCGCGCGGCAGCTAATTTTGACCGACTGATGGCCGCTGCGCCACTCATTCTCGAAGACGAACCCAGTTTCTATTTGTACCGGTTACAAATGGGCAATCGCGCGCAAATCGGTTTGGTCGCCTGCTGCTCCGTGGATGAATACGACAACGACATCGTCCGCAAACACGAGCGCACGCGCAAAGACAAAGAAGACGACCGTACGCGCCATATCGTCACCTTGCGCGCCCAAACCGGTCCGGTGTTTGTCACGTATCGGCCCAATGTCACCATCAATGAATTGGTCAAAGCGCTGACGCCTGCCGCGCCGCTGTTTGACTTTACGGCGACAGACGGCGTATCGCATACGATCTGGCAAGTCCCCACGCAGATGAATCAGGCCTTCATCACAGCTTTTGAAGAAGTGCCGTTACTGTATATTGCCGACGGACATCACCGCGCCAAAAGCGCCAGCCGCGCTCGCGAAGAATTGCGCGCGCAAAACGAGCAGCACTCCGGCACGGAAGAATACAACTTTTTCCAATGCGTCTTGTTCCCGGCGGATCAGCTACAGATTCTGGCCTACAACCGCGCGGTGAAAGATTTGAACGGCTATTCCGAGGCAGAATTCCTAAAAGAAGTCAGCCAGGAATTTGATGTGACGCCCGATGCAGACCCGCGCCCCGACAAACAAGGCCATTTTTCCATGTACCTGGCCGG
This sequence comes from Acidobacteriota bacterium, assembly GCA_016789605.1. Taxonomy (GTDB): domain Bacteria; phylum Acidobacteriota; class Blastocatellia; order RBC074; family RBC074; genus RBC074. Next base: position 37,254 of record JAEUQO010000433.1, read on the forward strand.
GCGCTGGTATGGATTGCGCTTGAAGCAAGAATCCACACGTCCGCTGGAAGTGATTGATCAACTTGACGTCAGCATTTTGCAAAACGAATTGCTGGCGCCGATCCTGGCCATCCAAGACCCGCGCACCGACAAACGCATTGATTTCATCGGCGGCATTCGCGGCACACAAGAGCTGGAGCGTCTGGTCAACGAGGGCAAAGCAACAGTCGCGTTCTCGTTGCATCCCACCACCTTGGCGGAATTGATGGCAGTTTCGGACGAAAACGAAATCATGCCGCCCAAATCCACCTGGTTCGAACCCAAGTTGCGCGACGGTTTGTTAAGCCATTTGATTTGAACTATGTCGAAATTCCAGCTCGCCCAAATCAACATTGGCCGTTTAATCGCGCCGCTGGACGATCCGCTGATCGCCGATTTCGTCGCCCAGATAGACGAAATCAACGCGCTGGCTGAACGCAGTCCTGGTTTCGTTTGGCGTTTGCAAACCGACGAAGGCAACGCCACTGACTTGCGGCCTTTTGACGATGACCGAATCATCGTCAACATGTCGGTTTGGGAATCCATTGAACACTTGAAAGAGTACGCTTATCACAGCGCCCACACCGAAGTGCTGAAGCGCCGCCGTGAGTGGTTTGAAAAATTCGCGGGCGCGTTTTTGGCGCTCTGGTGGGTGGAAGCCGGTCACCTTCCCACCATCGAAGAAGCCAGGCAGCGGCTCGACCATTTGCACAAACACGGTGAGAGCGAATTTGCGTTTTCCTTCAAAAATCCTTTTCCACCACCGACATTATGAAAGTTCTGATCGCTGACAAATTCGAAGAAAGCGGCTTGCAAGGCTTACAAGCCATCGGCTGCGCGGTCGTTTACAACCCCGGTCTGAAAGATGACGCGCTGGCCGAAGCCATTCGTGATTCAGGGGCTGACGTGCTCGTCGTGCGCTCGACCAAAGTCACCGGGCCAATGCTGCAAAACGGACGGCTCAGTTTGATCGTGCGCGCCGGTGCCGGTTACAACACCATTGATGTCAAAGCGGCGTCAGCGCGTGGCATTTATGTCTCGAATTGCCCGGGCAAGAATTCGATTGCCGTGGCCGAACTCGCTTTTGGCCTGATTCTGTCGCTTGATCGCCGCATTCCCGACAACGTCGCGGAATTGCGCGCAGGCAAATGGAATAAAAAAGAATTCGGCCAGGCGCGCGGTTTGTATGGCAAAACGCTGGGCTTGATCGGGTTGGGTCAGATCGGGCGCGAGATGATCAAACGCGCCCACGCGTTCGGATTGAATGTCATTGGCTGGAGCCGCAGTCTGACGCCTGAAACCGCTGAAGAACTGGGCATCGCCTTTCGCCAAACAATTCTGGAAGTCGCGCACGAAAGCGACATTCTCAGCTTGCACGTGGCGTTGACCCCCGAAACGCGCGGCATGATCAACGCGGATGTTTTTGAAGTAATGCGCCCCGGCGCGTCTTTCATCAACACCTCACGCGCCGAAATCGTGGATCAGACTGCGCTGGCGCAAGCCGTCAAAACCAAGGATATTCGTGCGGGGCTCGACGTGTTCGCGAGCGAACCGGCAACGGCAACCGGCGATTTCGGCGACGACATCGTCAGTTTGCCGCACGTGTATGGCACGCATCACATCGGCGCTTCGACCGATCAGGCGCAAGAAGCCATCGCCGCAGAAACCGTGCGCATCGTTCGCGAGTTCAAGGAAACCGGCGAAGTTCCCAATGTTGTCAATCTGGCGGACAACACGCCCGCGACGCATTTGCTGGTGGTGCGCCACCTGGATCGCCCTGGCGTGTTGGCGCACGTGCTGAACGAAATCAAACGCGCACAACTCAACGTGCAGCGGATGGAAAACATTGTCTTTGCCGGCGCCGAAGCCGCCATCGCGCGCATCGAACTGGATGGCACGCTCGAACCGGAAGCCGTGGACGCCATTCGCAACGGAAATCAGGACGTGCTCGAAGTCACGTTACTCACACTCAAATAAGCACCGCTTTCACACTGCCCCTGGTTGGGAAACACAGGTGATGTTGCCAGTCGCACCCATTTTCACGCTCTTACTGCAAACAGACTCCTACGTCAGTTGGTTTCTTGACTGGCTGTGGAAACATCCTGTGTATATCGTCCCGTTCATTGCCATACTCTCGGCGATTGGGAGCTGGCTGAATTCACTCTACGAGAAGTACAAAGAGCGCTCTCGTTGGTCCCCCATACAAACGACACTGCCGCCGCCCCAACCGGCGCAAGAGAAGCCCAAAAAGACGACGCCTCCCGCGAACAAAGACGCAAAAGACATAAAAGAGTCTAAAGAAACCAAACCGACCGATGGCATACTTGATCCGAAGCCCGCGCAGAAACCATCCGCTTCATCTGACGTCACGCCGCCACCAGTGAAATCAAAACCTGCGGCGAAACAGAAGGCGACCAAATCCATCTTCATCTCTTACCGGCGACAAGACAGCAACGACGTGACCGGCCGCATTTATGACCGGCTGATAGCCAAGTTTGGCAAACAGGCAGTGTTTAAGGATGTAGATTCGATTCCGCTCGGTGTGGATTTTCGCGAAGTCTTGAGCCAGTCCGTGGGGCAGTGCGCCGTTCTGTTGGCGGTGATTGGCAAACAATGGCTGACCGTGGAAGCGGACGGCGGGCAACGTCGCCTGGAAGATTCCGCTGATTTCGTACGCATCGAAATCGAAGCCGCGTTACAACGCAACATTCCGGTGATTCCGCTGCTCGTGCAACAAGCCGCGATGCCCAGAGAAGACCTGTTGCCCGAAAGCCTGAAAAAACTGGCGTATCGCAACGCCATACATATTCGCCCTGATCCTGATTTTCATCCGGATATGGACCGATTGATCAAAGGCATCGAATTGCATTTGAATTCCTAACCGCAAGCGCCGGTGTGCGCTTGCGCTTCTGACGATCATTTCACTTTTGACCCAAGGAGTATTTTTCCATGACTGAACGCATTTTTAACTTCAGCGCTGGCCCGGCCGTTCTGCCAGAGCCTGTTTTGAAAAAGGCCCAGGCCGATCTGTTCGCCTTGCCCGGCGTAGGCATGTCCGTGCTGGAAATCAGCCACCGTTCGGCAGCCTTTGAACAAATCATCAAGGAAGCCGAAGAAGACCTGCGCAAATTGATCGGCATTCCCGACAATTACAAAGTGCTGTTTTTGCAAGGCGGCGCCAGTTTGCAATTCACGATGGTGCCCATGAATTTGCTGCCCAAAGGCGCGAGCGCCGATTACATTCTGACCGGCAGTTGGGGCCAGGGCGCGATCAAAGAAGCCAAAAAACTTGGCACCGTGCGCGAAGCCGCCACAACCGCTGACACCAACTTCAACCGGTTGCCACAGGCTGCCGACATCAAACTCGACCCGCAAGCGGCGTATGTGCACTTCACGTCGAACGAAACAATCTTCGGCGTTGAGTTTCAGGAAGAACCTGTGAGCAGCGACATACCGCTGGTTTGCGACATGTCGTCGAATTTCATCAGCCGTCCGATTGACGTGGCAAAATACGGATTGATTTATGCTGGCGCACAGAAAAATGCCGGACCGGCAGGCGCAACCATCGTCATCGTGCGCGACGATTTGCTCGAACGGTCGCCCGAAGGCATTCCCGCGATGCTGGATTACGAGAACCTGGCCAAGAATGGTTCGATGTATAACACGCCGCCCTGTTTTGCGATTTACATCTGCGGTTTGGTTTTCAAGTGGGCGCTGAACGACCTGGGCGGGCTGGAAAAAATCGCCGCCGCCAATCAGGAAAAAGCCTCGCTGCTGTATAAAGCTATTGACGCGTCGGATGGTTACTATCGCGGTCACGCCGAAAGCAATTGCCGCAGCCTGATGAATGTGACCTTCCGTTTGCCAAGCGAAGAGCTGGAAAAGAAATTCATCAAAGAAGCCACCGCCGCAGGCTTGGACGGTCTGAAAGGCCACCGCTCGGTTGGCGGCCTGCGCGCTTCCATCTACAACGCCTTCCCCAAAGCTGGCGTCGAAAAACTGGTCGAATTCATGGCCGATTTCCAAAAGCAAAACTAGTGCGGCTTTCCCATAGCCGCCACTAGATCAGATTTCATTTTGGCGTACGGGTTTTGCCACAGAGGCACAGAGCCGCAGAGGTTTCCAAGCCTTTCTCTGAGACTCTGTGACTCCGTGGCCAATCCGTAAAGCGAATTGAAAAACGATCTAATTCTGCAAAGGTGGAGCGACTTTCAGGGTCACTCCACCTTTGTTTGTTTGTGCTCTCCGATAAAGTTACCCACAGTGATCCTGGCCACCTATCCGCCCTGCGTCTGTGAAGCCCCAACTAACAATTGAACTGCTTGGCTGGCATCGGCGATGACGCGGTCTTCCCAGCCAAACCCTCGCAACCAGTGCGTGTTGGTTTGGGCGCGCCACCAGGTCCATTGGCGTTTGGCGTAATGGCGCGTGTCGAGCTTCATTTGTTCGATGGCGCTTTCCAACGAACGCTCGCCTCTCAGGTATTCGACAAAGCGTTTGTAACCGTGGGCGTTGAACGCTTTGGCGTCGAGCGGCACGCCTTCGGCGACAAGCTGTTCGATTTCTGCCAGCAAGCCATTGGCGACCATGATGTCTACACGGCGGTTGATGCGGTCATAGAGCTCTTCGCGCGGCGGCTCCAAAACGAAATAATGCAACCGCGCGGCAAATTCGGTTGGGACTTCTGGCGTGTCTGCCTGCCAGGCAGACAACGGTCGGCCTGAAGAAAAATACACTTCCAGTGCGCGTGACACGCGCGACCAATCTTTGGGCGCAAATTTTTCTGCCAGCGGCGCATCCACGCGCTGCAACATCCGATGCAAATGCTCCGGGCCGTGCCGTTGTAGAATTCGTTGCAAGCGCGGGCGAAGGCGTTCGTCAATTTCCGGCGCGGCAAAAAATTGTGTGGTCAGCGCACGCAAATAAAAGCCCGTGCCGCCGACCAAAAAGGCACGTTTGCCGCGCGCTTCGATGTCGGCAATGATTTCGCGCGCGCGTTCAGCCCAAGCCACTGCCGTGAAATTCTCTGTCGGGTCAACAATATCAATCAGGTGATGCGGAATGCCGCGTTGTTCTGCCAACGGGACTTTGGCGGTCGCCACATACAGCCGCCGGTAACATTGCACCGAATCGCAATTGATCACTTCTCCGGCAAAGCGTTCGGCCAGGGCAATGCCCAAATCGCTTTTGCCCGAAGCAGTGGGCCCCACAATGGCAAGCAAGGGAACAGGTTCAACAGCAGCAGTCATGATGGCAGAACAATCCAACGATAGAGCACCAGTGCGAGCAAGATCGTAAGCAACAGCCAGGCACCGATTTGTTGTGCGCGAGTCATAAAGCCCTATCGCTCAAGCCCTGACCACGCGCCGCAACGCCAGGCTGCGGTGATCAATGGCGCGATCCGTCGCCAGAATTCCGTCCAGATGATCTATCTCGTGTTGCAGGAGTTCGGACAAATCTCCCTGGGCGATCAAGGTTTGCGTTTGGTTGCGTTCATCCAGGTATTGCACGGTGACTTCGGCATGTCGGCGCACGCGCACCATCAATTCCGGGAAGGAAAAACAGTCATCCCACATTTCCATGGTTTCGCGGCTGGCGCGGATGATTTCGGGGTTGATCAGCGGCGCAGGACCAAAACTGCCGTCCTGCATGCGCACAAAGATGATGCGCCGATGTGCGCCGATCTGGGGCGCAGCGATCGCGCGGCCAAATCCGTGTTCGGCGCGAAATGCGCCCAGCGTTTCGGCCAGATCGCGGATGATTTCTTGGGTTTCAGTGGCGCGCACATTCACCACTGCGGACGAAGGATGCCAAAGTTGTGGGTTTCCCAACAGCAGGATTTCGCGGGCAGGCATAACGGGGATCCTCCTCACAAGGGGTGGTTCAAAACAGCGGCAGTATAAAGGAAGTTCGCGCAAACGGTCTAATAATTGCGATCCGGCAAACGCGTAGGCAAGGAGCAGAATTGTTCGCACGATAATTCGGTGCGATACTCGGCTAGACTGGCTGTGATGCTTATGGCACCCAAACTCATCACCATCTCTGGCATCTCTTCAAATTCCGGCAAGACGACCTTGCTGTGTGAACTGTTGCGCGCGCTTTCGTTAGAACAACGCTGGGAAGCCATCAAACTCACGCGTGGTCACTATCGTTCGTGCGGCAAAGACCTGCAAGCTTGTTGTGTCAGCGATTTGTTGCGTACAGAAGCGGTCATACGCTCTGGTCGGGCAGAAACATACGCGTTGGGCAAAGATACAGGCCGATATTGGGACGCAGGCGCAACCAATGTGCATTGGGTGATCGCCACCGACGACCAGGTCGAAAGTGGCATCAACGCCGCACTGGCGCGCGTGACTGCCCCCGGCGTGTTGCTCGAAGGAACCAGCCTGCTGAACTTTCTACGACCGGATTTTGCCTTGTTGGTGGTGGGGGGCGACAGCGACAAGCTCAAACCTTCTGCCCGGCGCGCCTTACAAGCGGGAAAAATTCATGCGCTCTATGTGACAAACGAACGCGCCGCCGCGCTCTTGCCCACAATGGACAGCGCCCACCTGCCACGTTTTGCGCCAGAAACCTTTGCACAGTTGTTGCAGGTCCTTCCCGTGTAACGAGGCGCAAGCGGTTTCAAGCAGCTGGCAGATGACGCCGGATCATCGTTTTGAGCGTATCAATCTCAATGGGTTTCACCAGGTAATCAGTGCAACCGGCCGTCTGTGCCGCAGCGATGCGCTCAGGGTCGTCATAGGCCGTGACGATGATGATCGGCAAGTTCTGAAATTCCGGCTCGCTGCGTAATTGCTGTGTCGCCTGCAAACCGTCTACGTCGGGCAGCGAAATATCCATCAAGACCAAATCCGGTTTTTCACTGCGAATACGCGCCAGAGCTTCACCACCGGTTTCTGCTTCCAAGACTGCAAAGCCCGCCATTTTCAACAACAGTTTCAGCGCAATACGATTCTCTTCGAAGTCTTCCGCAATCAAAATACAAGGTTTCTTTTCTGTCATATACATCCAACCAGACACACAAAATTTTTCTCCCGTACCTTGGGGCTGGATGCCGGGCGATTCGTGAACTGTAAAATTACCTGTAAGGACAAAGACAACGTAAAGCGGGAAGTCAATTTGTTATCAGAGAGAGCGGGGCGCATTCTAGCAACGCCCCGCACACGCAACAAGCCGGATTCTCAGAAAGTGTGCGCGAATTGAGTATGACGGGTCTTTTTGCTAGCATACGCGCGCTTTTGCGCAGTATGAAATGACGCGCAGCGAGAACGCGCGCCCCTTCCGCAACTCCCCTGGACAGATCGGTCCTTTTGTAAGCCTGTGATGATCAAAGAGCGTGAAGAAGCGATGTTGATTGAAGCGGGACGGCTAACCGCGCGTTTGATTCATGATTTCAAGAATCAATTGAGCGGCTTGAAGCTGTATGCCGCCTATCTCAAAAAGCGCTTTGCCCACGAACCGGAAGGCGTGGAAATCGTCGAGAAAATCATCCTTGGGCTGAACGAAATGGCCGAAAATGCTGCGTTGGCCAACAAGCTGATGCGTCCGGCGGAATTGCGCCTTGAACAAGGCGAGGCGCGCACCTTGTTGCAGCAAATCGCGGATGAGGTGCAACCGCAGGCAGAAACCCAGTCTGTTACGCTTACGCTGGATTGCGCCCAAGGCTTGCCCTTGTTGTCTGTGGATCAACAGCAATGGCGCGTTGCCGTCACGGCAATCGTGCGACGTGCGATAAAAGCATCAGCGCCCAACAGCACGGTCGCACTTGTAGCGCAAACAACCACCGGCGGCGTACTGGTCGAGATTCGGGATCAAGCTGGCCTGCTGACCGAAGAACAGCAGCAAATGCTGCTTGCGCCGCTAACCAATGAACGCATCAACAAGCCCCAATTGGAGTTGGCGCTCGCCCGCCATGTCATCGAAGGGCACGGCGGCATGGTTACCGTCCTCGCCCTCAAACCAGCGGGCACAAATGTGCAAATCACAATGCCCGGTTGATTGCGGAAGGCAAATGCCCGATGACGTTGCCGCACTTTTCCCCCGCATTCACCATCCGTAATGGAGAACGTTGCTCTTGAAGAAAGAAGGAAAAATTCTGGTCGTAGACGACGAACCGGCGATTACCGACGGTTTGCAGTTGCTGCTGAGCGTGGAAGGCTATCAGGTGACCGTGGCGTCGAACCTGAATGCCGCGCGCAATATTCTGGAGCGGCAATCTTTCGACCTGATCGTGACCGATTTGCAATTACCCGATGACCGGCAAGGCGGTTTGTCCCTGCTACGTTTGAGCAAAGAGCGCTCGCCAGACACCGAAGTCATCATCATCACTGGCCACGCAACCGTTTCGGAAGCCGTGGAAGCGACTCGCTCCGGCGCGTTCTATTTCGTCGAAAAACCGTTCGAGCCGGATCAGATTCTGGTGCTCGCCGAAAAAGCCATCGAACGGCGACGGCTGCTGAACGAATCGGAAAGCTATCGCAAACATTTTCAGCGGCGCGAATATTCCAGCATCATCGGCGCGTCCAAGTCCATGCAGATGATTTACGAAACGATTGAAAGCGTCGCCAAAAGCGATGCCAACGTTTTGATCATCGGCGAATCGGGCACTGGCAAGGAATTGATCGCCAACGCCATTCACTTTCATTCGTTGCGCGCGGCCAAAGAATTCGTCAAGGTCAATTGCTCTGCGCTGCCCAAAGAACTGATTGAAGCGGAATTGTTTGGCTATATGAAAGGCGCTTTCACTGGCGCAATGCAAAACCGCACCGGTCTGGTCGCGCAAGCCAAAGGCGGCAGCCTGATGCTGGACGAAATCGGCGAGATGCCGATTGAATTGCAACCAAAGTTGTTACGCGTACTGGAAGAGCGGCGCTTTCGCCCTGTGGGATCGTCAGAAACATTTGAAGCAGACTTTCGGCTGATTGCGGCGACCAACCGCGAACCGCGCGAAGCCATCAAGGAAGGCTTGATGCGCGAAGATTTGTTCTATCGCATCTCGACCATCACCATCAACGTTCCGCCCTTGCGCGAGCGCGCCGAAGACCTGCAACTGTTGACCGATCACTTTTTCAACAAGTTCAAGGAAAAATATAACCGTCCGTTGCAGGGGTTTTCGCAAGCCGCCTATCAACGTGTGTTTGCCCATCGCTGGCCGGGCAATGTGCGCGAATTACAAAACGCCATCGAACGCGCCGTGTTGCTGGCCAAAAACTCGCGCATCGAGCCGGAAGACCTGCCCTTTGGCGAAACCGTGCGCGAAGCTCCAACCGACAGCTTTTTTGTGCCGCCGAACATGACGCTCGAAGACATCGAAAAAGTCGTCATCGAACAAACCCTCAAACGCACGCAAGGAAACAAACAGGCGGCGGCCCAAATTCTGGGCCTGTATCGCCCGCGCTTGTACAGCAAGATCAGAAAGTACAAAATCAGCATCCCGCGTGAGTCGAAACGCCGCGCGCAAAAAGCCGCCGAAAGTTAGGCTCACAGTAAAAAGAAGTTCGGAGGAGGGATCATGAAAAAATTCGCGTCTTTGGTTCTTGGCCTGGGAATATTGTTCGGCAGTGGCGTCCTGGCGGTCGCGCAATCCACAGAAGCAGCCCCGGCTGCGGACAAGGCACAAGCAGAAACGCTGCGCATCACCGAAAAAGAAGTGATTGCCGTGCAGGTTGCGCTTTACCAGCGAAATTATGTGCAAACACGTCCCAACGGTATCCTTGATCGCCAAACACGCGAAGCCCTCAAAGCCTTTCAACAGGACAATGACCTGCCCGCCACCGGCAAAGTCGATCGCGCAACTTATGACCGATTGGAACTGACGTATCCCGCCACCGGCAAAGAAATCGAACGCCTGCGCAAAAATGGTTTGCTTCCGCGGATTGGTTACGGCGTAAAAGACGCCACAGTGGCAACGGGCAAAACCATCAGCAACGCTCCTGGCAAAGTCAAAGAAGCAACGCGCACAGGCGTGGAAAAAGCCGGAGAACTGGGCAGCGGGGCCGCGTCAAAGTCCAAGGAAGTGGCCGTGGGATTGGGCGATGCCACCAAGAGCGGCGCGCAAAGTTTAGGACGCGCATCTGGACGCGCAGCAGAATCACTGGTCAGCCGCAGCGATGCAGACATTCAAAAAGAACTCTCTGCCCTGCTTGCCCAGGAGCAACAAACCAGCGGCTGGCAATCCACGGTCAAACAAGGCCGCGTGACACTCAAAACCACATCGCAACATACAGCAGACCTCGGCGCTGTCGTCGCAGATATTCGTAAAATCGTTGGGGTGAAATCCGTGATGGTGATTGCGCAATAGCGGCAATCGTTCGTTACCGGGAACGAGGACGGGGTTAGACCTTGATCGGATCGCGGTTGGAAAGGGAGGGTGGCAGTAAGCCCTGCAAGCTGTTGACTTCGTCTTCGATCTTTTTCAGTTCCTGATTGATTTCGTCACACGCGAGACTGATTTGCGCTAACTCTTCTGACGACATCTGATTCACTTCATCCAGTCGCAGACTCAATTTGTTCAAGCTTTGATTCCAGGCTTCCCGTTTTTCCTTGAGTGACGGTTTGTCATTCGCCTGTAGCTTCTTATTGATCTCGGCGATCTTGTCGCGCAAACGGCCAATGCGGCCTTCTTTCTCTTTTTGATGTTCGGCTTGCAGCTTCAATTGCGCCTGTTGTTGCGCATCACGTTCTTGCCGCTGTTGCCGAAAATACGAAGTCGCGCTGACAACCAGCCCTGCCACGCCAAGCACCAGCAATCCGATAAAAATCAGCAGATTCGGGCGCGAAGATTTTTTGCTCACTCTGCTGGCCGACGTGTGCGCGCCTGAATTCGACGTGCGACCTGATTGCGGATTCAACGTGGACGACGTGTCTGCGGGATGCAACGGCGACGTTCCGCGATCAAGCGGCGCCGTGGAAGAAGACGATTGTGATTGCGAAGACAACCGCGGATCGTCGAGTTCTTCGACGGAAAACACAGCCGTAATAGGTCCGCGCCGGTCAGAAAGATCGTTTGTGCGGGGTAAGTTAGCAGAATCCCGTTGTAATCGGGCCGTGAAGGGCGTCGCTTGGGTGGGCGGTGGCGGTAGCGGCTCGGTGGCTTTTGAGTCGGCGGCGGGCGATGTCTGTGACGCATCATCCAGCGGGTCTGTTTTCGCCCCCGCCGACCAGTTAATCTCTGTCGGCGTATCGGGCGACCGCGCCAAACTGTGCGGCGTCACATCATTACTCAACGGCAAACCAGCGCCGGAAAATTGCGCCAACACGACCGTAATGTTGTCTTCGCCACCGCGTTCATTTGCCAGCCGGATCAACTGCTGACAAGCCGATTTGAAGTCTCCGGCCTGATTGACGATGCGCACCATTTCGTCCTGGTTCATCTTGCCCGACAAACCATCGCTGCACAGCAACAACGTATCCATCTGGCACAACGACAAGGTGTTGACCTCGACGTTGACGTTGTTGTGTGCGCCGAGCGCCTGCAAAATGACGTTGCGATAGCTGTGCGTTTCCGCTTCCTCTTCGGTAATTTGTCCGGCGTCAATCAGTTGCTGCACCAAAGACTGGTCTTTGGTGATGCGATAAATCCTGCCTTGCCGGATCAGATAAGCGCGGCTGTCTCCAACCTGACCGAAGTAAACGTTGTTGCCGTGCGTAGCCACCGCCGTGAACGTCGCGCCCAATCCTTTGTGTGCAGGATTGGTCTGGCTTTCTCCGTTGATCAGCAGGTTGGCTTCTTCGATAGAAAGACGCAAGCGTTCGGAAAACGACATTTTCCCGTAAACTTCGTGTGCTTGCAGTTGCAACATCCGATCCCGCACCGTTTCGACCGCCATCCGCGAAGCGACCTCACCTGCCAACGCGCCGCCCATGCCGTCTGAGACAGCCAACAGCGACCCGTAATACCCCTGGGAATAAGTCAGCAGTTCTTGCGGTTCTTCCTCATTGGCCGTCCAGCTTTTGCCGCTGGAAAGGTCCAGAATCAGGAAGTTATCTTCGTTGCCACTACGCACCATGCCCACATCGGTCTGGGCGTAGAGAGCTAGATTGATGGATGGGTAGTCGGCCATAGTCATGTGAGTGACAGATACTTAGCAGGAGTAACTGTCTACGCTCGTTGTAGTGCCGCGTCTAAATCCGCGATGATATCTTCTACGTCTTCGATTCCGACAGAAATCCGCACCAGACCATCGGTTATGCCCAAACGGGCACGTTGTGCAGCGGGAACCGAGGCGTGCGTCATCGTCGCCGGATGAGAGATCAATGTTTCAACGCCGCCTAAACTTTCAGCGAGCGCACAGAGGCGGACATTATCCAACACCGCGCGCGCAGCCGCAAGAGAACCCGTTTCAAAGGCAATCATTCCTCCAAAACCGGAAAACAACCGCTGTGCACGTTCGTGCTGTGGATGTTGCGCCAAACCAGGATAATACACCTTCTGAATTTTGGGATGATCCGCCAGAAAGTTGGCGACCTGACGGCCATTTTCGTCGTGCTGACGCATACGAGCAGCCAGCGTCTTGGTGCCGCGCAAAACCAGCCAGGAATCAAATGGCGACAAAATCGCGCCGACAGCATTTTGCAAGAAACCAATGCGTTCAGCGTCTTCCGGTCTGGTGGAAACAATCACGCCGCCGACGCTGTCGCTGTGTCCGTTCAAATATTTCGTGGTCGAATGGACGACCAAATCTGCTCCCCATTCAATCGGACGCAGGAAATACGAACTCATAAACGTGTTATCCACGACCAACCGAATACCGTGGGCCTGGGTCAACTGCCCGATTCCCTCCAGATCAGCAACCGCCATAATGGGATTGGTCGGCGTTTCCAGAAAGACCATCTTCGTTTCATCACGCAACGCGCTTTCCACGTGGATGGCTTCGGTTGTATCCACATAAGTGAAATCCAGTCCGAAATCCCGCCACACCCGTTCAAACAAGCGATAAGTCCCGCCATAGGTGTTTTCCGACACAATCACGTGATCGCCTGCCTTGAGCAGCTTCATCACGGTGTCTATCGCCGACATGCCAGAAGCAAAACAGTGCGCCGCCTGGCCACCTTCGAGCGCCGCCAGATTGCGTTCCAACGAAAGACGCGTCGGATTTTGCGTGCGGGCGTATTCAAACCCTTTGTGCTGCCCCAAGGCGTCTTGCACATAGGTCGAAGTCTGATAGATCGGTGTGATGATCGCGCCGGTTGAAGGGTCCGGTGGTTGTCCTGCATGGATGGCGTTCGTGGCAAATCCCATAAAACTCTTAACGGATAGAAAAGCAGCGGTTTATGAATTAGGCAGGTAGATATTAAAAGATTCGGTTGCGAAAAAGAAAGCAGTAATTTCGAGAAAGTGAAGGCCTTAGCGTCTTGCTGAAGAAAACGCCCTCTATGGCCGCCGAAGAAAGGCTGGGCTACAATCCCTTCATGCCAACCAAAGTCGTCGCTGTGATCCCTGCCCGCTACGCCTCGACGCGTCTGCCGGGCAAACCCTTACTCGATCTTGGCGGAAAGCCAATGATCCTGCATGTCGTCGAACGTACCAAACAGGCGCAATCGGTCAGCCGCGTCATTGTGGCCACCGACGACCAGCGCGTTTTTGCCGCCGTCGCCGCTGCGGGCGAAGAAGCGCTGATGACTTCGCCCGATCACCCGACGGGCACAGACCGGCTGGCAGAAGTCGCCGCCCAACTCGACGCCGAAATTATCGTCAACGTGCAGGGCGACGAACCGTTGATTGATCCCGGCACCATTGACGCAGCGGTAGCGCCTTTGTTGACCGACCGCGCACTGATGATGAGCACGACCTGCGAACCGATTCTTTCTGCCGCAGATGTGCTCAGCCCCAATGTGGTCAAAGTGGTGACGGATCAAACCGGCTACGCGCTGTATTTTTCTCGCAATCCGATCCCCTTCCCGCGTGCCGCCGTGCAATTGCACGGCTCGCTCGAAGCCACCTTCACCGCCGAACCCGATTTGCTTCTGACCTACGCCAAACACACCGGTTTGTATGTTTACCGGCGCGAATTTTTGCTGACCTTCGCCAACCTGTCGCCGACTCCGCTGGAACAAACCGAACTGCTGGAACAGTTGCGCGCGCTCGAACACGGCTATCGCATCAAGGTCATTCGCGTGACGCACCGTTCCCTAGGTGTAGACACGCCGGACGACGTGGAGCGCGTGCGCGAGTTGCTTCAGCAACAAGCGAATTGAACAACCTGACAAAGAAAAATGCGGACTGGAAAAGCACTTTTCCAATCCGCATTTCGAAAAAAACGCGCGCCGGTCTCTTACTCCTTCATCAAGCGCGGCTTTTGCGGCCCCTGAATCTTACCGATATATTCCTTGGCAAGCGCTGACAGATTGTTTTCGCCGTTGCGGTTTTGCTCTTTGTCCAGCTTCTTATTCTCGTATTTGGTCTTGAGCGCCGTATTCAGATCGCCCACAGCGCCTTTGTCATCCCCCAGAAAATGCTTCATCGCGCCTGAGATCAGCCATAGCTCTTTCACAGGAACTGTGCCGGGTTTGCCGGAAAGTTGCCGGGTGGCGAGCTCCAATGCTTTTTTACGCGCTTCATCTGCTTTGGGCTGATTATTTTCCACGCTGTAGTGATACCCCTTGACGCGATAAAATTCGCACCAAAACTCATCATCCTTGTCTAATTGCGCATAGACTTTCTCCGCGATATCCAGCCGCACCGACATGGGGATTGCCGTATAGCGTTTGTAATCGCCTTCGATCCGAGTTCCGTTGAGGGCGTCTTTGATGGCTGGGATTTTTTCCGGCGGTAGCTTGTCATAGTCCCACATCAGCAGCGAGAGATAGCAGTTCTTGCAACTGTATACGACGTGTTCATCCGTCAACGGCCAATAGATGAACTGGTATTTGGACGGCCACTGATAAATGTAGCTGCCATAACTGGCCACGACGCCAAAGGTGTTTTTCGTTTTGCAGACCGGACACACAAACTCTCTGTCGGCCCAGGTCGTTGCCCAAACCGTCGAAAAGAACAAGACGACCGAGAAAAACAACGCGACACATTTAACGACACGCGTTCTCCGCATATGTAATCTCCTTTTGCGCTGATTGAGTGGGGCGTTTTCTTTAGACCTCACCACCGAGACATTTGTGCCCGTTATTTTTGACAAAAAGCAGTTAAAAAAAGAGGGTGGACGAACCTGCTGATTCGTCCACCCTCTTTACCGTTGCCAGGCCAAATGGCACTGGCATTGTCAGCGCAATTACGCCGTCGCCGAACTTGCCGCCGCGCCGGTTTCATCAGCAATGGCTGCGTGTGCCGCCGCCAGAAGCGCGATGGGCACGCGATAGGGCGAGCAGCTCACGTAGTTCATGCCCACCTTGTGGCAGAAAATCACCGACGTGGGATCACCTCCGTGTTCGCCGCAGATGCCGACTTTCAGGTTGGCTTTGGTTGAACGGCCTTTCTGGATGCCGATGTCCACCAATTGGCCGACGCCGGTTTGATCCAGCACCTGGAACGGATCGTCGCCGTAAATTTTCTTCTCGACATACGCCGGGAGGAATTTGCCGGAATCGTCGCGGCTCAAGCCCATCGTCATTTGCGTCAAGTCGTTGGTGCCGAAGCTGAAGAACTCGGCGACTTCGGCAATTTGATTGGCCGTGAGCGCCGCGCGCGGAACTTCGATCATCGTGCCGACGAGATATTCGACGGTGACGCCTTCCTTCTCGAAGACTTCACCAGCAACGCGACGGACGACATCGGCTTGCAGCTTGAGTTCGGCTACGTTGCCAACGAGCGGAATCATGATTTCCGGCTTCACCGTTTTGCCTTCTTTTTGGACGATGACGGCGGCTTCAAAAATGGCGCGCGCCTGCATCTCGGTGATTTCGGGATAGATGATGCCCAAGCGGCAGCCGCGATGGCCGAGCATCGGGTTGAATTCGTGCAAGGATTCGACTTTGGCTTTCGCTTCCTTGAACGGCATCTTGATCTTGGCCGCGAGTTCTTTCAGCGTCTTGTCATCGTGCGGCACGAATTCGTGCAGCGGCGGATCGAGCGTACGGATCGTGACCGGGAAGCCGTCCATCGCCTGAAAGATGCCGATGAAATCGCCGCGCTGCAATTCGAGCAACGCCGCCAATGCACCTTTGTAAAGCGCTTCAGGTTTGGCAATTTTCTTTTCCAGGTCTTTGACGCGCTTGGCCGCGTCTTTTTTCTTGTCGCCGCCGGCCTTTTCCAATTCGGCTTTAGCAACAGCGAGTTCGCCTTCGAGTTTCTTGAAATCCGCCGAAGACAGAATCATCTGACGCACGCTATCAATGCGGTCGCCTTCGAAGAACATGTGTTCGGTACGGCAAAGGCCGATGCCTTCAGCGCCAAAACCGCGCGCGACTTCGGAATCGTGCGGCGTGTCAGCGTTGGCGCGCACGCCGAGCTTGCGGTATTCGTTGACCCATTCCATCAACGTGCGGAAATCGCCGCTGATTTCGGGTTTGATGAGCGGCACTTCGCCGAGAATGACTTCGCCGGTCGAACCGTTCAGCGTGATCGAATCGCCTTTCTTGACGACAACATCGCCGACCGTGAATTGCTGATTGGCATAATCCACGCTCACATCGCCAGCGCCCGCCACGCAGCATTTGCCCATGCCGCGCGCGACCACTGCCGCGTGTGAAGTCATACCGCCGCGCGAGGTCAAAATGGCTTGCGCCGCGACCATGCCGTGGAAGTCTTCGGGTGAAGTTTCGGTGCGGACGAGAATGACTTTCTTGCCGTCTTTCGCCATGTTTTCGGCTTCATCCGGATCGAACACGGCGGTGCCGGTCGCTGCGCCGGGCGAAGCGGGCAGGCCCGTTGTGATGACGTTCAGTGTCGCTTTCGGGTCAATGCGCGGGTGCAGCAATTGATCAAGCTGCGCGGGTTCGACGCGCGTGATGGCGGTGCGCTTGTCAATCACGCCTTCTTTGACGTGATCCACCGCGATCTTGACGGCGGCTGCCGCAGTGCGCTTGGCGTTGCGCGTTTGCAGCATATACAGCTTGCCTTTTTCGATGGTGAACTCAAGGTCTTGCACGTCTTTGTAGTGCGTTTCCAGGCGTTGCGCCAAAGCGGCAAACTGGTTGTACATTTCCGGCATTTCTTCGTGCAGTTGCGCGATTTTCTTCGGCGTGCGGATGCCCGCGACCACGTCTTCGCCTTGCGCGTTTTGCAGGTATTCGCCGTAAAGCACGTTTTCGCCCGTCGAAACGTCGCGGGTGAAAGCGACGCCGGTGCCGGAATCTTCGCCGAGGTTGCCGAAGACCATCGTTTGCACGTTCACTGCGGTGCCGAGGTTGTCGTCAATCTTGTTGATGCGGCGATAGTCTTTGGCGCGGCGGCCATTCCACGAAGCGAACACAGCTTGAATTGCGTATTTCAACTGTTCCAGCGGATCTGTCGGGAACGGGTTGCCGGTTTCTTTCTTGACCAGCACTTTGTAATCAGCCACAACTTGTTCGAGCGTAGCCGCATCAACCGCGGTGTCTTCTTTGACGCCGAGTTTGTGCTTGTAGCCTTCAAACACGTGCTCGAATTTTTCGGAATCCACGCCCAGCACGATTTTGCCGAACAGCTGAATGAAGCGGCGATACGCGTCCCACGCGAAACGGTCATTGCCCGTCATCGCGGCCAGGGCTTTGAGCGTGTCGTCGTTCAACCCGAGGTTGAGCACGGTGTCCATCATGCCCGGCATCGAAAATTTCGCGCCCGAACGGACAGAAACCAGCAACGGATTTTCGCCGCCGCCGAATTGTTTGCCGGTAACGGCTTCGGTGCTCTTGAGCGCCGTCAGGACTTGATCCCACATGCCTTCGGGGAATTTTTCACCTTCGGCGTAATAGGCGTTACAGGCTTCGGTCGTGATGGTGAAACCTGGCGGAACCGGCAACCCGGCGTTGGTCATCTCAGCCAGATTCGCCCCTTTGCCGCCGAGCAAATCCTTCATGGTCGTATTGCCTTCGGCTTGCCCGTTGGCAAAGGTATAAACGTACTTTTTACTCATTGTTGATCGTCATCTCCTCGGGAAATTCCGGAACATTGCTTGAGGCGAAATGGCGCGTCTTGCGTTCCGCCGCCTGAAGCCGTTATTCCATCGTAACTTATGTCAATACGGTCTAAATGTTGTCTATGCGATTTCGACCGGCCGCAACCGGTCCAGAACTTCGTATGATCTCAGCTCGCGTTCGAGCACGCGATGGATAAGTCGTGTGGCCACGCCGCCGATTTGTTGTAACAAGCGCGCCTCGCGCGGCACTGACAAAAACCGGCTGGGTGCCTGGGTGAGAATGTCGCGCATCACGCGCCATACCGCAGGCGACAATTCCTCTCCCATACGGCCACTGCAATCAATGCATTGCGGAATACCTTCGTTGGTCAACCAGACCGGCAAATGCGCAACCAGTTCTCGTTCGCACAATCCGCAAGTGCGCCATTCGGGAAAGAAGCCCGCCAGTTTCAGGGTCCAGATTTCAAAATACCGCACCAACACCGGCAGCGTTTCAATTCTGGCTTCGGGCAAAGCACCAATCGTCGCGGCAATCAAGCGATAAACCGTCTCGTTCGGTTCGTGTTCCGGTTGAAAGGAATCCACCAGTTCTGCCAGATAATGCAAAACGCCAAGCCGTTCGCTGCTCAATCCTTCCTGGAATTGCGAGCGCAAAATCTCGCACTGTGAAAGCGCGACCAGTTCCTGATTTTCTTTTTCAAAGTACGTCAGCGAGACTTCGGTGAAAGGTTCCAGACTGGCCCCATACCGGCTGCGCAATTTGCGCGCGCCGTGTGCAACACCGCGAATTTTCCCTGCCTTACGCGTGAAAAAGACACAGACTTTGTCAGCTTCCTTGAGGGAGAAAGTGCGAAGCACAAAAGCTTCGGTGTCGTGCAGCGGCATAATTGATCTTCTTTGCCTTGGTCTGCCTTGGTCTGCCCAGGTCACGCCCGGCGGCGAGCGACCAAGCGCGTAGTCTAAACTGGCTTGACCAACTTCTCAACCGGCGACGGTTTCCTTGCGCGCTCAGCCTTTTTTTGCCCCGGCAGACGCCGCAGCCGGTTTGGCTGTTTTCGCTTTAGGCGCAGCCGTTGGCGTGGCAGTCGGTTCAGGTTCGGGCGTTGGTTCGGAAGCCAGATCACGCTGATCTTTCAGAACGACGCGCACTTTGCCATACATTTTCGGGTAACCGCCCGGCAAACGGATGGACCAGACTTCGCCGCGGCGGCTGTCTTCGCCTTGCCCTTCGACCACACCCAGATATCGTCCGTTCTCCTTTAGATAGGCGTGTTTACCGATAGCAGGGTCAGGTCCCGGAGCGCGCATTCGATACCAGTACGTGCCGGCAAAAACGCCGCCCAGTATCAGTGCAAAAATCACGTGCTTGACCAGACGGAAGGCAAATTTCCAGACAGCCCAAATCAGCCCCAAAATGAGGAGCACGCCAATCGCGATGGCGGCCTTGACGGTGTAATCCATAAGCTACTTTTGCGCCTCGCTCAGGTTAGAACGCCTATTTCAAAAACTTGATCAGCCAGGTGGCCAGTCCCAGAAACGACATAAACCCGCCGACATCCGTGCACGTGGTGACAAACACCGTCGAAGCCAGCGCCGGATCGGCTTTCAGTTTTTTCAACACCAGCGGGATCAAGGTGCCTGCGATGCCGGCAATCACCATGTTGTTGACCATTGCCAACGCGATAATGCCGCCGATCAACGCCGCTTTGGCCGAAAACCCAAAGCGCAAACAAACGATCAGTCCGGCGACCAATCCGTTCACGATGCCATTGGCCAAACCGACCAAAAACTCTTTCAACAACACGCGGCGGCTGTTTTCCCAGGCGACTTCGCCCAGCGCCAACCCGCGCACGGTTACGGCCAGCGTTTGCGTCGCGGCATTTCCGCCCATTCCGGCGACAATGGGCATCAGGCTGGCCAGCACAACCACCTTCTCGATGGTTTCTTCAAACAAATGAACCACGGAAGCCGCCAGAAACGCGGTCGCCAAATTGACCAGCAACCAGGGCAACCGCAAACGCACGGAACGCAGCGGCGAACTTTGCACGCTTTCTTCGGAACTGACGCCAGAGAGCGCATAAATGTCTTCGGTCGCTTCTTCACGAATGACGTCGAGCACGTCGTCCACGGTTACGATACCGACCAATTTGTTCTCTTCATCTACGACCGGAACGCCCAGCAAGTTGTACCGCGCGACCACGCGCGCGACTTCTTCCTGTTCGGTGTCAGTGCGCACGCTGATGACATCCGTGCCCATCACCTTTTTTAGCGACGTCGTGGGCGGCGCCAGCAACAATTGCCGCAAATTGAGCACGCCAACCAGATGGTTTCGCTCATCCACGACGTAAAGGTAATAGACCATTTCGACATCGCGGCTGGCGCGTTGAATGGCAGAGATAGCTTCGCTAACGGTTAGGTCTTCGCGCAGGGCAAAGACATTGGGCGTCATCATGCGCCCGGCGGTGCCTTCGGCAAAGCTGAGCAATTCCTGGACTTCGGTCGAAGCCTCGACCTTCATCAAATCCAGCAAACTTTCGCGCAACTCTTCGGGCAGTTCGGCGACAAACAGCGCGGCGTCGTCCGAGGGCAGTTCCTGCAAAACCTGGGCGATTTCTTCGGCAGCCAGCGTCTTGAGCAATTCGACGCTTTCGGCCAGGCTCATTTCGCTGATGCTGGCCGCCGCCAGTTTGGTGTCTGAACGCGCCAGCGCCGTAAACACCGCGTGCCGATCCAGATCGTTGAGCGCGTGCAGCACTTGCGCCACGTCTGCCGGACGTCCTTTGCGCAAAACGTTCAAGGCGCGCGCCGTTGCGCCACTGCGCATCAGACGCCGCACCGATTCCAACATCAGGGTGAACTTTTGCGACTGCATACAAACAAAAACTGCATACAAACAAAAAAGAATGAGGGAGGAAGAAGTCAGGAAGAAGAAGGAGTTTCAAGCGCGTCTTGGCGACGCAAAACCCCGCTTCATCCGTCGTCCGTCATCCCTCATCCCGCACGCTTAGAGCGGCAATGGGTATAACACCCAGGCAATCAGAAAGCCGATTCCGACAAAATAGCCAAACACTTTCAAGCCGTATTTCACGCGTTCGGCGGTCGTGTGATGTTCCACCGAAAGCACCGCGAACGCGACCGACACCAGCAGGCTGAACAGGATCATTGCCAAAAAATGCGTCATGCCTTCCTCCCCACGCCGATGTCGTAAACATCCATCGCCGACAGCATGTTCAGCGCACCCGCCACACACAAAAACGTGTTGCCATATTCAAACGTGACTTTGGCCGCCTGTTCCGGCGTGACCTGTACGCCCCAATCGGCAGCCAAACAGGCAAAATATGGCAGGCCCATCCCCGCATCGAGCACGGTGAAAAACCACGTCAGCCATTCCATGCCTTCGGGTTTGTAAAGATGGCCTTCCATCACAAAGCCGAGCACGAACAAGGCAATGATCACCACGCCGAGCAAAGCGCCGCGCACAAATTTGCCGAGCACGATATGTCCCAGGCCGGGCAGGATGAACGTGGCCGCACAGGCGGCCAGCGTGCGTCCCAAGGGCATTGGTTTGGGCGCAACTCGACCGCCCATGAATTGTCCTGATGAGTCTTCGCTGTACAACTTGTTTCTCCGTTGCAGTGGCCAGATTTTCTTGCGGAATTGAGCGGCGATTCTAAGTTTGGCCTTCCGAAGCTGTCAAGAAACCTCTCTGGCCAGCGCGTCGCTACGATCCCGCAACTCTTCCAATACGTGCTGAAAGCGCGTTTGTTCGCGCTCATCGTCGGCGTCTTGCACATAAATGCGTTCACCGATGACGACGTGCGCCGTGGCAAAGGGTTTGGGAATTTCGATTTTGTCCCAACTGGGCAAGCGCCAGCAGCGACTGAGCGAAATTGAAAACGGCAAGATGGCCGCCTGGGCTTTTTGCGCCAGCAACAACGCGCCTGGTTTGGCGACATAAATCGGCCCGCGCGGACCATCCACGGTAAAGGCCGCGCTTTTCCCTGCCCGCACGGCGCGAATCATTTGAATCAATCCGGCACGCGCGCCGCGCGTCGAACTGCCCTTGGCCGTGCCGTACCCAAAGCGCTGAATGAAGCGTGCGATATATTCCGAATCAAAGCTTTGCGAAGACATTACCACAATGCCGCGCTGTCGCCAGAAATAGGTCGCAATCGGAATGCGGTTATGCCAGAAGCAATACACCAGCGGTTCGCTTTCGGTGTGGTGTTCCCAACCGGTGACCTTGAATTTCACGGTCGCCCCCAAAACGCGAATCAACCAATACAACACCAGGCCCGCCAGGCGGATGATCAACCGCTGTTTGAACGTGTATTGATCCAGCTTGGCAAAGGAATAAAACTTCGCGTCCTGCTCCGCGTCGCGCGCCTTGTTGCGCGCGACGGTGATGCCGTTGCTGTGTTCGTCTTTAGTTGCCATGTTCAAGTTTGTCCCAAACGGTCGCGCCTATTTCTTGCAGCGATTCAAGCCGGGCGTCGGCAATGACAAAACGCGGATCACGCCGCCCGAACTCATCCGGAATGGCGATGCATTTCATGCGCGCGGCTTTGGCCGCCAGCACGCCATTGAATGAATCTTCGATGGCCAGGCATGCGACCGGACGAACTGCCAGTTTCTGCGCCGTGGTCAGATACACACCCGGATGCGGTTTGCCATACGGCTCCTCTTCCGCCGAATACACGCAATCGAATTTGTCGCCCAGTTGAAACCGGTCGAGCACCGCGCGAATGATGCGATAGGCCGACGATGACGCCAACGCGACTGTCACCTCGCGGCTGCGGAAAAAGGACAACGCGTGCCAAACGCCTTCTTTGGCTTCGCCGCGCTGCAAAATGCGCTGAACGACACCGTCAATGATGCGCGCTTCCAGTTCGCCCGGGGGCGCGTTTTGCAATCCGTGCTTCCGGCGCCAGTAATCCACCACTTCGTCAATGCGCAGCCCCATCGTGGCCAAACACATTTCGTGCGTGATGGTCAGGCCGACCTGTGCAAACACGGCGATTTGCGATTCCTGCCAAAAAGGCTCTGAATCGAGCAAGACGCCGTCCATGTCAAAAATCACTGCGTTGATCATTTACGCTCCCCAAATCTCCGGTTTGTCGTGTCGCAACCTAGATCGTTTTTCAATTCGCTTTACGGATTGGCCACAGAGCCACGGAGGCTCAGAGAAATACTTAGAAACCTCTGTGGCTCTGTGCCTCTGTGGCAAAACCCGTACGCCAAAATGAAATCTGATCTAAATCGTAACAGC